>NZ_QWKP01000218.1 GCF_003470205.1 Cellulomonas rhizosphaerae
GCCGACGGCGACGCTCCCGATCACCGCGAGGACCAACGTGCGGTTCTTGAACAGGTGCAGCGGGATGATCGGCTCGGCGGCCTTCGACTCGGCCCAGATCGCCAGCGCGAGCGCGACGAGGGAGCCGCCGACCATGGCGGCGGTCTGCCACGAGCCCCACGCGAACTTGTCGCCCGCGAACGTGATCCACAGCAGCAGGCCCGCGATTCCGACGGAGATGAGCGCGGCGCCCAGGTAGTCGATCTTGACGACGCGACGCACGACCTTGGGCAGGTGCAGCGTGCGCTGCAGCACGACGATGGCCGCGACGGCGAACGGCAGGCCGACGAAGAAGTTCCAGCGCCACCCGAGCGCGGAGTCGGTGAGCACGCCGCCGAGCAGCGGGCCGCCGACCATCGCGACGCCCATGACGGCACCCATGTAGCCCATGTACCGGCCACGCTCGCGCGGGCTGATGATGTCGGCGATCAGGACGCTGCCGAGCGCGGTCAGGCCGCCCGCGCCGATGCCCTGCAGGGCGCGCATGCCGATGAGCATCTCGGTGTTGTGCGAGAAGCCGGCGAGCGCCGCGGACACGACCGAGATGACCAGCGCGAGCTGGATGAGCAGCTTGCGGTTGACCAGGTCGGCGAGCTTGCCCCAGATGGGGGTGGAGATCGTCGTGGTCAGCAGGGTCGCGGTGACGACCCAGGTGAACGCGGACTGGTTGCCGTTCAGGTCCGTGATGATGCGGGGCAGGGACGAGGAGACGACGCTCGTCGCGAGGATCGAGACGAACATCCCCAGGAGGATGCCCGAGAGGGCCTCGAGGACCTCGCGGTGCGTCATGGCCGGTGCCTTGACGTCTTCGGTGCTGACTTCAGTGCTCAACGCGGTGTTCCTTCTGTGTGCGGGGATGGGGCGGCCCGGCGTCGTCGGCAGGTCGAAGGTGGGGGTCAGGCGTGGGGGTGCTCGGCTGCGTCGATGGCCGCGGCGAGCCGGTGCAGGACCGTCGTCGCGGCGTCGACCTCGGCGGGGGACCAGGCGGCGAACACGTCGCGGACCCGGGCCTCGAGCGCGTGCTCGATCTCCCGGGTGCGCCGCCGGCCCGCGGCCGTCAGGGCGATGGTCCGCACGCGGCGGTCGTCGGCATCCACGATCCGCTCGACGAAGCCGTCGTCGACCATGAGGCTCACCTGGCGGCTCGCGACCGAGATGTCGACGCGCAGCACCTGGGCGATCTCGCTGACGGGCAGCGGGCCGCGCAGGTCGAGCGTGCGGATGATCGCCAGCGTCGCTCGCGAGCAGTCGACCGTCCGCGCGAGCGTCGCGCCGCCCTCGCGGAGCGTGCGGGTGAACTGCTCGACCGCGCGCAGCAGGGTGAGGTGCGGGCTCGCGGTCGCGCGCTCGGGCTCGTCGAGCAGGACGCTCATGGATCTCCTTGGTTGCTTGCTGCAACCATATACACCGATGCTTGCAGCAAGCAACTTTTCTCCGGGTGATCTCGGACGCACGAAGGGCGCCCGACCGCGGTGGGTCGGGCGCCCTTCGTCGGGACGTGCGTGACTACGAAGGCTGGGCGGCGGCGCCGCGGCCCTTGCGCTCGACCTGGAGTCCCTCCATGTCCTCGAGCTGGCGCCCCTTGGTCTCGGGGACCTTGGTGAGCACGAAGAAGAAGGAGAGCGCGGCGAAGGCTGCGTACATCGCGTACGGGATGGTCGCGCCGAATGCCCCGAGCAGCGGGGGGAACGAGATGGTGATCGCGAAGTTGGCGATCCACTGCGCCGCCGCCGCGACGCCGAGCGCTGCGGCGCGGATGCGGTTGGGGAACATCTCGCCCAGCAGCACCCAGACGAGCGGACCCCACGTGGCGCCGAAGAAGACCACGAACAGGTTGGCAGCGACGAGCGCGACCGGGGCCCAGGCGCCCGGCAGGGAGACGTCGTCGCCCGTGCCCGACGACTGAGTGAAGGCGATCGCCATGATCCCGAGGCAGACGGCCATGCCGGCCGACCCGATGAGCAGCAGCGGGCGGCGGCCGATCTTGTCGATGAGCGCGATGGCGATGAACGTGACGGCGACGTTCGTGACCGACGTGATCGTCGAGATCGTGAACGAGTCGCTCTCGTCGAATCCGACCGCCTGCCACAGCGTGTTGGAGTAGTAGAAGATCACGTTGATGCCGACGAACTGCTGGAACACCGACAGCAGGATGCCGACCCAGACGACCGGCAGGAGCCCGAACCGAGGTCCCTTCAGGCTGGCCTGCTGCTCGAGCTTCTTGTCCGCCTCGATCGTCCGCTCGATCTCGGAGATGCGCTGCTCGGCGTCCTCGTCAGGACCGAGCACCGAGGCGAGCACCGTCTTCGCCTCCTCGCGCTTCCCGCGAGAGATGAGGTAGCGCGGCGACTCGGGGATCATCAGCGCGAGGATCCCGTAGACGGCGGCCGGGATCACGGCGACGATGAACATCCACCGCCAGGCCTCGAGGCCCCAGAGCTCGGCCGAGGCGGCGAGCTGGTCGCCCGTCGGGCTCGTCGAGCTGGCGATGATCTGGTCGGACAGCAGGGCCGCGAAGATACCGATGGTGATCGCGAGCTGCTGCAGCGAGCCGAGGCGGCCACGCATCGCGGCGGGCGCGATCTCGGCGATGTACGCCGGGGCGATGACCGAGGCGATGCCGATGCCGATACCGGCCATCACGCGCCACAGGATCAGGTCCCAGACGCCGAACGCGATGCCGGACAGGATCGAGGAGACGAAGAAGAGCACCGCGCCGAGGAACATGACGCGCGTGCGGCCCCACCGGTCGGCCAGCTTGCCGCCCGCCCAGGCACCGAACGCGCAGCCGAGCAGCGCGACCGCGACGGCGAAGCCCTTGAGCGTGTCGCCGAGGTCGAACTGCACCGCGATCGCGTCGACCGCGCCGTTGATGACGGAGCTGTCGAAGCCGAACAGGAAGCCACCGACGGCCGCCGCGACCGCGAGGGCGATCGCCCGGTTGTGGTGAGGGTGCCGCCCGGACTGCGCGGCCGATGCCGCTCCGCCCTGGGGTGGCTCTGGGGTGTGGGACATGGTCCAGGCTCCTCCGGCTCCGCCCCCAGGTGCCTCCCGGGGTGTGCTTTCCCCAACTCTGGCCCGCGACCTGCGTCCTTGCACGTCGAGGAGCATTTCGGACACTACCCAACTCTCGGGGGTGCCGGGAGGGGTGAGGCAGGATGGTCGGCGGAGGTGGTGATGTCCGACTCGGAAGCCCGACGCCCTCGTCGTCCCGCGATGCTCGACCCGGCCCAGGCCGAGGAGCTGCCCGGTGGACTCGACCCGGCCCTGCGCTCGCAGGTCGCGCACACGACGGCCGCCGCGCTGGTCCACCACGGGCGCGCGAACGCCGACCCCGACGTGCTGGCGCGGCTCATCGCCCTCGTCGAGACCGAAGGTCTGGACGTCGTCGCGGCACTCTGGTCCGACGCACCCGCGCCGACCCTGCCCGGGGCGCTCTGGCGGCTCTACGTGCTGCGCGAGTGGGTGCGGCGCGACCCCGACACGGTCGCCGACCGCTACCGGCTCGGTGTCGGCGCAGCGCCGGTGCACGAGGTCGTGGCCGGCGTGGCCGACGCCGCCGGCCCGGCCGACGTCCGCGCGGTCGCCGACGCGGTGCTGTCCGGCGTGTACACCGGGGACCTCGACGTCGCGCTCGAGCGGGCCGCCTCGTTCTGCCGGGTGCTCGCTGCGGGGGCTGCGTTCGACGCCGACCACCTCGACGTCGTCGATCCCGGCGGCGCGGTGCGGCTGACCCACGGCGCGGCGTCGCTCGTGCGGACCGCCGAGGAGCTCGAGCACGCCGCCGCCCTGTGGCGGGCCGGCAAGCTCGAGTGACGACGCCCGGACCCGGCCGGTGCCGCGGCGCCGGGCGTAGCATGGAGGGCGACGCCGGGTCGCGGTAGCCCCGGGCTCCATTTCAAGCCACTTCGAGTGGCCCCGCGCCGAGAGGCGCTCCCGGCCCGGCGTCGCCCTAGCGGGCACGCCTGCTGCGCCGGTGCTTCGCCCCGTCGCCGGCCAGGACCCACCGGCCCGGCGTCGCCCACCCCCCCGATCCCTGAACTGCTGTGAATGCAGGGATCGTTGCAGCGCGCGTGCACGTGAGCGGCGCGAATGGTTCAACGAGACCTGCGTTCATCGGGGGGAGCGGGGTGCCGCGGGGGCGGCGGGCGCTGCGGACGGGAGAGCGCGGATGGGGTGATCGCCTGAGCGCATCGGGGTGCTCGTGCCCGGGACGGGTGGTTCGCGCCGGTTCGGGTGGAGCGGGCGCGGCGGGTTGCTGGGCAGGGCTCCGAGTGAGGCTCGCCACCCTCGGCGCGCGCGGAACGGCGGGGCGCGAGCGTGGTCGAGGGCCACGACGTACGAGATGCGTCGCGGGAGGGACCAAAGCGGTCCCGAGCGCGTCGTTCGGGTGTCACCATGTGTGCACCCCCGAGTCGCCTCGCGTTAGGTAATCAAGGGGGCTTGTCCTAGCCTGATTTCCGTCCGCCGTCCCCCTCCCCGGAGCCTCCCGTGCGCCTGCGCCTGACACCGCGCGACACCACGTTCTTCGACCTCTTCGCCGCCTCTGCCAAGCACCTGGTCACCGGAGCAAACCTCCTGGGCGAGATGCTCGGCGCGGACCGGCCGACCCGCAAGGAGATCGGCAAGGCGATCGCTGAGGCGGAGCACGCAGCCGACGACGCGACCCACACGATCATGCGTCGCCTGAACCAGACGTTCGTGACGCCGTTCGACCGCGACGACATCTACAACCTCGCGTCGAGCCTCGACGACTGCATGGACTACATGGACGAGGCCGCTGACCTCATCGTCCTGTACAAGGTCGACGAGCTGCCCGCGCGCGTCTCGGACCAGGTCCAGGTGCTGCAGCGTGCCGCCGAGCTGACCGCCGACGCGATGCCGCGCCTGCGCTCGATGGACTCGCTCTCGGAGTACTGGGTCGAGGTCAACCGCCTCGAGAACCAGGCAGACAAGATCCACCGCAAGCTGCTGGCCCAGATGTTCGACGAGATCGCCGACCCGATCGAGCTCATGAAGCTCAAGGAGATCGTCGAGAAGCTCGAGGACGCCGCCGACGCGTTCGAGAAGGTGGCGAATACCGTCGAGACCATCGCGCTCAAGGAGTCCTGAGCCACGGTGGAAGCAGCACTCGTCGTCGTCGTCATCGCGCTCGCGCTCGGCTTCGACTACACCAACGGTTTCCACGACGCAGCGAACGCCATCGCGACCTCGGTGTCGACGCGCGCGCTGACGCCGCGGGTCGCGCTCACCATGGCGGCCGTCATGAACTTCGTCGGCGCCCTGCTGGGAACGGCGGTCGCCGAGACGATCGCGACGTCGATCGTCGACCTCAAGGACGCGACTGGGCACCAGGCGCTCGTCGTGATCGTCTGTGCGCTCGTCGGCGCCATCACGTGGAACCTCATCACCTGGTGGTTCGGCCTGCCGTCCTCGTCGACGCACGCGCTGATCGGTGGCCTCGTCGGCGCCGGCCTTGCCGCGAGCCTCGGCGTCTACTGGCAGTCGGTGTACGAGAAGGTCGTGCTGCCGATGGTCTTCTCCCCGCTCGTCGGCTTCCTGCTCGCGTTCGCGATCATGGTCGGCGTGCTGTGGCTGCTGCGGAACGCGGCGCCCGCCAAGACGATGCGGCGCTTCCGCCTCGCGCAGACCGTCTCCGCCTCGGCGATGGCCCTGGGCCACGGCCTGCAGGACGCGCAGAAGACGATGGGTGTCATCTACCTCGCGCTGCTGACGGTCGGCTGGGCGAACCCGGACGACGGCATCCCGCTGTGGGTCAAGGTCTGCGCGGCCGCCGCGATCTCCGCCGGAACGTACTCGGGCGGGTGGCGCATCATGCGCACGCTCGGGCGCAAGATCATCGAGGTCGACCCGGCGCGCGGCTTCGTCGCCGAGTCCGTCTCCGCGACCGTGCTGTACGTCAACGCGTTCGTGCTGCACGCGCCCGTCTCGACGACGCACACGGTCACCTCGGCGATCATGGGCGTCGGCGCCACCAAGCGGGCCTCCGCGGTGCGCTGGGGCGTGGCGAAGAACATCGGCATCGCGTGGGTCCTGACGATCCCGGCCGCCGCAGCCGTGGCCTCGCTCTTCTACTTCGTGCTGAACCCGATCCTCAACCGATAGCGGCCTGATCGGGGTGTGATCAGCGACGGTCAGGCCGCGACGGGCTTGTGCCGCTCGACGGCCACGACCCGCGGCCCCTTGGCCGTCTGGGCGACGTGCGCGACGAGCGCCTCGCCCGGCTCGAGGAACGGGTCGTCGGTGGGCATCGCGTCGACGACGGATCGTCGGGCGTGCTGGGCGAGGACGTCCAGGACGGTCGGCAGCACCGGTCGGTGCGTGCACAGCACCGAGTCGCCCGGCCACTCCAGCAGGTCGACGAGCTGCCGGGCCACGCGCGCGGGCGACACGGTGTGCTCCTGCTCGGTGAGCAGCGGCGAGATCTCGATCGGCACCTGCGCGGCGGCGCCGTAGGGCTTGACGGTCGCAGCGCAGCGGCCCCACTCGCTCGAGACGATGCGGGACGCACCGAACGCGGACAGGACCGGGACGAGCCCGGTCGCCTGCCGGGCGCCCACGGCGGTCAGCGGCCGGTCCAGCTCGGTGCCCTTCCACGCGGACCGACGGGTCGCGCGGCCGTGCCGGGCGACGACGACCGCGCGAGTATCGAGCCGCCCCTTGCGGTGGGCCTCGACGAGGTGGACCAGCGGGACGGCGTCGTCGGACCGGGTGAGCCGTTGAGCCGCGACGTCCACGTCGAACCAGCGCACCTGGTCGATCTCGTCCATCGAGGCACGGGGGACCGGCGGCCGGGCGCGCAGCGCGGCGGCGTCCTGCCGGCCCGCGACCTGGGCGGCCCAGTAGCGCACGCGCTTGGTGCGCCCGTCGGAGATCTTGTACTCCAGGCCGGGCAGCGGTATGCCGAGCACGACGTCGTGCGTCGTCTCCTCGGCGACCTCGCGCCAGGCGGCCTGCACGATCGTCTCGCCCGGGTCGAGCTTGCCCTTGGGCCACGACCAGTCGCGGTAGCGAGGACGGTGCACGAGTGCGACCTGCAGCCGCCCCGTACGGACGCGCCACACCAGGGCGCCGGCGGCCTCGACGACCGCCGGGTGGGTCGGGTGACTCACCGGCCCGAGCCCGGGCGCCGACGCTGCCGCGCGATGAGCTGGGCCTGCAGGTCGACGAGCGGCCCGTCCGGCCCCTGCGCGTGACGGGTCCAGGCGCCCTCGGCGTCGAGGTGCCAGGACGCGGTGCCCTCGTCCATCGACTCGTCGATCAGGTCGACGAGCTCGGCGATCTGATCGTGGTCGGCGATCCGGACGAGCGCCTCGACGCGCCGGTCGAGGTTGCGGTGCATGAGGTCGGCGCTGCCGATGAACACGTCGGGGCCCTCGAACGTGTCGTCCTCGGTCGGCACGGCGTGCGCGAACGCGAAGATCCGGGCGTGCTCGAGGAAGCGGCCCAGGATCGAGCGGACGCGGATGTTCTCGCTGAGTCCCGGGACGCCGGGGCGCAACGAGCAGATGCCGCGCACGACGATGTCGACCGGCACGCCCGACTGGGACGCGCGGTACAGGGCGTCGATCGTGGCCTCGTCGACCATCGAGTTGACCTTGATCTTGATCCACGCCGGGTGGCCGTCGCGCGCGGCCTGGGCCTCACGGTCGATCCGCTCGACGAGCCCGGCGCGCACGCTGCGCGGGGCGACGAGCAGGCGGTGGAACCGGCTCTTGGGCGCGTACCCGGAGAGCTGGTTGAACAGCCGCGTGAGGTCCTGGCCCACCTCGGGGTCGGCCGTCAGCAGGCCGACGTCCGTGTACAGGCGCGCGGTCTTGGGGTGGTAGTTGCCGGTGCCGACGTGGCTGTAGCGGCGCAGCCCGTCCGACTCCTGACGGACCACCAGGCTGAGCTTGCAGTGCGTCTTGAGCCCGACGATGCCGTAGACCACGTGCACGCCGGCCTGCTCGAGCTTGCGGGCCCAGGAGATGTTGTTCTGCTCGTCGAACCGGGCCTTGATCTCGACCAGCGCCAGCACCTGCTTGCCCGCCTGGGCGGCGTCGATGAGGGCGTCGACGATCGGGGAGTCGCCCGACGTGCGGTAGAGGGTCTGCTTGATGGCCAGCACCTGCGGGTCGGCCGCGGCCTGCTCGAGGAACGTCTGCACCGACGTGGAGAACGAGTCGTACGGGTGGTGCAGCAGGATGTCGCGCTCGCGGATCTTGGCGAACACGTCGGTCGGGGTCGCGCTCTCGACCTCGGCCAGCTGGCGGTGGGTGGTCGGGACGAACCGCGGGAACTGCAGGGCGGCGCGGTCGAGGTCGGCGATGAGGTTGAGCCCGGTCTGGTCGAGCGGCGCGGGCAGCTCGTAGACCTCGTCGTCGGCCATGCCCAGCTCGCGGATGAGCAGGCGGCGGATGCGTGGGCTGATGCCCTCGGCGATCTCGAGCCGCACGGGCGGGCCGAACCGGCGGCGCAGCAGCTCCTTCTCCATCGCCTTGAGGAGGTTCTCGGCATCGTCCTCCTCGACCTCGACGTCCTCGTTGCGGGTCACGCGGAACGTGTGGTGCTCCTGGACCTCCATGCCGGGGAACAGGTGCTCGAGGTGCTCGGAGATGACGTCCTCGACGGGCACGAAGCTCGTCGGGCCCTTCTCGACGCTCGCGGTCTGCTCGTCGGGCGCGCTCGGGCGGCCGCTCGCGTCGACCGCGATGAAGCGCGGCAGCAGGGGCGGCACCTTGACGCGGGCGAAGTGCTCCTTGCCGGTCGTCGGGTTCACGACGACCACGGCGAGGTTGAGCGACAGGCCCGAGATGTACGGGAACGGGTGCGCGGGGTCCACGGCGAGCGGCGTCAGGACCGGGAAGATCTGGCGCCGGAAGAACTTGCGCAGGCGGTCCTGCTCGCTCTCGCCGAGGTCCTGCCAGCGCACGAGCGTGATTCCCTCACGGGCCAGCGCGGGCTGGACCTGCTCGGCGAACACGCGCGCGTGCCGGTCCATGAGCTGGTGCGCCTGCTCGCTGATGGCCTCGAGGACCTGCCGCGGCGCGAGGCCCGACGCGGCCGTCACCGCGATGCCGGTCGCGATGCGGCGCTTGAGGCCGGCGACGCGGACCATGAAGAACTCGTCGAGGTTGGACGCGAAGATCGCCAGGAACCGCACGCGCTCGAGCAGCGGGAGGTCCGGGTCCTCGGCCAGCTCCAGCACGCGCTGGTTGAACGCGAGCCAGGAGACCTCGCGGTCGCTGAACCTGTCGTCGGGCAGGGGCTCCGAGGGCGCGGGTTCGGGCGCGGTCTCGGGGGCCGCGACGTGCTCGGCGATGTGGGCGGCGAGCTCGGCTTCGAGCGCAGGTGCGTCCGTCATGGTGCCATCGTGGCACCGGTCGGTGAACGGCGGGTATCGGAACCGAACATCACGTCCGTCGCCGACTTCTCGAACCCGGCGCGGCGGTACGTCCGGATCGCGACGGTGTTCTCCGCGCCGGTGTAGAGGATCGCCGCCGACAGTCCCCGCGCGGCCAGGTGGTTGAGGCCCGCGACGGTCAGCGCGCTGCCCAGGCCCAGGCCCTGCGCGTCGGGGTCGACGCCCACGACGTAGATCTCGCCGACCGGCACGGGCCCGTGCTCCCCGGCCGGGTGCACCTTGGTCCACACCGAGCCGAGCAGCTTGCCGTCGCGCTCGGCGAGCAGGAACCCGGCCGGGTCGAACCAGGCCTCGAGCTCGCGCGCGCGCAGGTCGGCCGACGTCATGCGGCCCTGCTCGGGGTGGTGCGCGAACGCGCGCGAGTTCACGCGCCGCCAGGCGTCCTCGTCCTGGCCGGGCACGAACTGGCGCAGCGTGACGCCGGGGGGCAGGACCACGTCACCGCCGCGCTCGAGCGGCTCGAGGCGCATCTGCCACAGCTCGCGGACCACCGGCATCCCCGCGTCGGCGGCGAACGCCCGGGCCGCGGGCAGGTCGCCGTGCGCCCACACGTGCAGCACCCGGTCGAGGACGTCGTCGGTCACGGGCGCTCCGGCCGCCAGCAGTGCCCGGCCCACGCCGCGGCGGCGGTGCGCGGGGTCGACGACCAGCTCGCCGCGGACCGTCGCGGCGAGGCTCACGTCGAGCTGCGCGTACCCGGTGAGCGTGCCGTCCTCGTCGCGGGCCAGCAGGTGCGCGACCCGCGCCTGGTCGTCCTCGAGCCACAGCAGCGGCTGCTCCGAGAGCGGCGCGATGCCGTCGACCGCTGCGGCGCGCGCGGCCAGCTCGCGGACCTCGTCCGCCTCGGGCGTGGGCAGCGGCCCCGTGCGGACCTGGACCGGCGTGCTCGGATCGGACATCCGTCCATCCCACCACGACAGGCCGTCCGCGGGGGCGGGTGAAATGCCGAAGCCCTCCTCGGCGCGCGCGTGGGCGGGTACGTTGGTCGGACATGGACCAGCCGCCCGACGAGACGCGCGAGGCCCCGGCGAGCCCGGAGCCGGCCCGTGCGTCTCCCCGGTCCGACGACACGATGGAGCTCGTGCTGGAGTTCGACGACGCGGGGTCGCCGCGGCCCGTGCCCGTTGGGGGTGGGGCGCACGCTCATGTGGACGCGGCTCCCGTGGACGACCTCGGTGCGGGGGACGACGAGGCGCCGTCGGCGGAGCCCGTCGCCGTCGAGGCGCCCAGCCGGCGGTCGCGGCGGGAGCGCGGCGCGCACCGGTCGGCCGACGGGCCGGTCGAGGTGGACGTCGTCGTCATCGGGGCCGGTCAGGCGGGGCTCTCGTCGGCCCATCACCTGCGCACGAGCGGCTACACGGCCGTCGGCGAGCGCGGGTGGGAGCGCGCGGAGCGGACGTTCGTCGTCCTCGACGACTCTCCCGCACCCGGCGGCGCGTGGCAGCACCGGTGGCCTGGCCTGACGATGGCCGACGCGCACGGCGTGCACGAGCTGCCCGGCATGCCGTTCCGCGTCGTCGACCCCGCGGAACCCGCCGCGCGTGCGGTGCCGCACTACTTCGCGCAGTACGAGGACGCGTTCGACCTGCACGTCCAGCGGCCCGTGAAGGTCGCTCGCGTGAGCGACGTCGACGGGTGGCTCGTGGTCGAGTCGCACAGCGTCGAGCGGCCCGACGAGGGCGTCGTCTGGCGTGCCCGCGGGCTCGTGAACGCCTCCGGCACGTGGTCGAAGCCGTTCTGGCCGGTGTACCCGGGGCAGGCGGCGTTCCGCGGCCGCCAGCTGCACACGCACGACTACCGCACGCCGCAGGAGCTGGCGGACGGGCACGTGATCGTGGTCGGCGGCGGCACCTCCGCGGTGCAGCTGCTGCTCGCGCTCGCGGAGGTCACGACGACCACCTGGGTGACCCGCCGGCCGCCCCAGTGGCGCGACGAGGAGTTCAGGCCGGAGGTCGGCCGGGCCGCCGTGGCGCTCGTCGAGGAACGCACGCGCGCGGGGCTGCCCCCGCAGAGCATCGTCAGCGTCACCGGCCTGCCGCTGACCCCGGCCTACCGCGCAGGCATCGAGGCCGGCGTGCTCGCGGCGAGGCCCATGTTCAGCCGCCTGACCGCGACGGGCGCAGAGTGGGACGAGGTCCCTGTCGCGAACGGCTGGGCGGAGGGGCCGGCGTCGGTGGAGGCCGCGACGGTCCTGTGGTGCACGGGCTTCCGTGCCGCGCTCGACCACCTCGCGCCGCTGCGGTTGCGCGGGACGGGCGGGGGGATCGTGATGGACGGCACCTCGGTCGTCGCCGATCCGCGCATCCAGCTCGTCGGCTACGGCCCGAGCGCGTCGACGATCGGCGCCAACCGCGCCGGCCGCGAGGCCGCCCGCAACCTCCAGGCCCTGACGACCCCCTGACACCGGCCAGGCCGCGCAGCACGCGCACCCTGGTCACTCGGCGTCGTGGGCACACACCGCACCGCGCCGCCCCCGACTGCGGCGCAGCGCTGCGCTCGGGCGCTTCGGTGCAGCGTTAGTTGCGCATAGCGGTACTAACGCTGCACTTAGTGGCCCGGGACGCGGACGCGGGTCGGCGCGGCGCGGCGCTTAGGTGCAGCGTTACTTACGCATAGCGGCATTAACGCTGCACCTAGTGGCCCTGGGGCCGGCGCTGGTGCGTGCGTGGCCCCGGGCTCGGGGGAGCACGGGGCCACGCGGTGGAGCTGCTCTGGCGGTGGGGTGGGTCAGCTGGCCGTGCAGGTGACCGGGGTGGAGGCGCTCGGGGCCGTGCCGGTCCCCACCCACCCGTAGGTCGTCGTCGCGCCGGCGCCCAGCGAGCCGTTCCACGGGGCGTTGGTGACCGTCTCGATCGAGCCCGCCTGGCTGAACGTGCCGGACCACCCCTGGACCGTGCCGCCCGTCGGGACAGCGAAGGTCGTCTTCCAGGCGGCGATCGCCGACGTGCCGGCCTTGATCGTCACGCCCGCCTGGTACCCGCCGGGCCAGGTGCTGCTCACGGTGAGCGTCGCGGTGCACGCCTTGCCGGCCGGGGTGGTCGGCGTCGGGGTGGGGGTCGGCGTGACCGTCGGGGTGGGCGTCGGAGTGGGGGTGGGGGTGGGAGTCGGGGTCACGGTCGGCGTGGGCGTCGGCGTCGGCTGGGTGCCGCCGTAGATCTTCGCCGTCACGGCCGTCGCCTTGATCCCGTTGACCCCGTTGAGCACCTTCTGGCCCCACGGGGAGAGGTTCGCCGGGTTGAAGTTGAGCACCATGTCGAGGATCGGGTCGGTGTTGCCCGACCACGACCAGCCGTAGTAGCCGATGTTGCGCTTCACGGCCTCGGCCATCACGGTCGCGTCGTCGACGTCGGCCGTGCTGTTCCGGTAGCCGAACTCGCCGACGATCAGCGGCAGGCCCTTGGCCTTGAACGCGTCGAGGTACGACGTGATCGACGAGGCGGTGTTGTAGACGCCGTACATGTGGATCGAGAACAGCGTGTTCGCGTCGGGGTCGGCGGCCGCGACCGTCGCCGCGCTGTCGCGCATGATGTTCTTCCAGTCCTGGCCCCACGCGGGGGCGTCGACCACGATGTTGTGGTGCAGGCCCGCGGCGCGCAGCTTCTTGATCGCGGCGGCCGTGTCACCGGCCCACTTGGTGTTGGCGGTGTCGTTGTTGCCGAACGGCTCGTTGCCGATGTTGATCTGGATGTAGTCCTCCTGGCCCTGGAGGACCGAGGCCAGCGAGATCCAGTAGCTGGCGGCCGTGTCGAGGCTCGAGGCGGCGCCCTCCTCGCCGTAGCCCGTGGTGTCGTGGTCCTCGAGCATGCAGATCAGCTTGTTCGCCTTGCAAAGGCTGATGATGTTCGCGACGTCGGCCGCGTCGTTCTTGGTCCAGCGCGTGCCGTCGGAGAGCACCACGCGCAGCGCGTTGGCCCCGGCGGCGCGGATGGCGGGGATCGCGGCCGCGGTCTGCGAGGTGTACCAGGTGTGCGCGTGGCTCACGCCGCGGGCGACGAACGGCGTGCCGTCCTTCTCCACGAGCTGGGTGCCCGAGATGTGCAGGCCGGGCGGCGTGGCGGCCCGCGCCGACGTGGAGACCAGCGTCGTCGCGCCGAGCGCGACGAGTGCGGTGGCCACGGCGACGCCGGGCAGCAGGGACTTTCGAGACCTCATGGGACATCCTCGTTCCGGGGGCTTCGGGTGGCCGCGCACGTGCCGGCGGCCGGTTGGCTGCACCCACCCGCCGCGCCGTCGTCGGCCGGCAGGCGGGTGCGTGGTCACACAACCAGTTAGCCCTGCGGGCCTCCACGGCCCGAAACGTTTCACCCCGGATGTCGGGCGCCCGACGAGGCAGGGGTCAGAGGTGCTCGACCACGTACTCCACGCAGCCGACGAGCCGGCTCACGTCGTCGGGCTCGATCGCGGGGAACATCGCGACCCGCAGCTGGTTGCGCTTGAGCGCCCGGTACGGGAACGCATCCAGCACGCCGTTGGCGGCCAGCGTCGCGACGACGCGGTCCGCGTCGACGGACGCGTCGAGGTCGATGGTCCCGACGACCTGTGAGCGGAACGCCGGGTCGGCGACGAACGGTGTGGCCCAGTCGGTCCGCTCGGCCCAGTCGTAGAGGCGCGACGACGAGTCGCGCGTGCGGGCGACGGCCCAGTCGAGCCCGCCCTGAGCGTTGAGCCAGCGGATCTGGGAGTCCATGAGGACCAGGGTCGCGATCGCCGGGGTGTTGTACGTCTGGTGCTTGGCCGAGTTGTCGATGGCCGTGACCAGGTCGAAGAAGTCGGGGATCCACCGGTCGGTCGCGGCGACCTGGTGCGCGCGCTCGATCGCGGCGGGCGACAGGATCGCCGCCCACAGGCCGCCCTCGGAGGCGAACCCCTTCTGCGGCGAGAAGTAGTAGACGTCGGTCTCGGCGATGTCGACCGGCAGGCCTCCGGCGCCGGACGTCGCGTCGACGAGCACCAGGGCGCCCTCGTCGGCCTCGGCCACGCGCTGCACGGGCAGCATCACGCCGGTGGACGTCTCGTTGTGGGGCCACGCGTACACGTCGCTGCCGGCGCTCGCGGCGGGCAGCACGCCCTGACCGGCGGGCACCTCCTGCACCACCGGGGCGGCCAGGAACGGTGCAGCGGCCGTCTCGCGTGCGAACTTGCGGCTGAACTCCCCCAGCACCAGGTGGTGCGAGCGCTCGCGGACGAGAGCGAACGTCGCGATGTCCCAGAAGGCGGTGGCGCCGCCGTTGCCGAGCACCACCTGGTACCCGTCGGGCAGCCCGAACAGCGTCGCGAGCCCCTCCTGCACCGAGCGCACGACGTTCTTCACGGGCGCCTGGCGGTGCGAGGTGCCGAGCAGAGCGCGGTGGGCGACGAGCGCGTCGACCTGCGCGTCGCGGACCTTGGACGGGCCGGAACCGAAGCGACCGTCCGCGGGCAGCAGGTCGGCGGGGATGGTCAGCTCAGCCACGGGGTGCCTCTCGATCGGGATCGGGGGCCAGTCTGGCAGCCCGCAACCCGCGCCCCGCCGCCCATTCCACGCGGCGGACGACCCAGGACGCGCGAACCCGGGGTCGCAGTCGCACGACCACGACCCCGGGCTCCGCGGCTCAGTCCTCCTGCTTGGCCCCCGGTGCGGACAGGCCCGCCGCGATCAGGTCCATGACCGACGAGTCCGCGAGCGTGGTCGCGTCGCCGACCTGGCGGTTCTCGGCCACGTCGCGCAGCAGGCGGCGCATGATCTTGCCCGAGCGCGTCTTGGGCAGCTCCGCGACGACGAGGATCTGGCGCGGCTTGGCGATCGGCCCGATCTCCTTGGCCACGTGGTTGCGCAGCGTCGTCTGCACCTCGTCGGGCGCCTGGTCCCCGCCGCCCGCGTCACCGCGCAGGATGACGAACGCGACGACCGCCTGCCCCGTGGTCTCGTCGGCCGCACCCACGACCGCCGCCTCCGCGACCCACGGGTGGGACACGAGGGCGGACTCGATCTCGGTGGTGGACAGGCGGTGGCCGGACACGTTCATCACGTCGTCCACGCGGCCGAGCAGCCAGATGTCGCCGTCGTCGTCCTTCTTGGCGCCGTCGCCGGCGAAGTACAGGTCCTTGAAGCGCGACCAGTACGTGTCGGCGTAGCGCTCCTGGTCACCCCAGATGCCGCGCAGCATCGACGGCCACGGCTCGGTGATGACCAGGTAGCCGCCCGCGCCGTCCGGCACGGGGTTCGCGTCGTCGTCGACGACGGTCGCGGCGATGCCCGGCAGCGGCACCTGCGCCGAGCCCGGCTTGGTCTCGGTGACGCCCGGGAGCGGGCTGATCATGATCGCGCCCGTCTCGGTCTGCCACCAGGTGTCGACGATCGGCGCCTTGTCGCCGCCGATGACCCGGCGGTACCAGATCCACGCCTCGGGGTTGATCGGCTCACCGACCGAGCCGAGAACGCGCAACGAGGAGAGGTCGAACTTCGACGGGATCTCCTCGCCCCACTTCATGCACGTACGGATGGCGGTGGGTGCGGTGTACAGGATCGAGACCTTGTACTTCTCGATGATCTCCCACCAGCGACCGCGGTGCGGGGTGTCCGGCGTGCCCTCGTAGATGACCTGCGTGGCGCCGTTGATCAGCGGGCCGTAGACGACGTACGTGTGGCCGGTGATCCAGCCGATGTCGGCGGTGCACCAGTAGACGTCGGTCTCGACCTTGAGGTCGAAGACCGCCTTGTGCGTGTACGCCGCCTGCGTGAGGTAGCCACCCGTGGTGTGGAAGATGCCCTTGGGCTTCCCCGTCGTCCCCGAGGTGTACAGGATGAACAGCGGGTGCTCGGCGTCCAGCGGCACGGGCGTGTGCTGGTCGGAGGCGCCGTCGACGACGTCGGACCACCACACGTCGCGCTCGTCGGTCCACTCGACGTCGCCGCCGGTGCGCTTGACCACGAGCACGTGCGTGACGGTGTGCTCGCCCTTCGTCAGTGCCTCGTCGACCGCGGGCTTGAGCGCCGACGCGGCACCGCGGCGGTAGCCGCCGTCGGCGGTGACGACGAGCTTGGCCTCGGCGTCGACGATCCGCGAGTACAGCGCCTCGGCGGAGAACCCGCCGAAGACCACCGAGTGCGGAGCGCCGATGCGGGCGCACGCGAGCATCGTGAACACGGCCTCGGGGATGAGCGGCAGGTAGATCGCGACGCGGTCGCCGGTCTCGACGCCGAGCGCGCCGAGCGCGTTGGCGGCCTTGGAGACCTCGCGCTGCAGGTCCGCGTAGGTGATGGTGCGTGTGTCGCCCGCCTCGCCCTCGAAGTGCAGCGCGACGCGGTCGCCGTTGCCCTCCTCGACGTGCCGGTCGACGGCGTTGTACGCGGCATTGAGCTGCCCGTCGGCGAACCACCGGGCGACGGGGGCGCCCGACCAGTCGAGCACCTCCTCGAACGGGGTGCTCCAGTCGAGCAGGTCACGCGCCTGCTCGGCCCAGAACGCGGGGCGGTCGGCGTTCGCCCACGAGTACGTGTCCTTGTGGGCGTTGGCCTGGGCGGCGAACTCGGAGCTCGGGGGGAACCGGCGGTCCTCGGAGAGCAGGTTCTCCAGACCACCGGGGGTCGTGTCGGTCACGCAGACCTCCTGTGCAGCGGCATCGGTGCGACGGGGGCGAGCCCCCGGACCGCACTCTAGTCATCTCCGCCCGGAGGCTCGCGCCGAGGTCAGCGGTGCCGCTCGCGGAACTCCCCGAGCCGGACGCCGCGACGACGCGCAGCGGCCGCGACGAAGCCGGACAGCAGCACGAGGAACCCGGCCGTGAGCAGCGTGCCCGACGAGCCGGAGACGAGCACCTGCGTGATCGTCAGGTGCCACCCCGAGGAGTCGACGTACTGCAGCGTCAGGTCGCGCGCAACGCCGGGTGCGATGAGCGAGACGCCACCGAGCCCGGACAGCACGACGCCCGCGGTGAGCGGGACGGCGGGCGTCCATGTGCCGAGCAGGACGACCCAGCCGAGCAGCAGGAGGCCGATCCCGACGAGCACGATGCCCATCGTGTCGACCGTCGCCGTCCAGCCGCTGACCTGCGCCTCGAGGATGCGCGCCTGGCCGATCAGCAGCGTGCCCGCCGCGACCGGGCCGAGCACGAGCCCGACGATCGCGCCGACGACGTGCGTGCCGACCGACGTCGAGCGCGGCGCGTTCGGGTCCGGGAAAAGCTCCTCGTCGGTCGGGGGCTGCGGCGTGAACGTGGACTCGGGAGCGGCCACCACGGGCTGCTCCTTGGTCCCCGGCGCGGGTTCGGCGGGAGGCGGGACGACGGCCGTCGCGGGGCCGGTGCTCGGCGCGGCGGGCTCGACCGGGGTGCGGGAGCTGACGCGCGCGAAGGTCTTCGTCGGCTCGTCCTCCGGCGGCGGCGTCGGCGCGGGACGGACGACGGCGTGGCGGCCGGTGTCCACGGCGGGCTCGCTCGCGGGCGCCTGCGGGGGCTCGCCGTCGACGGCGGGCTGGACTTCGGTCGGTCGGTCGGGGTCGGAGGTGCTCATCCGTGCTCCAGTGATGGCCGAGGGGGCGACGCGGGTGCGCCGCCGTTCCCGGTCACCGTATTGCGGTCGTCGTCGCCTCGCGCTCCGGTGCGGGCGTGTCGGGCGACGCGGGTCGGCTGCCGTAGGCGTAGGCGAGGCCGACGAGGACCGCGCCGCCGATCGTGTTCCCGAGGCCGACCACCGCGACGTTCCGGGCGAACTCGCCGATCGTCGCGCCGGGCAGGCCACCGAGCAGCCCGAGCGAGAAGGTCGTCATGTTCGCGACCACGTGCTCGAAGCCCGAGGTGATGAACACCATCACGCACGCGAAGATCACCGCGATGCGCGCACCCTCGCTGCGCAGCCGGGCCGCGCACCACACGGCCAGGCAGACGAGCAGGTTGCACAGGATGCCCCGGACGACGAGCTGGCCCGAGGTCTCGGCCGCCTTGTGCTCGATCATCGTCGCGATCATCGCCCCGCCGGGCGTGCTGGGGGCCAGGACACCGGAGGCGTGCACCAGCACGGCGAAAACGAAGGCACCGACGAAGTTGCCGGCGAGCACGGCGAGCAGCGTGGCCGCGGCGCGCGCCCAGCCGACCACGCCGCGGACGGCACCCTGCGTGAGGATCATCATCGCGGAGGTCGCCAGCTCACCCCCGGCGACGACGACGATCGTCAGCGCGACCCCGAACACCAGGCCCTGGACGAGCGGCGTGAACCCCGAGCCCACCGCGGCGAGCGGGCCGCCGGCGGTCGCCATGATGACGACGCCGATGCCGATGTAGGCACCCGCGAGGGCGGTCCGCACCAGGAAGACGCCGGGCGTGCGCAGCAGGTCGACCTTGTGGTGCGCGGCGTCCGCCTGGGCGTCGACGGCTTCGGAGATGGTCAGCACGGGTTCAGCGTCCCGCGAACACCCGGCCGGATCCTGGGACGAAGGACCGAGGGCCTCAGCCGACGCGGCCCGCCGGACATAGCGTGGCTGCATGACCTCTCTGTTCGACCCGATCACCCTGCGCGGCACCACCTTCGCCAACCGGGCGTGGCTCGCGCCCATGTGCCAGTACTCCGCCGTCGACGGCGTCCCGAACGACTGGCACCTCGTGCACCTCGGCGCGCGCGCCGCCGGCGGGTTCGGGCTCCTGCTCACCGAGGCGACGGCCGTGGTCCCCGAGGGTCGGATCTCGCCCCAGGACACGGGCATCTGGGACGACGAGCAGGTCGCGGCCTGGCGCCGCATCACCGACTTCGTGCACGCGCGCGGGACCAAGATCGGCATCCAGCTCGCGCACGCCGGCCGCAAGGCGTCGACGCACTCGCCGTTCTCCTCCGGGCGCGGTTCGGTCCCGCCCGCCGAGGGTGGCTGGGGCACGGTCGGGCCGTCGGCGCTCGCCTTCGCGGGCTACGCCGAGCCGTCGGCGCTGACCGCCGCCGAGATCGCCGAGATCCCCGGGCAGTTCGCCGCGGCGGCACGCCGGTCGCTGGCCGCCGGTTTCGACGTCGTCGAGATCCACGCCGCGCACGGCTACCTGCTGCACCAGTTCCTCTCGCCGCTGTCGAACGTGCGCGACGACGAGTACGGCGGCTCGCTCGAGAACCGCGCGCGGCTGCTCGCCGCGACGGTCGAGGCCGTCCGCGCCGCGTGGCCCGACGAGCTGCCGCTGATCGTGCGGGTCTCGGCGACCGACTGGGTCGAGGGCGGGCTCACGGTCGAGGACGTCGCGCTCGTCGCGAAGGACCTGGCCGGCCGCGGCGTCGACCTGATCGACGTCTCCACGGGCGGCAACGCGGCGGCCGAGATCCCGGTCGGGCCGGGCTACCAGGTGCCGGCCGCGCGTGAGGTGCGCGCGTCGGCCGGGCTCGCCGTCGCGGCCGTCGGGCTGCTCGACGACCCCGTGCTCGCGGAGCACGTGATCGCGACCGGGGAGGCCGACGCGGTGCTCGTCGGGCGGGGCGCTCTGCGCGACCCGTCGTGGGCGCTGCGGGCCGCGCACGAGCTCGGCGTCGTGACGCAGGCGCTGCCGCTCGACGCGTCGTCGGCCACGACCACCGGGTGGCAGCCGCAGTACGTGCGGGGCGCCTGGCGCTGAACGTCCGCCTGCGCAGCTTGGCGGCTGACATGCTGGCCGGGTGATGCGTCGCGTGGTGCCGGCCGCTGCAGTCGTCGTCGTGTCCGTTGCGGTCGTCGTGCTGGTCGCACTGCTCGACCGGGCGACCGTGACCGCCGCGAGCGGGCTCGGGATCCTCCGATTCGGCGGTCCCTTCGGCTGGCTGGGCCAAGACCAGTCCGTGCTCGACCCGCCGTTGCCGTTCGAGACGCGCCCGCTGGGCCCGTGGGAGCACCCGACGAGCGTCGCGTGGCTCCCGTTCGTCACGGACGTCGCGATCGTGGCCGTGGTCGTCGCGCTGATGTACTCGCTCGCGGCCCGGGTGCTGCGCTCGCATCGGTCGCCGGCTACGACCGCGCTCGCTCGTGCCTAGGCGGTCGCCGCCTGGCGCGCCGCTTCGGCGACCGCGTGAGCGACGCGCGTGGTCACCTCGGGGTTGAACACGCTCGGCACGATGTAGGTCGGGTTGAGCTCGTCCGGGCTGACCACCGACGCGAGCGCGCGGGCCGCGGCCAGCAGCATCGTGTCCGTGATGGTGTGCGACTGCGCGTCGAGCAGGCCACGGAAGACGCCGGGGAACGCGAGCACGTTGTTGATCTGGTTCGCGAAGTCCGAGCGGCCGGTCCCGACGACCGCGGCGTGCTGGGCCGCCTCGTCGGGGTCGACCTCGGGGCGCGGGTTGGCCAGCGCGAAGACGATCGAGTCGGGGGCCATCGTCGCGACGTCCTCGCCGCCGATGACGTCCGGGGCCGAGACGCCGATGAACACGTCGGCCCCGGCGAGCGCCTCGCGCAGCGTGCCCGTGACGCCGCGCGGGTTGGTGACGCTCGCGGTCCAGCCGAGGCGCTCGGTGAGCCCGGGCCGGGCCGCGTGGATGAGTCCGTCGACGTCCGCGACGACCACGTCGGTCGCGCCCGCGGCCAGCAGGAGCCGCAGCACCGCCGTCCCTGCGGCGCCCGCCCCCGACAGCACGATCCGCACCGAGCGGATGTCCTTGCGGACCACGGTCAGCGCGTTGGTCAGGGCCGCGACGACGACGATGGCCGTGCCGTGCTGGTCGTCGTGGAACACCGGGATGTCGAGCCGCTCGCGCAGTCGGCGCTCCACCTCGAAGCAGCGTGGCGCGGAGATGTCCTCGAGGTTGATCCCGGCGAAGACCGGCGCGATCGCGCAGACCGTCTCCACGATCTGGTCGACGTCGGTGGTGTCGAGCGCGATCGGGAACGCGTCGATGTCCGCGAACCGCTTGAACAGCACGGCCTTGCCCTCCATCACGGGCAGCGCGGCGAGCGGGCCGATGTCGCCGAGCCCGAGGACCGCGGTGCCGTCGGTGACGACCGCGATGGTGTTGCGCTTGATCGTCAGTCGTCGGGCGTCCTCGGGGTGGGCCGCGATGGCCTCGCAGACGCGCGCGACGCCCGGCGTGTACGCCATCGACAGGTCGTCGCGGTTGCGCAGCGGGACCTTCGAGGTGATCTCGAGCTTGCCGCCCAGGTGCATGAGGAACGTGCGGTCGCTGACGCGCTCGACGACGACGCCCGCGAGGGCCTTGAGGGCCTCGACGATGTCCGACGCGTGCTCCTCGCCGCGGGTCGCGCACGTGACGTCGACCGTCATCTGCTCGTGGCCCGACGCTGTCACGTCGAGGGCGGTGACGATGCCGCCGGCGACCTCGATCGCGGTGGTCAGCTCGCTCACGGCGGTGGGGCGGGCCTGGACCTGCAGGCGGGCGGTGATGGACGACGAGACGCTGGGGGCCGGCATGGCTGCCAGTCTGCCCCTGCCGTCGTCGGGCGACCTGTCCTACGGTTGTCGGCATGACTCCCGACGAGCTCGCGACGTTGGCGGACCTGCGCCGCGCGCGCGACCTCATCGACCGCGAGTACGCCCGGCCGCTCGACGTGCCGACGATGGCGGAGCGCGCGTACATGTCGCCCGCGCACTTCTCGCGCCGCTTCCGTGCCGCGTACGGCGAGACGCCCTACAGCTACCTCATGACGCGGCGGATCGAGCGAGCGATGGCGCTGCTGCGGTCCGGGGCCTCCGTCACCGACGCGTGCATGGAGGTCGGGTGTACCTCGCTCGGGTCGTTCAGCTCGCGGTTCTCGGAGATCGTGGGGGAGAGCCCGACCGCCTACCGCTCGCGGGAGCACGCGGCGGTCAAGGCGATGCCGCCGTGCGTAGCGAAGGTGCAGACGCGGCCCGTCCGGCGGCCGGCGCCCATCGAGCAGGATCGAAGAAGCAGCGCGTAGGGCCCGCTCTCTAGGGTCGTGGCCATGAACATCTCGCTGAAGTACACCAATGTGACCGTCAACGACGTCGACGAGTCGATCTCCTTCTACGAGGCGCTCGGCATGAAGATCCTCAACGACGTGGCCTCCGGCGACTTCCGCTGGGTCACCCTCGGCAGCGACACGCAGCCCGGCCTCGGCATCGTCATCTCCGTCCCGCACGCGGGCCGCTCGCAGGCCGACGGCGATGCGCTGCAGGAGCTGCTCACCAAGGGCTCGTTGCCGTTCCTCGTGTTCAGCTCGTCGGACGTGGACGCCACCTTCGAGAA
The DNA here is from genome assembly GCF_003470205.1 of Cellulomonas rhizosphaerae. Lineage (GTDB taxonomy): Bacteria > Actinomycetota > Actinomycetes > Actinomycetales > Cellulomonadaceae > Cellulomonas > Cellulomonas rhizosphaerae. Next base: position 22,608 of record NZ_QWKP01000218.1, read on the forward strand.
CCTGCTGGCGTTCGGCGCCGAGGTGCTGCAGGAGCCCATCGACCAGGACTGGGGGCCGCGCGACTGCGCGTTCCGCGACCCGTCGGGGAACAGCGTGCGGATCGCACAGGCGGTCTGACGTCGTCTCCTAGGGTGGCGGGCGTGGACCCGCTCGCCGCCCTGGCCGACCTGCCCGGCGTCGCCGACTCGCTCGCGCGGGCTCGGACGGCCTGCGAGGAGCTGCGCTGGCACGAGGCGTACCGCCGCCGCTGGCGCGAGGTCCGCGCCGAGGCGGGGATCCGGTCCGCGCGGGCAAGTGCGGCGCTCGACGGGGGACGTGTGCCGCTCGAGGCCGTGCGGTCGCTCGCGGTCGGCTCCCCGGCACCCGCGGGCCTCCCTTTCGTGCTGGCCGGTGGGGCGTTGCGCGCGTCGGCGCTCGTCGAGTCGCTCATGCCCGACCTCGGTGCCCGCGACACCCCGCCTCTGCCGCCGTTCGGGCAGCTGCTCGCGCGGGTGCACGCCGCAGCGGCGTCGGGGCTCGTCGCGGACGCGGACCTCGGGCGGCTGCGTTCGTCTGCCGATCCCCAGGACCTGACGGGCCTCGGCTCTGCGCCCACCGGTGAGGAGCTGGCTGCGCGGCTGGCACTGCTCGGGTCGCTGGTCGAGGCGTCGCGCGCTCCTGCCCTCGTCGTCGCTGCCGTCGTGCACGGTGAGCTGCTGACGCTGCGGCCGTTCGTCGCGGGGAACGGGGTCGTGGCCCGGGCGGTGTTCCGGCTGCTGCTCACGTCGCGCGGCCTCGACCCGACGGGGTCGGTGATCTGCTCGGCCGGATGGGCCGCGTCGCCGAACCCGTACCTGGGGGGTGCCGCGGGCTTTGCGACCGGGGACGCCGCCGCCGTCGCGCGGTGGATCGTGCTGTGCGCCGACGGGGTCGACTCCGGAGCTGCGGCGGCACGGGACGTGGCGGACTCCGTGCTGGCGGGGTCGCTCTCGCCGGGCTGACGCTGCGCGGACCTTCCCGCTCGCCCGCTCGGCGCCCCGCTGACAGGTCGCTGGTTCGTCGAGAAGTCGCTGGTTGCAATCGGCGACCTGTCGCGGAACCTGCGATCCGTCGCGCCCGCGTCGGCGTGCCGGCGGCCGGACACACACAACGGCGGCGTCCCGAGGGGCGCCGCCGTTCCGCCTGCGACCGGAAGTGATCAAGCGCGCTCTGTGTGGTTCGCAACGGGTCCAGCCCGGTCGAACTGCCCATAGGTGGGCTCTCCTGCGCGTGGGTACCTCGCGGTCATGCAGTTGTGACTCTTGTGGTACTCCCCGATCCGGCCGATGGGAAGGGCTGGCGGCGTCGGTGCAGGTCGACCGGTTCGGGATGTCGGATGGTGGGACGCGAATCCCGTGATGCGGACAGCGCGGGGGGTCAGCCGCGGGCGCGTCGTCGGCCGAGGTACCAGCCGACCGCGAGCCCGGCGGCGACCAGCGCCACGACGCCCACTGCCGCGATCGAGGCGGGTCGTCGCGCGAACGCGAAGAGTGCGACGGGTCGGCTGAAGGCCAGGACCCCCCACCCCTCCTGCTCGGCCAGGCGGCGAAGCGTGCGGTCGGGGTTGACCGCGAAGCCGTGGCCGACGACGCCGAGCATCGGTGCATCGGTGATCGAGTCGGAGTACGCGAAGCTGCGCGACAGGTCGTAACCCTCGCGCTCCGCGAGCTCGCGGATGCCGATCGCCTTGTTCTCGCCGTAGGCGTAGAAGTCGATCTCGCCTGTGTATCGGCCGGCGGTGACGGCCATGCGTGAGGCGATGACGTGGTCCGCGCCGAGCACGGCGGCGATCGGCTCGACGATCTCGCTGCTCGAGGCGGACACGATCACCACGTCGCGGCCGGCGGCGTGGTGCTGCTCGATGAGCGCGACCGCCTCGGCGTAGACGGTGGGGTCGATGGCCTCGTGCAGGGTCTCGGCGACGACGGCCGAGACCTGCGAGACCTCCCAGCCGGCCACGTTGCGGGAGAGCTGGACGCGTAGGCGCTCGGTCTGGTCCTCGTCGGCCGCGCCCATGAGGTAGACGAGCTGCGCGTAGGCCGTGCGCAGGACCTTGCGGCGCGTGAGCATGCCCTGCGCGAGGAACCCCCGCGAGAACGCGGTGGCCGACGACGTCGCGATGATCGTCTTGTCCAGGTCGAAGAACGCCGCCTCGCGGGTGGCCGTGCTCGGATGGGCGTCCATGCTGGTCCGGGTCTGCTTTCGGTGCGCGCGTCGGGGATGTGCGGTCGCGGCGAGCGTAGCCCGCGGCACCCACATCGCGACGGCTGAACTCCGGCCCGCTGGTTCGCCGAGCCGACCACAGGCCCCCGTCGTCGACGCGTCCGTCCACAGATCGCCTCGCCCCCGGTTCTCGCGCTGCGCGCGAGGGGAGGCTCGGGCGATGGATGTCGTCGAGTGGCCCGTGCGCGCCGCGCAGCCCGCACCCCCGAGACGTCCGGCGGCGCGGGTCGTCGGCGTGCTCGGTGCGCGGGGCGGTGTGGGGGCGTCGGTGCTCGCAGCGGGTCTCGCGCAGCGCCTGTCACGCGAGACCGCGGCGGCACTGGTCTCCCTGGACCGCGGGTCGGTCGGCCTCGACCTGCTCCTCGGGACCGAGCGCGTGCCGGGCGGGCGGTGGCCGGACCTGGCCGGAGCCCGCGGCGAGGTGCAGGGCGTCGATGTCGTCGAGCTGCTGCCCAGGTGGGGGTCGTGCGCGGTCCTCGGTGCGTCCTCGTCGGGCGCGGGCGTGCCGGACGACGACGTCGTGCGGGACGTGCTCCGCGGACTCGGTGCCGTGCTCGGGGCCGTTGTGCTCGACCTGGATCGCGGCGAGGTGCTCGCGGGCAGGTCGGTGCCGTGCGACGTCGTGGTGGTCGTCGTTCCGCGCGACCTCGCCGCCGTGGCCGGCGCTCTGGCGCTCCTGGCACGCCTCCCGGGTGTCCCGGTGGTGCTCGTCGTGCGCGGGCCGGCGCCTGGTGGGATGGGCGTGGCCGAGGTCGGACGAGCGCTGGGGCTGCCGGTCGCGGTGAGCTGGCGCGACGACGCACGGGTCGCGTCGTCGATCGAGCACGGCGGCCTCCGGGTGGCTGGGCGGACCGCCCGCGTGGTCTCGGCGGTCCTCCGCGCGGTCGATCGGCCGGCGAGGTGAGCGGCGACGAGATCCTCCACGCGGTCCGTGCCGCGCTCGGCGGTGCGGGAGCGGTGTCTGACGAGGCCATCGCGCGGGCGGTCGAGGACGCAGCCCGGTCGCGAGGGCGGCTGCTGGGCTCGTCGGCCGCGGCGGAGCTCGTCCGGGACGTCCGCGACGCGATGCTCGGCGCCGGCCCGCTGCAGGCGCTGCTCGACGACCGCGAGGTGACGGACGTGCTGGTCAACGGACCGCGCGACGTCTGGGTGGAACGAGCCGGGCGCCTCGCGCACACCGACGTCGACCTCGGCTCGCCCGCCGACGTCCGCGCCCTGGCCGTGCGCCTCGCGGCAGCCGGCGGAGCGCGGCTCGACGACGCCGAGCCCGCCGTCGACGCGCGGCTGCCCGACGGCACCCGGCTGCACGCGGTGCTTCCGCCGGTCGCCGACGGCGGCACGCTCATCAGCCTCCGCGCGGTGCGACGGCGGGCCTTCTCGCTCGACGCCCTGGTGGCGTCGGGGACGCTGGCGCCGCCGCTCGCGCCCGTGCTCCGCACCCTCGTCGAGCGGCGCGCGAACCTGTTGGTGTGCGGTGCGACCGGGGCCGGCAAAACCACGCTGCTCGCGGCGATGCTCGCCGTGGTGCCGCCCGACGAGCGCATCGTGCTGATCGAGGAGGCCGGCGAGCTCGAGTGCGGCCACCCGCACCTCGTGCGGCTCGTCGCGCGGCGCCCGAACGTCGACGGCGCAGGGCGCGTCGATCTCAGCGACCTCGTCCGGCACGCGATGCGGATGCGGCCCGACCGAATCGTCCTGGGGGAGTGCCGTGGGGCCGAGGTCGGCGACGTGATGACCGCGCTGAACACCGGCCACGACGGCGGCTGCGCGACCCTGCACGCCAACGCGGCGGCCGACGTGCCGTCGCGGCTGGAGGCTCTCGGATCGCTCGCGGGTCTGAGCCGCGAGGCGGTGCACGCGCAGGCGGCCAGCGCTTTCGACGCGGTGCTGCACGTGCGGCGGTCCGGCCCGGCCCGTTACCTGGCGGAGGTCGGCGTCGTCCGGCGCTCGCCCGACGGCCTGGAGGTGGCGACGGCCATCAGCGCCGACCCCGGCGGCGCGACCGTGCGGGGGACGGCGTGGCCCGCGCTCGCGGAGCGGTGGGGGCTCGCGTCGGGCAGGCGAGCGGGGGCCGCGTGATCGGCGCCGCGGTGATCGTCGGGGTGCTCACGTGGTTCGGGCTGCCTCGTCGGCGCCGCGGGCGGTCGATCCGGCTGCGCGCGCGGGACGACGCGCGCCCGGTCGTGCTCTCGGCGGCACTGCTCGTCGTGGCCGCCCAGCTGCGGGCGGGGTCGTCGCCCGAGGACTCCTGGCGGCGCGCGCTCGGGCCCGGAGTCTCCGTACGCGACGGGGTGCCGGACGTATCCGCATTGGTCGGGCCCGCGCGACGCCGCAGTGCCGGGGGTGGCGACGCGAGTCGGGCGGCGGCCGTGGTCGTGGCCGCGGGGGTCGCACGGTCGTTGGGCGCGCCGCTGGCGGGCGTCCTGGAGCACGTCGCGGGTTCCGTCGCGGCCGAAGAGGAGGCGGCGGCGGAACTGGATGCTGCGCTCGCGGGACCGCGGGCCACCGCGCGAGTCCTCGCGTGGCTGCCCGTGCTGGGGCTCGTCGTGGCGGGGCTGCTGGGCGCGGATCCGCTGGCCGTCGTGCTCGGCGGAGGCATCGGGACGGCGTCGGCCGTTCTCGGGGCCGGGCTGCTCGTGCTGGGGCGGCTCTGGACGCGGGGCCTGCTGCGGCGCGCCGGCGCGGGCCGGGTCGGCGGGTGAGCGAGGTAGCGCTGGTGTGCGTCGTCGCGGCGGTCCTGTCCTCGGCGCCGTGGGTCGGCTCGGGGCGGCCCGGTGCCGGGCGCGCTCGGCGGCTACCACCCGCCGTCGACCCGGCTCCGCACGGACGTGCTGCGGTCGGCATCGACGAGGCGCTGCTGCTCGACGTCGTGGACGCGGCGCTGAGTGCCGGGGCGCCGATCCCGCGGGCTCTGCAAGCCGTCGGCGAGCTGATGGGCGGTCCGGTCGGTGCGGTGCTGGTGCGCGCGGGCGGTGCGCTCGTGCTCGGCGCCTCGTGGTCCGCGGCGTGGTCCGGGAGCCCCGCAGCAGTTCGCGACCTCGCCGACGGCCTCGAGCCCGCCTGGACCTCGGGCGTCGCGCCGGGACCCGCCCTGCGCGCGCGGGCCGCACGGATCCGTGCCGAGCGACGGAGCCGGACCCGGGCGGCGGCCGCGACGCTCGGTGTGCACCTGGTGCTGCCGCTCGGGCTCTGCTTCCTGCCCGCGTTCGTGCTGCTCGGGCTCGTGCCGCTCGTGTTCAGCCTGGCGGCGGGGCTGCTCGGATGAGCCTCGACCCGCGCCCAGCCGACCACAGCCCCGCGGTGAGCGTCCGTCGTCCACGGAATCGGCCTGCGTGCCCGCGGCGCACCGTCGCGACGTCGCAGCCTGGGTGGGCGTCGAGGTCCGGCGCGCTGGAGTGGTTGGAGGAGCGATGAGGACCCTGCTGGACGTGCGGCCGACGATGCCGCCTACGAGCCTCTCGGGGCAGGTCGACGACGCGCGCGACGATCCGCGCGACGATTCGCGCGACGATCCGCGCGACGAGCCGACCGACGAACCTAGCGACGGCGCTGGCGACGAGCCGCGTGACGGCTCTCGAGGCGTCCTGCGCGGTGGCCCGACCGTCGTGCACGGCGAATTGGCCGGCGGGGTCGTGGCCGCCGGCATCGTCGACCGGTCGACGCACAGCGAGGCCACCTCCGACGACGGGCCGGGGATCGACGAGCGGCGTGGCGCCGAGGAGCCCGACGAGCTCCACGTCCGCCGACGCCTGCGCGCCGCCCGCCCGCGCACGGACTTGCGGCCGGTCGCCCGCGGCCGGCACCTGCAGGTCGTGGTGGACAGGGTGAGCCGGGCGGTGCAGGGTGAGCTGCGCGAGGCGGGGATGGCGACCGCCGAGTACGCGATCGCGACGCTCGCGGCAGTCGGCTTCGCGGGCCTGCTCGTCGTCATCCTCAAGGGCAACGAGGTGCGCGGGCTGCTGATGGGGATCGTGCGGCAGGCGCTCTCGCTGTGAGCGTCGCCGACGGCCGCGATCGGGGCTCGGTCACCGCCGAGCTCGCCGTCGGGCTGCCCGGCGTGGTGCTGCTGCTCGTCGCCGTCCTGACGGTCGCGGCCGCCGGCATCACGCAGCTGCGGTGCGCGGACGGTGCTCGTGCCGGCGCGAGGGCCGCCGCTCTGGGGTCCGAGGATGCGGCTGTCGACGCCCGCCGGGTGGCCGGCGACGGGGCGAGGGTGGCGATCGCGACGGCCGGCGGGTGGGTGACGGTGACGGTCAGCGCGGACGTCGCTGGGCTGCCGTTCGGCGGTGGTGCGCTGCGTGCGAGCGCGTCGTCCGTGGCGCGGGTGGAGCCGTCGCTCGGTGCGGCGCCCGCCCCGAGCGCGGTCGTGCGCCCGTGAGGCGCGCGACCGGCCCTCCTGAGCGCGGCTCGGGGACGGTGCTGCTGCTGGCGGTCGTCGGTGTGCTCGGCCTCGTCGCCGTGGTGCTCGGGCTCCTGGCCGCTGCCCAGGGCGCTCGCAGTCGGGCGCAGAGCGCCGCCGATCTCGCAGCCCTCGCTGCCGCCTCGGCCTGGCGCGACGGGTGGGGCGACCCGTGCGGCGTCGCGGCTGAGGCGGTGCGGCGCAACGGCGGCCGGCTCGTCGACTGCGACGCGCTCGCGGGCGGCGTGGTGACGGTCGTCGTCTCGGCCCCGTCGCCCGCGGGTGCGGCGACTGCGCACGCTCGCGCGGGGCCGTCGTCGTGAGCGGCCGGTCATGACGGGCCGGGTGGCCCGGGAGGGTCGATCCGGCGGGGTGTCCGCGCACTCGGCGTGGCTCGATCTGGGCATCCCCGGCTCGAGGCGGCCCGACGAGTCAGGACGTCGCGTGCGTGAGGACGGCGTCGAGCAGCCGGACGGCGGCGGCCTTGTCGAGCGGGTTGTTGGCGTTGCCGCACTTGGGCGACTGCACGCACGCGGGGCAGCCGGTCGCGCAGCGGCAGGAGGCGATGGCGTCCCGGGTCGCGCGCAGCCACGTCGCGCCGAGGGTGAACCCGCGCTCGGCGAACCCGGCGCCGCCCGGGTAGGCGTCGTGCACGAACACGGTCGCCTCCTCGGTGTCGATGTGCAGCGCGGTCGAGAGGCCGCCGAGGTCCCAGCGGTCGCACGTGGCGAGCAGCGGCAGGAGCCCGATCGACGCGTGCTCGGCGGCGTGCAGCGCACCCGGCACGGCCTCGAGGGTGACGCCTGCCTGCTCGAGCACGGCGGCGGGAGCGGTCCACCACACCGCGGTCGTCCGCAGGGTCCGTGCGGGCAGGTCGAGCTCGCTGCTGCCCAGCACCTGCATGTCCGGGATGCGCTTGCGCTGGTAGCCGAGCACCTGGGTGGTCACGTCGACCGAGCCGAAGCCCCACGTGATCGGGCCCCAGGCGACCTCCTGCTCGACCGCGACGATCTCGGTCGACGTCACCCAACGCGCCCACGTCCCGTAGTCCACGTCGTTGCGCGTGACCAGTGCGACGCCGTCGTCGAGGTGCAGCTCGTCGACCACGAACATCAGCCCCTGGTGCACGTACACCGCGCCGGGGTGGACGGTGGAGTCCGCGGATGCCGCGTCGACGGTCCCGAGGAGGCGGCCCGTGACCGACTCGACGACCCGCACGGGGTCGCCGCCCGCGCCGCGCAGGTCGGTCAGCCGCGACGCCGGCTCGGCATGGGTCCAGTACCAGCCCGACGAGCGTCGCCGGAGCGCCCCCCGCTCGACGAGCTCGTCGAGCAGCTCGGCCGTCCGCGGGCCGAACAGGTCCAGCTCGTCGAACCGCAGCGGCTGCTCGGCGGCGGCGGCGCACAGGTGCGGGGCGAGGACGTAGGGGTTGGTGGGGTCGAACGTCGTGGCCTCGACCGGGACGTCAAAGATCGCCTCGGGATGGTGCACGAGGTAGGTGTCGAGGGGGTCCTCCCGTGCGACGAGCGCAACGAGCCCGTCCGCGCCGGCGCGGCCCGCGCGGCCGGCCTGCTGCCACAGCGAGACACGCGTGCCGGGCCAGCCGGCGATGAGCACCACGTCGAGCCCGGAGATGTCGACGCCGAGCTCGAGCGCGTTCGTCGTGGCCAGCGCGCGCAGGTCGCCGGTGCGGATCGCGCGCTCGAGCTCGCGCCGCTCCTCGGGCAGGTAGCCGCCGCGGTAGGCGGACACCGCCCGGACGAGCGACGGGTCGACCTCGAAGAGGTGCGAGCGGGTCGCGGAGGCGACCGACTCCGCGCCGCGGCGCGAGCGCGTGAAGGCGAGCGAGCGCGCGCCTGCGACGACGAGGTCGGTGAGCAGGTCGGCGATCTCGGCGGTCGCGGTGCGCCGCGGCCGGTCGGTGGCGTCGGCGACGAGCCGCTCGCCGGTCCCGAGCGGTCCGGCGCCCTCGGCCGGAGCTGCAGAGCTCGGCCAGACGTCGTCGGGCGCGGGTGGGACGAGGTCGTCGGCAGCCCTCGTGGCCTGGGCAGGAACGGGCAGCGGGGTGGCCCACGGGTCGTCGTCCGGCACCAGCTCGGACCACGGCCCCGGCGTGCCGGGGAGCTCGGGCGGCCGCCAGAGGACGAACGTCTTGCGGCCCGCGGGGGAGGCGTCGTCGGTCACGGCCGTGACCTCGTCGGGCGAGACCCCCAGGAGGCGCGCCGCGCTCGCGGCGGGGTCCGCGGTGGTGGCCGAGGCGAGCACGAACACGGGCGACGAGCCGTACGCGGCGGCCAACCGGCGCAGCCGACGCAGGACGAGACCGACGTGTGCGCCGAACACCCCGCGGAACGCGTGGCACTCGTCGAGCACGACGTACCGCAGCGAGCCGAGCAGGCGTGCCCAACGCCGGTGCTGCGGGAGGAGTGCGAAGTGCAGGAAGTCGGGGTTGGTGAGCACGACGTCGGCGTGCTCCTGGACCCAGCGGCGCTCGTCGAGCGAGGTGTCGCCGTCGCACGTCGCGACCCGCACGTCGCGCGTGCGGCCGGCGGTGAGCAGCCGGTCGAGCGCGGCGAGCTGGTCCGCGGCGAGCGCCTTGGTCGGGCAGAGGTACAAGGTGCTGCCGCGGCGAGTGACCGACTCGATGCGGCCCGGGTCCAGGAGGGCGCCTGCCGCGTCGGCGCGGATGCTCGACAGCGCGGGCAGCCAGTACGCGAGCGACTTGCCCGACCCGGTCGAGGTCGCCAGCACCGTGTGTCGCCCGGCCCAGGCCGCGTCCGCGGCGGCCACCTGGTGCACCCACGGGCGCTCCACGCCGAGGGCGCGGTAGCCCTGGACGAGGTCGGTGTCGGCCCACGCGGGCCAGTCGGCGTGCTCGCCCGGCCGGGCCGGGATGTGGCGCACGTGGGTGATCCGATCGGTGCGACGACCGCCGGCCCCCAGCACGTCCAGCAGGTCCACGCCGCCATCCTCGCATCGGTCGCCCACCCTCCGACCTCGGCGCGCGTGACTGGAGCGCGCGGGCGACGCGCCGGCCCGACGGTTCTGGGACGCTGGGCGCATGGTGGCGCGCATCGACCTCAACTGCGATCTCGGCGAGGACTTCGACGCCTGGGCGCCGGGCGTCGACGGCCTCGATGCGCAGCTGCTGGGCATCGTGACCAGCGCGAACGTCGCGTGCGGCTTTCACGCGGGGGATGAGCGCGTGATGGCGCACGTGTGCCGGACCGCGGCCGCACGCGGAGTGAGCGTGGGCGCGCACGTCTCGTACGCCGACCGGGAGAACTTCGGCCGTCGGTTCGTCGACGTCCCGGCCGACGAGTTGCGCGAGCAGGTCGCGACCCAGGTCGAGATCCTCCGCCGGATCGCTCAGGCGAACGGCGCGCGGGTCGCCTACGTCAAGCCGCACGGTGCGCTCTACAACGCGGTCGTCCACCACGAGGGGCACGCGCGGGCGGTCGTCGACGGCATCGGCGACCTGCCGGTCGTCGGCCTTCGAGGGTCGGCCGTGCTCGCGCTCGCCCGTGCTCGGGGGCTGCGGACCGTGACCGAGGCCTTCGCCGACCGCGGCTACCGGGCCGACGGGACGCTCGTACCCCGCGGCGAGCCCGGCGCGCTCGTCACCGACGAGGACGAGGTCGCGGAGAGGGTGCTGCGGATCGCGACGCGCGGGCTCGTGCGCGGTGCCGACGGGCGGGACGTGGCGGTCGAGGCCGAGTCGGTGTGCGTGCACTCCGACACTCCCGGTGCGGTCGCACTGGCGGCCCGCGTCCGCTCCGTGCTGGTGGGTGCCGGGGTCGAGCTGCGGGCCTTCGCGTGAAGGTCCTGCCGTTCGGCGACGACGCCGTGCTCGTCGAGCTGGACGACCTCGCGCAGGTCCGCGCGCTCGACGCCGCGGTCCGCGCAGCCCGGGGCGAGGGGCGGTTCGCGGAGGTCGTCGACCAGGTGCCCGCCGCCCGGACGCTCCTGCTGCGCGGCGTCGGCGCGGTCGACCACGCAGCCCTGGCCACCGCCGTGCGGGCTCTCCCGGCAGGTCCGGCCGCGCCGGTCGCGGAGCGGGCAGCCCCGGTCGTCGAGCTCGAGGTCACGTACGACGGCCCGGACCTGGACGAGGTCGCCGACCTGACGGGGCTGTCGGCCGACGAGGTCGTCGCGCGCCACACGGCAGCGACGTACACGGTCGCGTTCGGCGGGTTCATGCCGGGCTTCGCGTACCTCGTCGGGCTCGACCCGCTCCTGCGCGTGCCCCGGCGGCCGAGTCCCCGCGAGCGCGTCCTGGCGGGTTCGGTCGCGATCGCCGACGAGTTCAGCGCGGTCTACCCCGCGGCGACCCCCGGAGGCTGGCGGTTGATCGGCCGGTGTGAACGCCCGCTCTGGGACGTCGACCACGAGCCACCCGCGCTGCTCGCGCCGGGCACGCGCGTGCGCTTTGTCGAGGCGGGCTGATGGCCACCGCTCACCCGCCCCGTGCCGGACGCGAGCTGGAGGCGGGCGCTGACGGCCGCCACCTATCCCGTGCCGGGCGCGAGCTGGCGGCGGGCCTTTGACCGCCCTCGAGGTGCTCGCGCCCGGGATGCTCGCCCTGGTCCAGGACCTGGGCCGCCCGGGCTGGGCGCACGTCGGCGTCGGGCGGTCCGGTGCGGCGGATGGCGGTGCGCTGCGGCTGGCGAACCGGTTGGTCGCCAACCCCGAGTCGGCGGCCGGGATCGAGGTGCTGCTCGGCGGGCTCCGGCTGCGCGCACGCGGCCCGGTCACCGTCGCGCTGGCGGGCGCCGAGGGGCCGGCGGAGCTCGACGGTCGACCGATCGGGCGAGATGCGGTCATCGAGGTCCCCGACGGCGGTGAGCTCGTCGTCGGGAACGCGACCCGGGGGCTGCGGACGTACGTCGCCGTGCGGGGAGGCGTCGCCCTGCCCGCGGCCCTGGGGTCGCGCTCCGCCGACCGGCTCGCGGGCCTGGGTCCGGCTCCGCTGGCCGCGGGCGACGTGATCCCGGTCGGTCCCGCGCCCGACGAGCTGCCGATGGTCGATCTCGCGCCCGTGCCGCCGTGGCCCGACGAGGTCGTCGTCCCCGTGCTCCCTGGCCCGCACGCCGACTGGTTCGCCGACGGGCTCGCCGTGCTCACGGCCCGGGGCGGCTACCAGACCACGCCTGCGAGCGACCGCGTCGCGCTGCGGCTCGACGGCCCGGTCGTCGAGCGCCGCCCGGATGCGCTGGGGCGTGGGCTGCCGCCCATCGGGCTGGTGCCCGGCGCGGTGCAGATCCCGCCGAACGGCCTCCCGGTCGTCTTCGGCGCCGACCACCCCGTGACGGGCGGCTATCCCGTGCTGGCCGTGGTGCGCTCGTCGGCCCTGGGCAGCCTGGCCCAGATCCGCCCGGGCGACCCGCTCCGCTTCGTCGCGTCCCGCTGACCCGCCGCTCCGCCCAGCCCCGACCCGCCCCGCAAACCGGTGCCGCCCGCCTCATCGCCAGCTGCTGCCCATCGGTTCGCCGATTCGGCATCTTCTCGCCGATTGCAACCGGCGAGATGATGCCGAATCGGCGAACTGATCGGCGGAGCCGTGCGCCGGTCGGGCGAAGCCACGCGGGCGCGCCGCGGACCGTGCGCGAGCGACACGCCGCGCGCACCAGACGGGTTCGCCGGCGACACGCCGGACGGCGCCCGGGAGGGGCCAGCAAAGGGTGGAGCCGGCGGGACCTAGGTCCCCCCGGCCGCCGCTCGTCGGGCATAGAAATGCGCACATCTTGCGGTCCGCATCCAGGGCAACCACAACATGTGGGCCCGGCGCCGCGAGACGGGCGAAGGAGCACGACATGGCGGACCCGGTGGTCGTCGAGGTGGGGCGAGCGGTCGACGAGTACCTCGAGCGCAGCGACTGGCGGGTCAACGCCAACGCGAACCAGGGCTACTCGCTCGGCGGGCTGATCCTCAACACGTCGGGCAAGGTGATCGCCAACTACTGGCTCAGCCACGTCTACCCGACCGAGGTCGGCCAGGCGCACCGCGAGGGCGACCTGCACATCCACGATCTCGACATGTTGTCCGGCTACTGCGCGGGCTGGTCGCTGCGGACGCTGCTGCAGGAGGGCCTCGGCGGGATCCCCGGCAAGGTCGACGCGCGCCCGGCCAAGCACTTCAGCGCGGCCATCGGGCAGATCGTCAACTTCCTCGGGACGATGCAGAACGAGTGGGCCGGCGCGCAGGCGTTCAGCAGCTTCGACACCTACATGGCGCCGTACGTGCGGACCGACGGGCTCAGCTACACCCAGGTGCGGCAGGGGATCCAGGAGCTCGTCTACAACCTCAACGTGCCGAGCCGCTGGGGCACGCAGACGCCGTTCACCAACCTGACGTTCGACTGGATCTGCCCGCAGGACCTGGCGGGGGAGGTGCCGTTCGTCGGCGAGCAGCCGTGCGACTTCACGTACGGGGACCTGCAGCGCGAGATGGACATGATCAACCGCGCCTACATGGACGTCATGACCGAGGGGGACGCGACCGGGCGCGTGTTCACGTTCCCGATCCCGACGTACAACATCACCCAGGACTTCGACTGGGACAGCCCCAACGCCGACGCGCTGTTCGCGATGACGGCCCGCTACGGGCTGCCGTACTTCCAGAACTTCATCAACTCCGAGATGAACCCGGGCGACGTTCGCTCGATGTGCTGCCGCCTCCAGCTCGACCTGCGCGAGCTGCTCAAGCGCGGCAACGGGCTCTTCGGGTCGGCCGAGCAGACGGGCTCGATCGGCGTGGTGACGATCAACTGCGCGCGGCTCGGCTACCTGTACGGGGGCGACGAGGAAGGGCTGCTGGCGCGGCTCGATGAACTCATCGACCTGGCGTGCACGAGCCTCGAGCTCAAGCGCGAGGTCATCGCGCGGCTGCTCGACGAGGGCCTGTTCCCCTACACGCAGCGGTACCTGCCGTCGCTGGACAACCACTTCTCGACGATCGGCGTGAACGGGATCAACGAGATGGTCCGCAACTTCACGTGCGACGCCGCTGACATCACCGACGACGCCGGACACGCGATGGCCCGTCGGCTGCTCGACCACGTGCGCGCGCGGATGGTCGAGCTGCAGGAGAGCACCGGCCACCTCTACAACCTGGAGGCCACCCCGGCCGAGGGCACCACGTACCGGTTCGCCAAGGAGGACCGGTCGCGCTGGCCGGACATCCTGCAGGCGGGGACCGACGAGAACCCGTACTACACGAACTCCTCGCAGCTCCCGGTCGGCTTCACGGACGACCCGTTCGAGGCGCTCGCGCGGCAGGACGAGCTGCAGACCAGGTACACCGGCGGCACCGTGCTGCACCTCTACATGGCCGAGCGGATGTCTTCGCCCGACGCGTGCCGCGCGCTGGTCCGGCGCGCGCTCGAGACCTTCCGGTTGCCGTACCTCACAGTGACGCCGACGTTCTCGATCTGCCCGTCGCACGGCTACCTGGCCGGCGAGCACACGTCGTGCCCCACGTGCGGCGGCGAGTGCGAGGTGTGGACCCGCGTCATGGGCTACCACCGGCCCGTGAGCTCGTTCAACGTGGGCAAGAAGGGCGAGCACGCGGAGCGCACGCCGTTCCGCGAGCCGGCGCTCGCGCGATGACGACCGACCTAGCCGCACTGGTGACCAGAGTGGCTGGTGAGAGCGGATCGGCGGCACTCCTGGCTCGCCAGTCACAGGTGCGGCTAGGTCGGGCCGATCCGGGAGGCCCGGCCGCGAGTCCCGCGTCGACCGAGCAGCCGGAGGGGCGGGCCGACGACCTCGCGATCGCCGGGATCACGCCGATGTCGAGCTGCGACTGGCCCGGCCGGCTCGTGGCAACCGTGTTCCTGCAGGGCTGCCCGTGGCGCTGCACCTACTGCCACAACGCGGCGATCCTCGATCCGCGCACGCCCGGCGTCGTGCCGTGGGTCGGGATCCGTGACCTGCTGAGCAGGAGGCGCGGGCTGCTCGACGGGGTGGTGTTCTCCGGCGGGGAGCCGACCCGGCAGCGCGGGCTGGTCGACGCGGCTCGTGAGGTCCGGGACACGGGGTTCGGCGTCGGCCTCCACACGGGCGGGGCGTTCCCGGCGGCGCTCGCCCGAGTGCTGCCGCACGTGGACTGGGTGGGGTTCGACGTCAAGGCCCCGACCCGGTTGTACGACGCGGTCACCGGGCGCGGCGGCGCCGCGCAGGCGTTCGCGTCGCTGCGGCTGGTGCTGGAGTCCGGGGTCGACGTCCAGGTGCGCACGACGGTCGACCCGACCGTGCTGACCGACGCCGACGTCGCCGAGCTGACCGCGGCGTTGGCCGAGGAGGGCGTGCGGGACCACGTGCTGCAGGTCGTCCGGACGGACGGGACGACGAGCGAGTATCGCGCCGCCCACGCCGCGGTCACAGGCCGAACGTGACCTGCCGAGGGTTCGCGACGACGACGACGGGCGAGGCAGGCGTGCTGACGACACCGTCCGCATCGACCGATCGGGTGGGCTGGGCGACGACGTACGGCCAGGCGACGTAGCTGCCCCGCAGCTGGGCCGCTCCGCACGGCACCACGAGCGTCGGCCCGTCGAGCTCTGCGGTCGCGTCGGGTCCGACGGTCAGTTCTCGCAGCGCCCCGCGGCCCGGGACGACGAAGCCGACTATGACCCCGTCGTCGACCAGCGCGAGGCTGCCGGCCGAGTCCGTCCGCGCGTCGATCGTCCGCCCGCCCGACGCCCCGAGCGTCACGGACCACGGTGGCGCCGTCGACGACCAATCCGACTCCGGGGTGTCCGCGGCGAGCACGAGGCCGGCCGCGTCGGGGAGCGCGTGGATCGAGACGTCGACGGGCCTGCCGCACGCGAAGAGGTCGTCGGCAGGCGGCGCGGCGGCGGCAGCGGCATCGGCTGTGGGCGACGGCTCGCCGCCCGCACCGACGACGAGCGGCAGGTCGGTGCTCGCGCGCCCGTTGCCCGAGACGTCCTTGCCGGAGTACCCGACGGTCTGCGTGACCCACAGGCGGTAGCTCCCGGCAGGGATCGCGATGCTGCCGTTGCCGCTCGGGTACTGCTCGCACGAGACGAGCGGCAGCGTGTCGTCGGACTCGAGCGGGAACGGCTCCCCCCCGAACAGGACGTTGGCGTAGTAGGCGTCGATCTCATCGAGAGCGGGCACGCTCGGTCCCTCCTGGACCCCGACGACGACGCCGTCGGAGTCGACCACGGTGAGCTCGGTGCCGTAGATCCAGCCGTCGGTGACGGACTCGGGTGCCGCCATCGTGGTGTGCACCGCGATCGCGTTCCCCGTCGCCGCGGCGAGGGTGGCCCGCAGCGCCAGGCCGCCGGCCTCGTCCAGCACGTCGTCGACCTGCTTCCCGCACCGGTCGAACTGCGCGGGCCAGTCGGCGACCACGCCGGGAGCAGGGCCGATCGGCGGATCGGCGGCGGGCGTGCGCGGCAGGAACGACGGCGTGGCGACGACGACGGCCACGACCGCCAGGGCCGCGACGCCGACGACGCCCCCGGCCCGGACGGCACGACGGCGTCGGACCCGGGAGCGGACCAGCGCGACGGGCACGGTGTAGCCGGCGGCCTCGTCGGACGCCTCGGCGTCGGACAGCGCGCGGTGCAGCGGGTCGTTCATGACCGGGCCTTTCCCTGCATGACCGGGAGCTCCTCGAGCGCGGGCAGCGGGCCCAGCAGGTCGGTGAGCTTGCGGGTGGCGGTGGACAGGTAGCGCTTGACGGTGCCCTCGGCGAGCTCCATCCGGGCCGCGACCTCGGGGACCGTGAGGTCCTCGCAGTAGCGCAGCACGGCGGCGACGCGCTCCTGGGGAGCCAGCGTCGCGAGCGCCGAGCGGACGTCGACGACGGCCCCGACGGCGACCGCCGGGTCGGCCACGTCGCCGGACGACCCGAGCAGGTGGCGCACGCGCGACCAGCGCTGCGAGCGCCGGACGCCGTCGAGGTAGCAGGTCAGGATCGCGCGCCGCACGTAGCGCTCGGCGTCGTCGGGCGTGAACCCCGCGCGCCGACGAGAGAACGTGCGGACCAGGGCGTCCTGGACCAGGTCCTCCGCGGTGCGGGCGTCGCCGCTGACGAGGTAGGCGTAGCCGAACAGGGCTCGGCCTCGCTCCCGCGCCAGCACCGCCAGGGGGTCGTCGTCCACGTCGTCCGTCCTCCGGTCCACGACGGGGTCGGGCGACCGGCGTCATCAGCCCAAGACGCTCACCGGGCAGGAATCGTTGTAGACGTTACCGACACGTCACCGACCGGCTGTTGCGCGTGACTAGACTGCCCGGGTCCGGCGGCAACGGGGCCGTGGGGCGAGGCGTGATCAGGGGACCACGCCGACTTCCGAGGAGGATGCATGATCGAGCTCGGTTCCACGAGCATCACGATCGTCGCCGTCATCGCCGCCATCGCGGTAGCCGCGCTCGTGATCGCAGCAGTGCTGCGCCGCCAGGTGCTCGCGGCCGGTGAGGGCACGGCGTCGATGCAGGAGATCGCCAAAGCGGTCCAGGAGGGCGCATCGGCGTATCTCAACCGTCAGTTCCGCACGCTGGCCCTCTTCGCGGTCGTCGTGTGCGCGTTGCTGTTCCTGCTGCCCGGCGACGCCGGCATCAAGTGGGGACGGTCCATCTTCTTCCTCGTCGGCGCGGTGTTCTCCGCGTCGATCGGGTTCCTCGGCATGTGGCTCGCGACGCGCGCCAACCTGCGTGTCGCCGCGGCGGCCTCGGAGAAGGGCGGCCGGGCCGAGGGTGCGCGGATCGCGTTCCGCACCGGTGGCGTCGTCGGCATGTCGGTCGTCGGCCTGGGCCTGCTCGGCGCCGCGAGCGTCGTGCTCATCTACCGCGCGGACGCGCCGTCGGTGCTCGAGGGCTTCGGCTTCGGCGCGGCGCTGCTCGCCATGTTCATGCGCGTCGGCGGCGGCATCTTCACCAAGGCCGCCGACGTGGGCGCCGACCTCGTCGGCAAGGTCGAGCAGGGCATCCCCGAGGACGACCCACGCAACGCCGCGACCATCGCGGACAACGTGGGCGACAACGTCGGCGACTGCGCCGGCATGGCGGCCGACCTGTTCGAGTCGTACGCGGTGACGCTCGTCGCCGCGTTGATCCTCGGCAAGGCCGCGTTCGGCGAGCAGGGCCTCGTGTTCCCGCTCATCGTCACGGCCGTCGGGGCGATCGTCGCCGTGATCGGCGTGGCCATCACGCGGGTGCGCGGCGAGGAGTCGGGCCTGGCGGCCATCAACCGCGGGTTCTACATCTCGGCCGTCATCGGCGTGGTGCTCGCGGCGGTCGCCGCGTTCGTCTACCTGCCGTCGTCCTTCGCGGACTTCACGAACGGCAACCTGCCGGACCACGACGGCGACCCCCGCCTGATCGCGTCGCTCGCGGTCGCGATCGGCGTCGTGCTCGCGGGCATCATCTTGTGGGTCACGGGCTACTTCACCGGGACGACGAGCAAGCCGACGCTGCACGTCGCGGCGACCACCCGCACCGGCGCGGCGACCGTGGTGCTCTCGGGCATCGGGGTCGGCTTCGAGTCCGCGGTCTACACGGCGGGCATCATCGCGGCGGCGATCTGCGGCGTCTTCCTCATCGCCGGCGGGTCCATCGGCCTCTCGCTGTTCCTCATCGCGCTCGCGGGCTGCGGGCTGCTGACCACGGTCGGTGTCATCGTCGCCATGGACACCTTCGGCCCGGTGAGCGACAACGCGCAGGGCATCGCGGAGATGTCCGGCGACGTGAGCGAGGAGGGCGCGCAGATCCTCACCGACCTGGACGCCGTCGGCAACACCACCAAGGCCGTGACCAAGGGCATCGCGATCGCGACGGCCGTGCTCGCCGCGACCGCCCTGTTCGGCTCCTATGCCGACGCGGTGGCGACCAAGACCGCCGAGGTGGCGGGCGGTCCGCTCAGCGACCTGACCGCGGCGATGATGAACTACTCGATCATCAGCCCGATCACGCTCGTCGGCGTGATCCTCGGCGGCGCGACCGTGTTCCTGTTCTCGGGCCTGGCGATCGACGCCGTGACCCGGGCCGCCGGCGCGATCGTGTTCGAGGTGCGTCGCCAGTTCCGCGACCACCCCGGGATCATGACCTACGAGGAGCGTCCGGAGTACGGCCGCGTCGTCGACATCTGCACGCGCGACTCGCTGCGCGAGCTGGCCACGCCCGGCCTCCTGGCGGCCTTCGCGCCGATCGCCGTCGGCTTCGGCCTCGGCATCGGCCCGCTCGCGGGCTTCCTCGCCGGCGCGATCGGTGCCGGCGTGCTCATGGCCGTGTTCCTCGCCAACGCGGGCGGCGCGTGGGACAACGCGAAGAAGATCGTCGAGGACGGCCACTACGGCGGCAAGGGCTCCGACGCCCACGCCGCGGCCATCATCGGCGACACGGTCGGCGACCCGTTCAAGGACACCGCCGGCCCGGCCATCAACCCGCTGCTCAAGGTGATGAACCTCGTGGCGCTGCTCATCGCCCCCGCCGTGGTCGTGGTGACCGTAGGCCCCGACGCCAACACGGGGCTGCGCCTCGGCATCGCGATCGTGGCCGCGCTCATCGCGTTCGGGGCGGTCGTCGCGTCCCGGCTGCGGGCGGCGCGCGTGGACCGCGAGGCCGAGCGGGACCAGGTGCCCGCGCAGGACGCGCTCGTCCCCTGACGCGTCGCACGACGACGGCCCCCGGGAATCCCGGGGGCCGTCGTCATGTCAGGACGCGGCCTGCCCGCAGGGGTGGGCAGGCCGCGTCGGCTCGTGCCTCATGATGCTCCCCGTGGGGCCGTGAGGACCAGGGTGCTGTCGCCCGTCAGCGCGCGGGCGTCCACCCCAGGGCCGGGGCGACCGACGTCGCGACGTTCTCCAGGATGCGGCGGCTCATCGCGTGGGTCGCATCCGCGGGCAGCACGACGTCCAGGCCCGTGGCCTCCCGCAGCGCGACGTCTGCGGACAGGCTCGCGACGACCTCGTCGGGCGACCCGTGGTGCGTGGGGCTGAACACGCCGAACCCACCCTGCTTGGGCCGGCCGCGCTCGTCGAACCGGCCTGCATACCAGGCGATGTAGTCGGCGAACAGCTCGTCGTCGGCGGGCGTGACCGACGGCAGGACGATGCGCCCGGCGACGACACGGGGTGTGCGGCCGGGCACGTCGAACGCCGAGCGGTAGGCCACGATCTGGTCGCGCTGCCCCTCCTCGAACGAGCGGCCGTCGTCGTTCGTGTTCAGGGTCGACACCAGCAGGTCCATGCCCTGCTCGCCGGTGCGGACCGCGGTCTCGACCGAGCCGGGGCCGTACCAGACGCGGCCGGCCAGGCCCGGGCTGTGCGGCGTGACGGTCAGGGGCGTGCCGGGCGGCGCGATGGGGAAGCCGCCCTCGGGCGCGACGGCGACGGGCTCGTCGGCGAGCGCCGCGCGCAGGCGGGCGATGCGGTCCTGCGACTCGTCGTCGAACGAGCGCTCGCTCGCGCCGTGCACCGTGTCGAGGAGCGTCGAGGCGGGCTTGATGCCGCCCGCGACGCCTAGCTCGAGGCGTCCGCCCGAGAGCAGGTCCACCGTGGCCGCGTCCTGCGCGACGCCGATCGGGTCCGCGTACCGCATGGGCAGGACCGCGGTGCCGAACCGGATACGGCTCGTGGCCTGCCCGATCGCGCCGAACAGCGGGAACGGCGAGGACAGGAACCGCTCGAGCTGCCGCACGCGGACCCAGCCGATGTCGTAGCCGAGCTCCTCGGCGTACTGGAACAGGTTGACCGCGTCGCGCAAGGAGTCGGCGGCGCGGGCGGGGTCGTCGTACGGGACGAACGTGAGGAAGCTGAGTTCGAGTCGGGTCACGAACGGCAGCGTAGGACGACGGGGGCGCGCACCGCCGCGGCGTCGGCCGGGTGTCCGGATGGCAGACGTCATCGCCCGGTCGGGTGACGCGCCCGTGCGCGTGAGCTGGGAACATGTCCGCGGTGACGAAAGGGGCAGGTATGAGAGCGGAGTTCTGGGGGATGGTGCCGCGCGGGCGCCTTCTCGTGGCCTACCTAGTCACGCTCGTCTTGGCGTTTCCCTTGATGTCCCTCGCTGACGCGTGGATCGGCAGTAACTGGAGCTTCGTGCTCTTCATCATCGTGATCCTGCCCTTGGCCGAGCTCGTGGCGTTTAAGGTCGTGCGCCCCGCGCCCGAGATCAAGTCCGTTCCGAACCCGACAACCGTCACGGCGGTCCACGTCACGCTCGTCGAGGTGGGCCCGGATCGCCGCGCGGTGACGGGCGCGCTGCTGCGCCATCGCTACCAGTACGAGGCCGCCAAGCGTCTGGCGGGCGGCGTCCCGTCGACGCCCATCGTCGTAGCAAGCGGGCTCACGGCCGAGGCCGCCGACGCCTGGCGGCGCGACCTCGAGAAGGCGCACGCCGTCGTCACGGTCGGTCCGTCCGCGGGCTGACAGCTATGTCGGCTCGGCCCCCGTCGGGTCGGTCGGGTAGATCTTGCGCTGCGTGTCCTCCTGCGTCGGCCCCTGCGGCGGCTGGTCCTCGTCGCCCGGGCGAGACGCTGGCGCCGCCTCGACGGGATCGGGGGAGTCGCCCTCGAACTGGCTGGTCGTCTCGTCGGGCATGGTCGTTCCCCTCGTCGGGCATCGGGTGGCCCCCTCACTGTCCGCCCGCTCGTCGCGCGGCGCATCCGCACCCGACAATGGGCGCATGACCCCGCCGAACCCTGACCCGACGCTCGTCGAGACCCTCCGCTCGGACCTCACGGCCACGGGCTACGGCGTCGTCGGCGTCGAGGAGCTGCTGGGCCCCGTCGCGGCGGACGCGCTGCACCGCGAGGAGCCGGTGCCCGCGCTCCGGGCGAGCGCGGCGAGCTCGGACCCCCTCGCGGCGCTGGTGCGGCTCTTCCTGCTCGGGCTCACGGTCCCCGGCGACGCCGTGGAGCGTGCGCTGCCGCGCCTGGGTGTCGAGGGCGCGGCACGGCTCGGCCTGCTCGAGAAGTCCGGCGACGAGGTCCGCGCCCTGGTCGACCTGCGGCCGTACACCGCGGCCGACGGCCACGGCGAGGTCGACTGGTGGATCGCGTCCGACCTCGGCGAGCTGGCCACGGGCCGGGCGCTGCGGACCGACCACGTGCTCGGGGTCGGCGGCGCGTCGACGACGTTGGCGCAGGTCACCGTGCGAACGGAGGTTGGGCGCGTGCTCGACCTGGGGACCGGGTGCGGGATCCAGGCGCTGCACGCGAGCCGCCACGCGCAGCAGGTCGTCGCCACGGACATCTCGCAGCGCGCCCTGGCGTTCACGCGCTTCAACGCGGCCCTCGCGGGCGTGGAGCTCGACCTGCGGCTCGGGTCGATGCTCGACCCCGTGGCCGGCAGCGAGCTCGACCTCGTCGTGAGCAACCCGCCGTTCGTCATCACGCCGCGCTCTGCCGACGTGCCGGCGTACGAGTACCGCGACGGCGGCCGGGCGGGCGACGCGATCGTGCGCGAGCTCGTGACGGGCGTGGGCTCGGTGCTCGCGCCGGGCGGGGTCGCGCAGATGCTCGGGAACTGGGAGGTGCCGCGCGGGTCGTCCTGGGACGAGCGCGTGGGGCAGTGGCTCGACGATTCCGGGCTCGACGGCTGGGTCGTCCAGCGCGAGCTGCAGGACCCGGCGCAGTACGCCGAGACCTGGATCCGCGACGGTGGCACCACGCCGGACCGTGACCTCGACGCGTGGCGCACCCGCTACGCCGCGTGGCTCGACGACTTCGCCTCGCGGGACGTCGAGGCCATCGGGTTCGGCATCATCACGCTGCGCCGGCCGCCGCTCGGGGTCGCGACGATGCGCCGGCTCGAGGAGGTCACGGGCACGGTGCAGCAGCCGCTCGGGCCGGCGATCGCCGCGTCGCTCGCAGCCGAGACGTGGCTCTCGTCGTCGTCCGACGACGTGCTCGCCGCCGCGCACCTCGTCGTCGCACCCGACGTCACCGAGGAGCGCTACCTGACGCCCGGCGCGGTCGACCCCCAGGTGGTGCTGCTCCGGCAGGGCGGCGGGTTCGGGCGCGCGGTGCAGGCCGGGACCGCGCTCGCCGGGTTCGTCGGCGCGTGCGACGGGGACCTGTCGGCCGGGCAGATCGTCGGCGCGCTCGGAGCCCTGCTCGGGGTCCCGGCGCAGGACGTCGCCGCGGACGTGCTGCCGAGTGTGCGCGGGTTGGTGCGCGACGGGCTGCTCACGCTCGCGTAACCGCAGGTCACGCCCTCACAGCCTGGTCATAGGTTCCTGATACGCCTCCACCAGGTGGCCTCCCTAGGTTCTGGATCAGATCGCCACCAGGACCGTGAGGGAGAGCATGCGCGCGCGTTGGAGAAGGACCCGGCCATGGGTTCGGGTCGTCGGAGCAGTCGTCATCGTGGGGCTCGTCGCCACGGGTGCATGGTGGATGTGGTGGCGCCAGCCCGCGTCCGCCGAGGCGCAGGGGCCGACGACCCGGACGGTCGAGGCGAGCCTGTCGACGATGGAGAAGACCGTCTCCGGCACGGGCACCCTGGAGCCCACCGTTCAGGAGGACGTGAGCTTCGCGGTCTCGGGCACCGTGACGAAGGTCAAGGTCGCGGCCGGCGACACGGTCACGAAGGGCCAGGTGCTCGCCACCGTCGACACGCTGACGCTGGACGCCGACCTGCTGTCCGCCAAGTCGACTCTCGCCCAGGCAGAGGCGCGGCTCTCGGACGCCGAGGACGCAGCCGACGGCTCCGACTCGTCGGACGCGCAGGTGGCCGCCGCGAAGGCGCAGGTCGAGGTCGCCCAGGCAGGGGTCGACGACGCCGACGCGGCCGTCGACGACGCCGTGCTCAAGGCGCCCGCCGCGGGCCTGGTCACGACCGCCGACCTCGAGGTCGGCGACGTGGTGACGACCGGGTCCACCGGTTCCAGCGGCGGCGGCGCCGCCCAGCCGTCGAGCCAGTCGAGCACCTCGACGACCACGAGCACCGGCCAGTTCGTCATCGTCGGGACCGGTGCGTGGCAGGTCGCGACGACGGTCAGCGAGGCCGACGTCGCGAACGTCGCCGCGGGGGACCAGGTCGAGATGACGTCCGACGACCTCGCCGACACCCTCTACGGCACCGTCGCCTCGGTCGGGCTCGTCTCGACCAGCACGTCCGGCGTGGCTGCCTACCCGGTGGTCGTCGACGTCACGGGCGACACCACGACGCTGCACGACGGCACGAGCGTCGACGTCTCGATCATCTACGAGCGCCGCACCGACGTGCTGACGGTCCCGGCCCTCGCGGTCACGACGGCCGACGGCGCGAGCACCGTCACCGTCCAGGCGACCGACGGCACGCAGAAGAAGGTCACCGTCACGACGGGCGAGACCTCGGGCAACCTCGTCGAGATCACGGACGGGCTCGCGGAGGGCGACGCGGTCGTGCTGCAGACGTTCCAGGCCGGCACGGGCAACCGGCAGGGCGGCCAGACCGGCCAGCTCCCCGGCGGCGGTGACTTCCAGGGTGGCTTCCCGGGTGGCGGCGACTTCCAGGGCGGCCCGGGCGGCGGCCAGGGTGGTCCGCAGGGCGGTGGCACCAATGGCTGACCTCTTCGACGCCTTCGCGTCCACGGGCACCGTTCTCGCCGAGCACGGCTCCCCGGTCATCGAGCTCGTCGGCGCCCGCAAGACCTACCGCACCGGCAGCATCGAGTTCGAGGCCCTGCGCGGCATCGACCTGCGGATCGAGCAGGGCGAGTACGTCGCGATCATGGGCCCCTCGGGGTCCGGCAAGTCGACGCTGATGAACATCATCGGCTGCCTCGACACCCTCACCGAGGGTGACTACCGGCTGGCGGGCGACGACATCGCCGAGCTCGACGAGATCGACCTGGCCCAGATCCGCAACCTGCGCATCGGGTTCGTCTTCCAGCAGTTCCACCTGCTGCCCGCGCTGTCCGCGTGGCGCAACGTCGAGCTGCCGCTCATGTACCGGCAGGTGCCCGTGGGCGAGCGCCGGGCGCGTGCCGCGGCCGCGCTCGAGCGCGTCGGCCTCGGCGACCGGGTCGCCAACCGGCCCGGCGAGCTGTCCGGCGGTCAGCAGCAGCGCGTCGCGGTCGCCCGTGCGCTGGTCGGCGAGCCCGACCTGCTCCTGGCCGACGAGCCGACCGGCAACCTCGACTCGCAGTCGACCGCCGACGTGCTGGGGCTGCTCGACGAGCTGCACCAGCAGGGCCGCACGATCGTCCTGATCACGCACGAGCTCGAGGTCGCGCAGCACGCGCGGCGCATCGTGTGGGTGCGCGACGGGCTCATCCAGTCCGACGAGGTGATCGACCGGTGAGCTGGCTCGAGACCCTCCGGACGGGCTGGTCCGCCGTCCGGTCGCACGGCCTGCGCTCCGCACTGACGGTGCTGGGCATCCTCATCGGCATCGCCGCGGTGATCCTCACCGTCGGCCTCGGGCTCGGGACGCAGAAGGACGTCAGCGCGCAGATCAGCTCGCTCGGCTCCAACCTGCTGATCGTCACGCCCGGCAGCAGCACGGGCACGGACGGCGTGCGCGGCGGGTTCGGCTCGGCGGCCACGCTGACCCGGGCCGACGCCGAGGCCCTCGCGTCCAGGACCAACGCGCCCGACGTGTCCGCGGTCGCCCCCGAGAAGTCGACCTCGGCCAGCCTCGAGGCGAACGACACCAACTGGACGACGACCGTCACGGGCACCACCGCCGACTGGCTCGACGTGCGCTCCCGCGAGCTCGAGAACGGCACGTTCCTCACGGCGGCCGACGACACCGACCGCGCGAACGTCATCGTCCTCGGCTCCGAGACCGCCACCGAGCTGTTCGGCACCACGCGCGTCGTCGGACAGTCCGTGACGATCGGCGACGACGACTACCAGGTGATCGGCGTCCTGGCGGCGGAGGGTGCCAGCGGCTCGGAGGATCTCGACGACCTCGCGCTCGTCCCGTTGTCCACGGCGTCCGAGCAGCTCGTCGGCGGCAACGCGCGCAGCTCGGTGTCGACCATCTACGTGCAGGCCGCCTCGACCGACCAGCTCTCCGCGGCCAACCAGGAGACGACCACGCTCCTGCTCAACCTGCACGGCATCACGGCCACCGACTCGGCCGACTTCACGGTCAGCTCGCAGGACGCCCTGGTGTCGACGGCGACCGCCGTCTACCGGACGCTGACCGTGCTGCTCACCGGCATCGCGGCGCTGTCCCTGCTCGTCGGGGGCATCGGCGTCATGAACATCATGCTCGTCTCGGTCACCGAGCGGACGCGCGAGATCGGCCTGCGCAAGGCGCTCGGTGCCCCGCCGTGGGCGATCCGCCGCCAGTTCCTCGTCGAGGCGTCCGTGCTCGGCCTCGCGGGCGGCGTCATCGGCGCCGGGCTCGGCATCGTCGCGGCCCACGTCCTGCCCGGGCTGCTCGACACGTCGATCGTCGTGTCCGGCGCGGCCGTGGCCGGCTCGGTCGTCGTGGCCGTCGGCATCGGCCTCGTGTTCGGCGTCTACCCGGCCACGCGAGCAGCCCGCCTCACCCCCATCGACGCGCTGCGGTCCGAATGACCCGCGCGGCTTCCACCACCCCCAGGAGCTCCACCATGTCCCGTACCCGCCCCTTCCTCACGCTCGCCGCGCCGCTCGCGGTCGCCGCGCTCGTGCTCGCCGGGTGCTCCGGCGGGTCCGAGCCCGCCGCGACCGCCGAGCCGGCAGCGACCGCCGCTCCCTCCGCACCCGCCGCCGCGGACGGTAACGCCGCACGCGGGGGCCCGATGGGCGGTGGCGGCACCACGGGCCAGATCGCCCAGGTCGGCGACGCGACGCTGCAGGTGCGCGACGACGACGGCCAGACGACCGTGACCTGGAGCGACGACACGACGTTCTCCGCGACGACCACCGGCACGCTCGCCGACGTCACGGTTGGCTCGTGCGTCACGGCGATCACGGGCGGCGCGCCCGGTTCGACCGACGACAGCACCTCCGCCGACGCGGCCGCGACGAGCGTGAGCGTCACCGCCGCGACCGACGGCGAGTGCACGACCGGCTTCGGCGGCGGGCGCGGCGGCGGGACCCCGGGCGACCGGCCCTCGGGCGCCCCGACGGACCTGCCGAGCGGCATGCCGACGGCGGGCGCGGGCCAGCCCGGCGACGCCCCGACGGGTGGCACGGGTGGTCGAGGCGGCTTCGGCGGCTTCACGACCGGCAAGGTGACCGCGGTCGACGGCTCGACCATCACGGTCGACGCCGCCGGCCAGGACGGCGCCACGACGAGCAAGGCCGTGACCGTCGACTCCTCGACCACGTACTCGGCCACCGCGAAGGCGAGCGCGAAGGCGCTGGCCGTCGGCGCGTGCGCGTCGGTGCAGGGCAAGGCCGACGACAAGGGCGCGGTCGCCGCGACGCGGATCGTCGTCTCGCAGGCCACCGACGGGGAGTGCAGCACGGGCTTCGGCGGCGGCTTCGGCGGACGTCCGGGCGGGCAGGGCGGACCCGGCGGGCAGGGTGGCGCCGGGGGACAGGGCGGACAGGGTGGTCAGGACGACACCAGCACGCAGGGGTCGGCCGATGCCTGAGCCCACGCGTCCCTGTGGCGCCGCCCGTCGGCGCAAGCGCCGCCGCCGCATCGCGGTCCTCGTCGTCGTGGCCGTCGTCGCGGTGACGCTCGTCGGCGGCGGGGTCGCGCTCGCGGCCGGTCGTGAGGACGGCGAGCACTACCGCACGGCCACCGCCGCGCTCGGCTCGGTCACGCAGCGCGTCGACGCGGTGGGCACCGTGAGCTCGGCCGAGCGCCGCGACGCCTCGTTCTCCGTGGCCGGCACGGTCTCGAAGGTCGATGTCGCTGTCGGCGACACGGTCGAGGCGGGCGACCCTCTCGCCTCGCTGGACCCCGCCGACCTGCAGTCCGACGTCGACGACGCGACCTCCGCCCTCGCGGACGCCAACCAGCAGCTCTCCGACGACCTCGACTCGCAGACGTCGACGAGCACGACGAGCGCCACGACCACCGCGACCGGCGCCTCGACGTCCTCCGCCGCCGCAGCCATCACCCCCGCGGTGTCGACGGGCGGCGCCGTCGTCTCGAACGCCGCCTACGTGTCGGCGGCGGCTCCCGGGGCGGCGAAGCCCAGCGCGAGCCCGAGCGCCGGTGCGGGATCGTCGGACGTCGACGAGGCCCTCGCCGCGGTGCACGACGCGCAGGCCGCGCTGCTCGCGCGGTACGACACGACGACGAAGACGCTCACGGCGAGCGGCGACGCGGTCGACGCCTCGACGGCGGCGTGCACCGCGTTCCTCGCGGTCACGACGGCCTCCGGCGCCGCGGCGACCGGCGACGTCCTGACGATCACGCCGGGCACGGCAGCGGCAGGCTCGGCGGTCAAGGTCGTCGCGTCGGGCGCCGGCAGCGACCCGGTGCAGGTGCGGCTCGCCTCGAGCGGCGACGTGCTCACCGAGGTCCCGCCGAAGGACGGCGCGTTCACCGTCGGCGTCGTCCTGCCCGCGGGCACCGCGGCCGGCTCGGACGCGCTGCGGCTCACGACCGCGGACGGCACGGCGATCTCGTCGACCGCGCTGACGGTCACCGCCGCCGACGACGGCTCGGTCGCCGACGCGCTGGCGGCCTGCCAGGCAGCGATCGGCGACGCGCTCGACGCGGCGACCACCGTGGGCGACGCGCAGACGACGCTCATGTCGCTGGCCAAGGACCTCGACGCGGCGGTGACCGCGTACGCGAAGGCCGTCGACGAGGCAGGCGGCGCAACCACGCCGACGACTCCGACGACGCCCACGACCCCCACGAAGCCGAGCCAGCCGGCCAGCCAGCCCACGGCGCCCAGCGACCACGCGACCCAGCCGACGGCCCCGACCGACGGCCGCACGGGCACGGACGGCACCGGCGGCACGGGCACCGGGGGCACCGGCACAGGAGGCACGGGCACCGGGGGCACGGGCACCCAGGGCGGAGGCCAGACCACGACCCAGGCCGCCACGGCCGCGGACATCGTCGCCGACCGCGCCGCGATCGACCTCGCGCAGGCCAACCTCGACATCGCCACGAGCAAGCTCGCGCTGGTGCACTTGACCAGCCCCATCGCGGGCACGGTCGCGGCGGTCTCGATCGCCACGGGCGACTCGGTGAGCGCGTCCTCGACCACGGCCGTCGTCACGATCCTCGGCGCCGAGGGCTACACCGTCACCACGACCGTCCCGCTCGGCTCGATCGACGTCGTCCAGGTCGGGCAGTCGGCGGACCTCACCGTGCGCAGCACGGATGACACGCGCACCGCGAAGGTCTCCAGCATCGGCATCCTGGACGTCTCGACCTCCTCGACCCCGGCGTACACGGTGGACCTGGCGGTCGACCCGACCGACGTGCAGCTCTACGACGGCTCGTCGGCGCAGGTGCGCATCGAGGTCGCCGGGGGCGCGAAGGTCCTCACCGTGCCGACCTCGGCCGTGCACGTCGACGGCTCGGCCACGACGGTCCAGATGCTCGAGGGCGGCACGGTCTCCTCGGTCCCGGTCGTGCGCGGCGCGGTGGGCTCGGAGCTCACGGAGATCACGTCGGGCCTGAGCGCGGGCGACGAGGTCGTCCTCGCCGACCTCACGGTGTCGATGGACTCGAGCGGCGACTCCACGAGTGGCGGCCTGTCGGGACTCGGTGGGTCGACGACGGAGGCGCCGGGTAGCGGACGCTTCCCCGCCGGCGGGTTCCAGGGCGGCGGGTTCCAGGGCGGCGGCAACCGCGGCTGATCTGTCCATCCCGGCGAGGCCGGGACTCACGGCGCCGCCCGCGTCGGTAGGCTCGCGGGCGGCGCCAGTGTCGGCGCGTCGAGACCCTGACGTGAAGGACGCACGACGATGAGCGAGCAGCAGGACCACGCGGGCGCGCAGGTCGCCGTGCTCGGCGGCGGTGTCATGGGCGAGACGCTGCTCGCGGCGCTGCTCGCCTCGGGATGGTCGTCGCACCAGGTGGAGGTCACCGAGCAGTCGGTCGCCCGCTCCGACGACCTGGCCGGGCGCTACGCGGTCCGCACCGGCGCGCGCAACGCCACCGCGGCCGCGCGCGCGGACGTCGTCCTGATCGCGGTCAAGCCGCAGGTGGTGGGCTCGGTCCTCGACGAGATCGCACCCGTGCTGCGCGGCGGCACCGTGGTCGTGAGCGTCGCGGCCGGCCTGCCGCTCTCGTTCTACGAGCGGCGCCTGCCGACGGGCACCCCGGTGGTGCGCGTCATGCCGAACACGCCGGCCGTCGTCGGCAAGGGGGCCTCCGCGATCGCACCGGGCTCCGCCGCGAGCGAGGGCCACCTCGTGCTCGTCGAGAAGATCCTGTCGACCACCGGGCTGGTGTTCCGCGTCGCGGAGAAGGACCTGGACGCGGTCACAGCGATATCCGGCTCCGGTCCGGCCTACGCCTTCTACCTGATCGACGCGATGGCCGAGGCGGGCGTGCTGCTCGGCCTCCCGCGGGACCTGGCCACGAGGCTCGCGGTCGCGACCGTCGAGGGGTCCGCCGCGCTCGCGGCGCAGAGCGGGGACCATCCGGTGGTGCTGCGCGAGCGCGTCTCGTCGCCCGGCGGCACGACGGTCGCCGCGGTCCGTGAGCTCGACGCGCACGGCGTGCGGGCCGGGATCGTCGCCGCCGCGCAGGCCGCGGCCGACCGGTCGCGCGAGCTCGGCTCGCAGTACGCCGGCTGATCGTGATGGACATGCCCGCGCGCCCACCGGCGATGAGCGACGTGGCGCAGCGCGCCGGCGTCTCGCACCAGACGGTCTCCCGCGTCCTGAACGGCCACCCGAGCGTGCGTCCCGAGACGCGCGACCGCGTCAACGAGGCCATCGCCGAGCTCGGCTACCGGCGCAACAGCGCGGCCCGCGCGCTGGTGACCCGGCGATCGGACACGCTCGGCGTCGTCACGCCGGCCAGTGCGCTGCACGGTCCGACGAGCACACTCGTCGGGTTCGAGGAGGCCGCGCGCGTGGCCGGCTGGTACGTCTCGGTCGCCACCGTCCGGCAGGTCGACGCCGAGACGATGCGCAAGACCGCGGAGCACTTCCTCGACCAGGGCGTCGACGGCATCGTCGTGATCGCCCCGACGAACGAGATCGCGCAGGCCGTCGCGGGCCTGGACTCGCCGGTGCCGATCGTCATGATCTCCTCGACCCCGGACGTCCCGCCGGGGCGCCACGTGCACGCGGTCGGCGTCGACCAGCGGCAGGGCGCCCGGCTGGCCACGCGTCACCTGCTCGACCTGGGCGGCCCGGTGCTGCACGTCGCCGGCCCGCAGGACTGGTTCGACGCCCAGGACCGCCTGGCCGGCTGGCACGACGAGTGCGTGGCCGCCGGCATCGACCTGATCGAGCCGGTCGTGACCGGCTGGGGCGCCGACGACGGGTACGCGATCGGGCGCCGGCTCCTCGACTCAGGTGACCTGCCGGCGTCGATCTTCGCCGCGAACGACCAGCTCGCGCTCGGGCTCGAGCACGCGTTCTGGGAGGCCGGCGTCCGCGTCGGTCACGACGTGGCCCTCGTCGGCTTCGACGACGAGGCGGGCTCGTCCCACTACGCCCCGCCGCTGACCACGGTCCGCCAGGACTTCGCCGAGCTCGGCCGCCTGGCCACCTCGGTCATGCAGGCCGCGCTCGACGGCGGGCCGAGCGAGCGGCACGTGCTGCCCCCCGAGCTCGTGGTCCGCGCGAGCTCCGCCCGCGCCTGAGGCGAAAGCCCGTCACGCCGTCGCCTCCGGCCCACCACCACCGAGCGCGGGTCAGACGGCGCGAGGGCGCGTCGCGCGCGACCCGCACTCGCGCCGTCGGATCCGCCGTCGGTAGCCCGGCCTAGGGTGGCGGGCATGACGGATGTGCCCGCCCGCATCGTGCCGTTCGAGCCGCAGACCGGCGCCCGCCGAGAGGCGGCCCTCGACGACCTGCGCCGCCGCCTGCGGGCGACGCGCTGGCCGGACGCTCCCGCGGACGCCGGCTGGTCGCTCGGCACGGACGTCGACTACCTGCGCGAGCTCGTCGCCTACTGGACCGACGAGTTCGACTGGCCGGCCCAGGAGGCGGCCCTGTGGCGGCACCCGCGCCTGCGGGTCGAGGTCGAGTGCCTGGGCATCCACGTCGTGCACGCGCGCGGCGCCGGACCGAGCCCGCTCCCGATCGTGCTGAGCCACGGCTGGCCGGACTCGTCGTGGCGCTACCAGAAGGTGGTCGGCCTGCTGACGGACCCGGCCTCGCACGGCGGCGACCCGGCGGACGCGTTCGAGGTCGTCGTCCCCGACCTGCCGGGCTTCGGCTGGTCGGACCCACCCGCAGGGCCGCCGCTCGACTCGATCGCCGTCGCCGGGCTCTGGGCGCAGCTCATGACCGCGCTGGGCTACGACCGGTTCGTGGCCGCGGGCGGCGACCTGGGCAGCCACGTGAGCCGCTACCTCGCGCTCGACCACCCGGACCGAGTCGCAGCAGTGCACCGCACGGACGCCGGGCTGCCCGTCTTCGGCGGCGACGCGGCGCTGCTCACCGACGAGGAGCGTGCCTGGTTCGCCGAGGTCGCCGCGTGGGGCGCGGCCGAGGGCGCCTACGGCGCGATCCACCGGACCAAGCCGCAGACCGCGGCGTTCGGGCTGACCGACTCGCCCGTGGGGCTCGCCGCGTGGATCGTCGAGAAGCTGCGCTCGTGGAGCGACTGCGGCGGCGACGTCGAGCGCGCGTTCAGCAAGGACGAGATCCTGACCAACGTCACGCAGTACTGGCTCGCGGGCACGATCGGCTCGTCGATGCGGATGTACAGCGCGAACGCCGCCATCGCGCCCGAGCAGCTCGCGCGCCGCGTGGAGGTGCCGTCCGGGTTCTCGATCTTCGGGGGCGACGTCGTCCGGCCGCCGCGCGCCTGGGGTGAGCGCACCGCGAACGTGGTGCGCTGGACGGAGCCGCCGAAGGGCGGGCACTTCGCGCCGTTCGAGGAGCCCGAGGTCTACGCCCAGGAGCTGCGCGACTTCTTCCGCCCGTTCCGAGCTCCGCGGTAGTCGGTTCCCGCACGACGCGCGTCTGGTTCCCGACGGCGCGCCGACCGCGAACCGCCGAATTGTTGGCAGTCCCGCCAGCCGGTGTACACAGGAGCATTGTTAGCGCTAACATTTGCCAGACCTCGGGACACAGCCGTCCCGGGCCGGACGTGCGAAGGGGCGCGATGAGCCAGGAACCAGGCTTCGGGGGGGACGCGACCCGCGAGGTGATCGCCGCGGGGCGCGCGACGCTCGGCATCGAGCTCGGCTCGACGCGGATCAAGGCGTGCCTGGTCGGACCCGACTCCGTGCCGATCGCGAGCGGCAACCACGACTGGGAGAACCAGTACATCGACCGCCGCTGGACGTACTCGCTGGACGCCGTCTGGGCCGGGCTGCGCGAGGCGGTGGCCAACCTCCTCGACGACGCCGAGCGCCGCCACGGCGTGCGGCCGACGACGTTCCGCGCCGTCGGCGTCTCCGCGATGATGCACGGCTACCTGGCGTTCGACGCCGACGGCGAGCTCCTCGTGCCGTTCCGGACCTGGCGCAACACCAGCACCGAGCGGGCCGCCGCCGAGCTCAGCGCGCTGTTCGGCCACAACATCCCGCTGCGCTGGTCGGTCGCCCACCTCTACCAGGCGATCCTCGACGACGAGCCGCACGTGCCGCAGATCGCCTCGGTCACGACGCTGGCCGGCTACGTCCACCGCCGCCTGACCGGCCGCGACGTGCTCGGGGTGGGCGACGCGTCGGGGGTCTTCCCGATCGACACGATCACCCACCAGTACGACGACCAGCTGCTCGCGCGGTTCGACGGGCTCGTCGCCGACCGAGGCATCCGGCTCGTCGACCTGCTGCCCGACGTCCTCGTCGCGGGCGAGGAGGCCGGCACGCTCACCCCCGAGGGAGCGGCCCTGCTCGACCCGAGCGGCGCGCTCCAGCCCGGCGCACCGTTCTGCCCGCCCGAGGGCGACGCGGGCACGGGCATGGTCGCCACGAGCTCGGTCTCGCCGCGCACCGCGAACGTCAGCGTGGGCACGAGCATCTTCGCGATGGTCGTCCTGGAGAAGCCGCTGGCGCGCGCGCACGACGAGCTCGACCTGGTCACGACGCCCGCGGGCGATCTCGTCGCGATGGTGCACTGCAACAACGGCGCGAGCGAGCTCGGCGAGTGGGCCGGCGTGTTCGGGCAGTTCGCGGGGGCGCTCGGCCAGCCCGCGGACGCCGACGCGGTGTTCGGCGCGCTGCTGCGCGCGGCGCTCGACGGCGAGCCCGACGCGGGCGGCCTGCTGGCCTACAACTACCTCTCCGGCGAGCCCATCACGGGCCTGGCCGAGGGGCGCCCGCTCGTCGTGCGCACGCCCGACAGCAGCCTGACCCTCGCCAACTTCGCGCGTGCGCTCCTCTACTCGGCGTTCGGCACGCTCAGCCTCGGGCTGCGGGTGCTCGCCGAGGAGGGCGTCGAGCTCGACGCGATGTTCGCGCACGGCGGGCTCTTCCGGACCGCGGGCGTCGCGCAGCGGCTGCTCGCGGCGGCCGTCGGTGCGCCCGTGGCCGTGGGCAGCGCGGCCGGGGAGGGCGGCGCGTGGGGGATCGCTGTGCTCGCGAGCTACCTCGACGTCGCAGACCGACTCGACCTCGGCACGTACCTCGCCGAGCGCGTGTTCGCGGGCGCCCAGATCGACGTGGTCGAGCCGGACCCGGACGACGTCAAGGGTTTCGCCGCCTTCCTCGAGCGGTACGTGGCCGGCCTCCCGGTCGAGCGTGCCGCCGCGGACGCGGTCTGAGGGGGAGACGACGATGACCGACGAGATCCAGCGCACGCGCGAGGTGGTCGCGCGGCTGCACGCCGAGCTCCCGCGGTGGGGCCTGGTGGTGTGGACCGCGGGGAACGTCTCGCAGCGGGTGGCGGGCACCGACCTGTTCGTGATCAAGCCCTCGGGCGTGACGTACGACGAGCTGACGCCCGAGGCGATGGTCGTGTGCGACCTGGACGGCGACCTCGTCGACGGCACCCGCGCGCCCTCGAGCGACACCGCCGCGCACGCCTACGTCTACCGGCACATGCCCGAGGTCGGTGGCGTGGTGCACACGCACTCGACGTACGCGACGGCGTGGGCCGCCCGGGCCGAGCCCGTGCCGTGCGTGCTGACGATGATGGCCGACGAGTTCGGCGGCGACATCCCGATCGGGCCGTTCGCGCTGATCGGCGACGACTCCATCGGGCGCGGCATCGTCGAGACCCTGCGCGGCTCGCGCAGCCCGGCGGTGCTCATGCGCAACCACGGCCCGTTCACCATCGGGCGTGACGCCAAGGCAGCCGTCAAGGCCGCGGTGATGGTCGAGGAGGTCGCGCGCACGGTGCACATCAGCCGCCAGCTCGGCGAGCCGCTGCCGATCCCGGCCGAGCAGATCGACTCGCTCTACGCGAGGTACCAGAACGTGTACGGACAGACCGCACAGAGCCAGGGCGACGAGGCCCGGGCGAACGAGGAGGAGCACGCGTGAGCAAGCCCTATGCCGGCCGCGAGGTCTGGTTCTTCACCGGCAGCCAGGACCTGTACGGCGAGGACACGCTGCGCCAGGTCGCCGAGCAGTCGCAAGAGGTCGCGCGCACGCTCGACGCCTCGTCCGACGTGCCCGTGCGGGTCGTGTGGAAGCCGGTCCTGA
Organism: Cellulomonas rhizosphaerae; assembly: GCF_003470205.1. GTDB lineage: Bacteria > Actinomycetota > Actinomycetes > Actinomycetales > Cellulomonadaceae > Cellulomonas > Cellulomonas rhizosphaerae. Next base: position 57,844 of record NZ_QWKP01000218.1, read on the forward strand.
AGGACTCCGACTCGATCCGCCGCGCGATGCTGGACGCGAACGCGGACGAGAACGTGCTCGGCGTGATCACCTGGATGCACACGTTCAGCCCGGCCAAGATGTGGATCGGCGGCCTCTCGGCGCTGACCAAGCCGCTGCTGCACCTGCACACGCAGGCGAACGTCGAGCTCCCGTGGGACGCGATCGACTTCGACTTCATGAACCTCAACCAGGCCGCGCACGGCGACCGCGAGTACGCCTACATCGCGACCCGGCTGGGCGTCGCGCGCACCACGGTCGTCGGCCACGCGGGCAACCCGGTGGTCGCGCGCCGCGTGGGCACCTGGGTGCGCGCCGCGGCCGGGCGCGCCGCCACGCAGTCGCTGCGCCTGGCCCGGTTCGGCGACAACATGCGCAACGTCGCGGTCACCGAGGGCGACAAGACCGAGGCCGAGGTCCGGTTCGGCGTCTCGGTCAACACCTGGGGCGTCAACGACCTGGTCGACGCGATCGGCCGGGTCTCCGACGCCGAGGTCGACGTGCTCGTCAAGGAGTACGAGGACACCTACGACGTGGTTCCCGAGCTGCGCGCCGGCGGCGACCGGCACGACGCGCTGCGCTACGCCGCGAGCCAGGAGCTCGCGCTGCTGACCCTGCTCGGCGACCTGGGCGCGCAGGCGTTCACGACGAACTTCGAGGACCTCGGCGACCTGCGCCAGCTCCCCGGTCTCGCGGTCCAGCGCCTCATGGCCCGGGGCTTCGGCTTCGGCGCCGAGGGCGACTGGAAGACCGCCGTGCTGGTCCGCGCCGCGAAGGTCATGGGCGAGGGGCTGCCCGGCGGCGCGTCGCTGATGGAGGACTACACCTACGACCTGACGCCGGGCGACGAGTTCATCCTCGGTGCCCACATGCTCGAGATCTGCCCGTCGCTGACCACCTCGACCCCGAAGGTCGAGATCCACCCGCTCGGCATCGGCGGCAAGGAGGACCCGGTCCGGATGGTCTTCGACGCCGACCCCGGCCCCGCGGTCGTGGTCTCGCTCGCCGACATGCGCGACCGGTTCCGGCTCACGGCGAACGTCGTCGACGTGGTGCCGCCGCGCGCGGCGCTGCCCAACCTGCCCGTCGCGCGTGCCGTGTGGAAGCCCCGCCCGGACTTCACGACGAGCGCCGAGGCCTGGCTGACCGCCGGGGGCGCGCACCACACCGTGCTCTCGTCGGCCGTCGGCGTCGAGGCGTTCGAGATCTTCGCCGAGCTCTCCCGCACCGAGCTGCTGGTGATCGACGAGAGCACGACGCGTCGCGGGTTCGCCGACCAGGTCCGCTGGAACCAGGCCTACCACCGCCTCGCCCAGGGCTTCTGAGCACGCCCGTGCCGGGCGGTCACCCTGGGGTGACCGCCCGGCTCGTTTCGTTATCGAAAGGCAACGCAAGCCGATTGACGGCGGAACGACGACCTTCGACGATGTGAGCGTGCTCAACGACGAGGACGGGAACGACCCGACCGCCACCCCGGCCACCGCCACGGCGACGGTGCCCGCCGAGGTCCGCCGCGAGCGGATGCGCCGGCTGATCGACGGCCGTCAGTTCGTCCGCGTCGCCGACCTGTCCGCCGAGTTCGGGATCTCCGACGTCACGGTGCGCACCGACCTCGAGGCGATGCACCGCACGCAGCAGGTGCGGCGCGTGCGCGGGGGCGCGATGCCCTGGACCCGGACGCGCGCCGAGCAGTCGTTCGAGGAGTCGCTGGCCGACTCCGCGGCGGAGAAGCGCCTCATCGGTGCGGCGGCTGCGGCCCTGGTGCAGCCGGGGATGAGCGTCCTGCTCGACGTCGGCACCACGACCACCGCCGTCGCGCGCGCGCTGGCCGCACGCGTCGACCTCGAGCGCGTCGTCGTGGTGACCAACGGGCTGAACATCGCGCTCGAGCTCGAGGCGACCATCCCGCGCATGACCGTCATGGTCACCGGCGGGACGCTGCGCCGGCTGCAGCACTCCCTGGTGGACCCGCTCGCCGATGCGGTCCTGGACCAGGTGCACGCCGACCTCGCCTTCATCGGCTGCAACGGCGTGGACGTCGAGCGCGGGATCACCAACGTGAACCTGCCCGAGGCGGCGGTGAAGCGCCGCATGGTCCGCTCCGCCGAGCGCGCGGTCGTGGTGGCGGACGGATCCAAGCTCGGCCAGGTGCACCTGGGTCGGATCGCCCAGGTCGCCGAGGTGGACACGATCATCACGGGCTCGAGTGCGCCTGCGGAGCAGCTCACCGAGCTCCGCAGGCGTGACATCGAGGTCGTGCTGGCATGAGAGATCGGAGGGCAGCTCGGGGTGCAGTGGCAGGACGAGGCGTGCGGGTCACAGGTTCGTAACGGACGGGGATCGGTCTTGTGCCCGGACGAATGTGAGCGCTAACATCTGTGTGAACGCTCACACTGTGGTGCGGCGAACGAGTGGGACGAAGTCAGTTCGACAACCGGCCAGTGTGGGCCGGACCAGAGCATGAAGCGGATCGGACCGGACGGTCGGACCGCGCAACCGGTGGTTTCTCGAGGAGGAGAAGCATGGTCAGCAAGAAGATTCGGACGCAGGCCGTCGCGGCCGGCATCGCTGTTCTCGCCCTGGGCCTTACGGCCTGCAGCAGCGGCGACGACAAGACCGCCGACCCGGGCAGCACGTCGAGCGAGGGTTCCTCGGGCGGCGACGCCATCTCGGTCGGCTTCTCGCAGGTCGGCGCGGAGAGCGGCTGGCGCGCGGCGAACACGAAGTCGATCCAGGACACGCTCACCAAGGACGCCGGGTTCGACCTGAAGTTCTCGGACGCGCAGCAGAAGCAGGAGAACCAGATCCAGGCGATCCGGTCCTACATCGCGCAGGGCGTGCAGTACATCGCGTTCTCCCCGGTCGTCGAGACCGGCTGGGACGCGGTGCTCCAGGAGGCCAAGGCCGCCAACATCCCCGTCATCCTCACCGACCGTGCCGTCGACACGGCCGACACGTCGCTGTACGTGACCTTCATCGGCTCGGACTTCGTCGAGGAGGGCAAGCGCGTCGGCCAGTGGGTCTCCGACAACCTGGGCACCGAGCCGATCAACGTCGTCGAGCTGCAGGGCACCACGGGCTCCGCGCCGGCCATCGACCGCAAGCAGGGCTTCGAGGACGCCACGAAGGACAACGCGAACATCAAGATCATCGCGTCGCAGACCGGTGACTTCACGCGTGACGGCGGCAAGAAGGTCATGGAGGGCTTCCTCCAGGCCAACCCGGACATCGACGTCGTGTACGCGCACAACGACGACATGGGTCTGGGCGCCATCGAGGCGATCGAGGCGGCCGGCAAGAAGCCGGGCGTCGACATCAAGATCGTCACGATCGACGGCGTCAAGGACGGCATGACCGCCCTGGCCGACGGCAAGATCAACTACATCGTCGAGTGCAACCCGCTGCTCGGCCCGGACCTCGCCAAGATCATCAAGACGCTGCACGATGGTGGGACCGTCGAGCCGCGGATCGTGACGCAGGACGGTGCGTTCGACCAGGAGCAGGCCAAGGCTGCCCTGCCCGACCGTCAGTACTGACCCCGGCCTCTGATCGGGCACAGCTGAACCACGGTTGACGCCCTCGGGAACGCGATCCACGCGTCGCGTTCCCGAGGGCGGTCCGTTCCACCCGGCCGTTCGACCGGCCACACGTAGGAAAGGTCGATGATGACCGAGCCGAACACCACCCCGATCGTCGAGATGACGGGGATCTCCATCTCGTTCCCGGGCGTCAAGGCGCTCGACGGCGTCGACTTCCGGCTCCTGCCGGGCGAGGTGCACGCCCTGATGGGCGAGAACGGAGCGGGCAAGTCCACGCTCATCAAGGCGCTGACCGGCGTCTACGGCATCGACTCCGGACGCATCGTCGTCGGCGGCGTCGACCAGGTCTTCGCCGGGCCTGCCGAGGCGCAGGCCGCGGGCATCAGCACCGTCTACCAAGAGGTCAACCTCACCGACAACCTGTCGGTCGCCGAGAACGTCATGCTGGGCCACGAGATCCGCCGATTCGGCCTGATCGACTGGCACGCGACGCGCAAGGCCGCACGCACCTACCTCAAGGCCCTCAACCTCGACATCGACCCCAAGTCGTCGCTGTCGTCCCACTCGCTCGCCGTCCAGCAGCTCGTCGCGATCTCGCGCGCCATGGTCGTCGACGCCCGCGTGCTCATCCTCGACGAGCCCACGTCCAGCCTCGACAGCGACGAGGTCGCGCGGCTGTTCGACGTGATCCGCACGCTGCGCGACCAGGGCGTCGCGATCCTGTTCGTCTCGCACTTCCTCGAGCAGATCTACGCGATCAGCGACCGCATCACGGTGCTGCGCAACGGCTCGCTGGTCGGGGAGTACACGCCGGCCGAGCTGCCGCGCGTCGAGCTCGTCGGCAAGATGATCGGCCGCGCGCTCGAGGTGCTCACCGAGCTCGAGGGCCGCTCCGAGCGTGCGGTCGTGGACCGCAGCGGGACGCCGTTCATGCAGGCCATCGGCGTCGGGCGGCGCGGCTCGATCGAGCCGTTCGACCTCGACATCTACCCCGGCGAGATCGTCGGCCTCGCGGGCCTGCTGGGCTCCGGGCGCACCGAGCTCGCGCGCCTGCTCTACGGCGCCGACCACGCGGACAGCGGCGAGACGCTCGTCTCCGGCCAGGCGGTCAAGCTGCGCAACCCGCGGTCGGGCCTCGCCAAGTCGATCGTGTTCTCCTCGGAGAGCCGCAAGACCGAGGGCATCATCGGCGACCTGACGGTGCGCGAGAACATCGTGCTGGGCCTGCAGGCCGAGCGCGGCTGGATGCGCCGTGTGCCGAGGAAGAAGGCCGACGACGTCGTCGCGCAGTACATCGAGGCGCTCGGCGTGCGCCCGGCCAACCCCGACGCGATCGCCGGCAACCTCTCGGGCGGCAACCAGCAGAAGGTGCTGCTCGCGCGCTGGCTCGCCACCGCCCCCAAGCTGCTCATCCTCGACGAGCCCACCCGCGGCATCGACGTGGGCGCCAAGGCCGAGATCCAGAAGCTGGTGGCCGACCTGGCCGCGCAGGGGATGGCGGTCGTCTTCATCTCGGCCGAGCTCGAGGAGGTCCTACGCCTCTCGCACCGCATCGCGGTGCTGCGCGACCGCCACAAGGTCGCCGAGCTCGTCAACTCCGACGACGTCACGACCGACGTCGTCGTCGACCTCATCGCGAGCGGAGGAACCAGCGCATGACCGGGCTGGCCCAACTCACGCGGCACCGGCTGTTCTGGCCGATCGTCGCCCTCGTCGTGCTGCTGCTGGCGAGCACGCTCAAGTCCCACAGCTTCCTCGAGGTGACCGTCCGCGACGGGCACCTGTACGGGGCGCCGATCGACATCCTGCGTCGCTCGTCGATCCTGCTGCTCGTGGCCCTCGGCATGACGCTGGTCATCGCGACCCGCGGCATCGACCTCTCGGTCGGCGCCGTGATGGCGATCGCGGGCGCGGTGACGCTCACGCAGATCGCGTCGTCGCCGGACCCCGGTGCGGTGTCGACCGTCGCGGTCGCGATGCTCACCGGCCTCGCCGTGTGCCTCGTGATCGGTGTGTTCAACGGCTTCCTCGTCGCGGTGCTCGGCATCCAACCGATCATCGCGACGCTGGTCATCATGACCGCCGGCCGCGGGATCGCGATGCTCATCACGGGCGGTCAGATCACCACCGTGACGAGCGCGCCCTACAAGACGCTCGCCTCCGGGTTCTGGCTCGGCCTGCCGGTCGCGGCGCTGATCGCCGGCGTCTTCTTCGCGGTCGTCGCGCTGGTCACCCGGCGCACGGCGCTCGGCGTGCTCATCGAGTCCGTCGGCATCAACCCGACCGCCTCCCGGCTGGCCGGCGTGCGCGCGCGCACGATCATCTGGACCGTCTACGTGCTGTGCGCGCTGTTCGCGTGCATCGCGGGCTTCCTGCAGAGCTCGAACATCATGGCCGCGGACTCCAACAACGCGGGCCTGTTCATCGAGCTCGACGCGATCCTCGCGGTGGTCATCGGCGGCACGTCGCTCGCGGGCGGCAAGTTCTCGCTCACCGGCACGCTCGTCGGCGTCCTGGTCATCACGACCCTGACGCTGTCGATCACCGTCATCGGGATCCCGGTCAACGCCGTGTCCCTGTTCAAGGCCCTCGTCGTCATCGTCGTGTGCCTGCTGCAGTCCCCCGTGGTGCAGCACAAGTTGCGAGCCCGCCGCAGGCAGGCGGCTCCCGTGCCCGTGGAGGTGCCGGCCTGATGGCGACCGACGAGATGACCGTCAAGGCTCGCAAGCAGCCCGAGCCGAAGCTGACGGGTGCGGTCCACCGCAGCCGCCCGACCCTGGACCGGCGCTACCTGCCGGTCCTCGGCACCGTGGTGGTGCTCGTGCTGATGCTGATCATCGGCGGCTCGCGCTACGACAACTTCCTGTCCGGTCGCGTGATGGCCAACCTGCTGATCAACAACTCGTTCCTCATCGTGGTCGCGGTGGGCATGACGTTCGTCATCCTCACGGGCGGCATCGACCTGTCCGTCGGCGCGGTGCTGGCGCTGTCCACCTGCATCTCGGCGTGGATGTTCGTGCACGGCTGGCCCGCGTACGTCGCGATCCCCGCAGCGATCCTCGCGGGCGCACTGATCGGGTGGGCCGTCGGCGTGATGGTCCACGTCTTCGAGATACAACCCTTCATCGCCACCTTGGCGGCGATGTTCCTGGCCCGGGGCCTGTGCTACGTCATCGCGCCGGAGTCGATCCCGATCACCGACCCCACGATCGTCAAGCTCGGGACGCGCTGGGACCTCGGCGGTGGCTGGGCGATCACGCCGAGCGGCGTGATCGCGCTGGCGGTCGTCGTCGTCGCGTTCGTGACCCTGCACTACACCCGGTTCGGCCGCACGGTCTACGCGATCGGCGGCGGCGAGCAGTCGGCCCGCCTCATGGGCCTGCCCGTGGCGCGCACCAAGGTGCTCGTGTACGTCATCTCCGGTACGTGCGCCGGCCTCGGCGGCCTGCTGTTCGCCGCGTTCTCGAGCTCGGGCTACTCCCTGACGGGGGTCGGCATGGAGCTGGACGCGATCGCCGCAGTCGTCATCGGCGGCACGCTGCTCACCGGTGGTTCGGGCTTCGTGCTCGGGTCGGTGCTCGGCGTGCTCGTGCTCGGCCTGATCCAGACCATCATCACGTTCGAGGGCACGCTCTCGTCGTGGTGGACGAAGATCGTGATCGGCGCGCTGCTGCTGGTCTTCGTGATCCTGCAGCGACTGCTCGTGGTGCGCCGGCGCTAGCCGGTCCGCCTCTCACCGGCCTCCTGCCAGGGGCCCTCACGCACGGCACAACTTCACATGCAGGAGGACGGCATCGTCCCGTCCGGCCAGGCCCGGCTGCCACCGGGGTGTCCCTGGCCGGGACGGGAGACGCCGATCCGGGCCCGTCATGCAACGAAGCGGACGGGTCGTCCCGTAATCGGGCGCACCACACCTGGGAGAGGTAGGAGCACTGATGATGATGACACACGCCCCCACGCACGCGGAGGGCTTCACCCGAACGCGCAGGACGGGTCGGCTGGTCGCTGCGGCCACGGCCCTGGCCCTGGTCACGGCGGGTGCCGTGTCCCTCGGTGCACCGGCCACGGCCGCCGAGCCCACGCCCCAGGCATGGACCGACGACTTCGACTCCGCGACGCTCGACGCGCGCTGGAAGGTCACCAACGAGGTGCCCTCGGCATGGTCCCTCGGGGACGGCGCGCTGACGCTCGCGTCGCAGGCCGGCGACACCTGGCAGACCGCCAACTCGGCCAAGAACGTGTTCATGGTCGACATCCCCGCCGGTGACTTCACGGCCGTCGCGAAGCTCAGCGGGCCGGTGTCGAAGGTCTACCAGGGCGCCGGGCTCATCGCCTGGAAGGACATGGACAACTACGTGCGCGCGGGCCTGACCTACGTCGGTTCGCTGTCGCCCTCGGCGCGCGCGATCGAGACCGACGCCGAGTCCGGCGGCACCTTCGCCGCGCTCGACTTCGAGGACCGCCCGGCCTCCACGAGCGAGACGATCCAGCTCCAGCGCGTCGGTGACACCGTCACCACCAGCTACTGGGACGGCACCACGTGGGTGCTCGCGAGCTCGACCACCGTGAGCTTCGACATGACGGCCGTCGGCCTCTACGCGCTCGCGGCGCAGGACGGCACGTCGCACACGGTCGCGTTCGACTCGTTCGGCGTCACGTCCGCGGCGGGCGCGGACCTCACGCCGACGGGCCCGTTCACGCTGCACCCCGACTCCGGGCCGCGCTACCTCGTCGAGCGCGAGGGCGTCCTCGCGTTCACGGCGGACCGGCCGACGAGCGTCGTCGGCCTGGTCCCCACCGACGCCGGTGACGGCGCGATCACGCTGCGCACCCGCGACGGCGACCTCCCGGTCGTCGCGGCCGACGGGCACCTGGTCCTCGGCATGGCAGGCGGCGCGGCCAGCGCGCTGCGGATCACCGACGCCGGGGGAGGCAAGCTCCACCTGCGGCTCGCGGACGGCAGTGCGTGGGTCGGGCTCGACGGCGACGGCCTGCTCACGCTCGGTTCCGACCAGGACGCGGTCGCGCTGACGATCGAGTACCAGGCGACGGACGTCGGGAAGCTGGACGTCGACGGCGACGCGACGAGCGTCGACATCTCGAAGGACCTGTACGGCATCTTCTACGAGGACATCAACTACGCCGCGGACGGCGGCCTGTACGCCGAGCTCGTGCGCAACCGCTCGTTCGAGTTCAGCACCGCGGACAACAGCTCCTTCACCGGGCTGACCGCGTGGGAGGTCCTCAAGCGCGGCGCCGGCTCGGCGAGCACGGGCGTGATCGCCAACGACAGCTCGCGCCTGAACGCCACGAACCGCAACTACCTGCGCCTGGACGCCACGGGCGCTGGCGCAGGTGTGCGCAACGCCGGCTACAACACCGGCGTCCCGCTGACGGCCGGCCAGACGTACGACTTCTCGGTCTGGGCGCGCTCGAGCACCGCGCAGACGCTGACCGTGCAGGTCGAGGACGCGGCCGGCGCCGTCGTCTTCGCGACGGGCACGGTGGACGTCGACGGTTCGGACACGTGGAAGAAGTACTCGGTGAGCCTCCCGGCCACCGCGACCACGACCGCGGGCCGCCTCGCGGTGATCGCCGGAGCAGCGAGCACACTGCGTCTCGACATGGTCTCGCTGTTCCCGGACGACACCTGGGTGGGCCCGGTCAACGGCAAGTCGCCGCTGCGCAAGGACCTCGCGGACAAGATCGAGGCCCTCAACCCCTCGTTCCTGCGGTTCCCGGGCGGCTGCGTCACCAACGTGGGCACGTTCGACACCTACGTCGACTCGAACTTCCTCGACCGTCGCCGCACGTACCAGTGGAAGGAGACGCTCGGCCCGGTCGAGCAGCGCGCCACCAACTGGAACTTCTGGGGCTACAACCAGTCGTACGGCATCGGGTACCTGGAGTACTTCGAGTTCGCCGAGGACCTGGGCGCCACGCCGCTGCCCGTGCTCTCGGTCGGCGCCAACGGGTGCGGCTCGACGATCCCCGAGATGAAGGACGACGCCAGCATCGCCCGCTGGGTGCAGGACACGGTCGACCTCATCGAGTTCGCGAACGGCGACGTCACCACCACGTGGGGCGCGGTCCGGGCCGAGCTCGGGCACCCGAAGCCCTTCGGCCTGCGGTACATCGGGCTGGGCAACGAGGAGAACACCACCACGTTCGAGGCCAACTTCCCGAAGTTCCGTGACGCCATCGCGGTGCGCTACCCGGACGTGAAGATCCTGTCGAACTCCGGCCCGGACGACTCGGGCGCCCGGTTCGACACGCTGTGGGCCTTCAACAAGAAGCAGAAGGTCGACCTCGTCGACGAGCACTACTACAACGACCCCTCGTGGTTCCTCGCGAACAACGACCGCTACGACTCCTACGACCGCTCGGGCCCCGACGTCTTCCTCGGCGAGTACGCCTCGAAGGGGAACACGATGTGGAACGCGCTGTCCGAGGCGTCGTACATGACGGGCCTCGAGCGCAACTCCGACGTGGTCAAGCTCGCCTCCTACGCGCCGTTGCTGGCCAACGAGGACTACGTCCAGTGGAGCCCGGACGCGATCTGGTACGACAACGACGAGTCCTGGGGCTCGGTCAACTACTACGTGCAGAAGCTGTTCGCCACCAACGTCGGTGACCAGGTGGTGCCCAGCACGTACGCAGGCCCGGCGCCCGTGGTGCCGGACCTGAAGGGCGGCGTGTTCCTGTCGACCTGGTCGACCAGCGCGGCCTACGACAACGTCAAGGTCACGAGCAACGACGGCGGTGCCACGCTCTTCGAGGACGCCTTCACGGACGCCTCGAAGTGGCAGCGCCAGACCGGCACGTGGGCGGTCACCAACGGCGAGTACGTGCAGAGCTCGACGTCGGTCACCGACGCGCGCTCGATCGTCACCGACGCCTACGCCAAGGACTGGTCGGACTACACGCTCGAGCTCGACGCCCGCAAGATCTCGGGCAGCGAGGGCTTCCTCGTCGGCTTCGCGGCCGGCGCGCCGAACAACTTCTTCTGGTGGAACCTGGGCGGCTGGAACAACACCCGCTCGGTCCTGCAGAAGGCGGACGGCGGCAGTGCCAACGAGGTCAAGGCGATCGAGAGCTCGTCGATCACGACGGGCAAGACCTACAAGGTCAAGGTCGTCGTCGACGGGCGCAACATCAAGCTCTACCTCGACGGCGGGCTGCAGATCGACTACACCGACGAGCTGCCGACCACCGAGCTCTACCAGGTCGTCACGCGCGACCAGAGCACCGGAGACCTGCTGGTCAAGGTCGTCAACACGGCCGACCGCGGCCTGCGCACGCAGGTCGCCGTCTCCGACGTCGAGGTCGCCTCGACGGGCACCGCCACCGAGATGGTGGGCAACCCGTCGGACATGAACACCAAGGCGGACAAGACGAAGATCGTGCCGGTCGAGCGCGAGCTGACGGGGCTGTCGAACGAGTTCACGTACGACTTCCCGGCGTACTCGATCACGTTCCTGCGGCTGCACACCGCGGACACGGCGGCGCCGACGATCACGTCGCTGGCGGCGTCGGGCACGGCCGTGAACGGCTACCTCGCCTCGCCGGCGACCGTGGTCGCGAAGGCGGCCGACGACCGGGGCGTCGACCACGTCGAGGTCGCGATCGACGGCGGCGCGTGGGTGTCGACGGACGGCTCGACCGCGTCGGTGCAGGTCACCGGCAACGGGACGCACGAGGTGCGGGCCCGGGCCGTGGACGAGTCGGGCAACACCTCGGCCGAGCGGTCGCTCACGGTCAAGGTCGACGCGGCCGCACCGGTCTCGCAGGCCACGGTGGACCCCACAGCCCGGACGGTGGCGCTCCGTGCGGCCGACGACGGCTCGGGCGTGGCCCGCATCGAGTACCGCGTGGGGGCCTCGGGCGCCTTCACGGCCTACACGAAGGCCGTGGTGGTCGGGGCCGCGCAGACGACGGTGCAGTTCCGTGCCGTCGACGGCGTCGGCAACGTGGAGAGCACGGGCTCGGTGGTCGTGCCGAAGGCGGGCGTCGTCCTGGCGCCGTCCTCGACGGTCGCCCTCGCGCCGGCGAGCCTCGCCTACGGCAAGGCCGGGGTCGTGACGGTCCGCGTCACCGGAGCGGGCGGTACCCCGACGGGCACCGTCCGGGTGCTCGACGGGTCGACGCAGGTCGGCCGCGGGACGCTCGCGTCCGGCCGCGCGAGCGTGAAGCTCACCTCGTCGCTCAAGGTCGGCACCCACCGCCTGACCGTCGTGTACGGCGGCGACGCCCGGTTCTCGGGCTCGTCCGACGTCGTCACGGTCAAGGTCGTCAAGGCGTCCTCGACGACCAGGGCGACCCTCTCGCCGACGAAGGTCCGCACCACGACCAAGGCGAAGGTCACGGCGACCGTCTCCACGTCGACCGGTGTGAAGGCCACGGGCAAGGTCACCGTCACGGTGACCAAGGCCGGCAAGAAGGTCACGGCCAGGACGGCGACCCTGTCCTCGAAGGGCACGGCGAGCACCACGCTGCCGAGGCTCAAGGCGGGCACCTACAAGGTCACGGTCACCTACGCCGGCTCGGCGGGCGTCGCCTCGTCGACGCGCACCGTGACGCTCACCGTCCGCAGGTAGCACCCGAGCGAGGCACCCCGGACCGTCGCCCGGGGTGCCTCGCCCACCTGGGCACGTGCACGCACGTGCCCACGGCGGCGGCCCTGCGCGAGACGCGCGCACCCACGATTTCCCGCACACGAAGGAGTGTCCTGATGAGGACTCGAGCCACTTGGGGAGCGGCGACCGCACTCGCGGTCGCGCTGAGCGGAGCGGTGGTGGCGGCACCGGCCGGCGCCGCGGAAGGACCGGGCGATGGGCTCGTCGCGCGGTACGTGCTGGACCAGACCACGGGCACCGCGGTGCCCGACGCGTCCGGCCACGGCAGGGACGCGGCCGTCGTCGGCGCGAGCACCTGGAACGGCGGCGACGGGTTCGCGTTCTCCGGCGGCGCCTCGGGCTCCGGTAACGCGATCGACCTGCCGGACGGCCTGCTCACGGGCCTGGGCACGGTGTCGGTCGACTTCGACGTGAACATCGACCCGACGCTGGCCAGCAACTACTTCATCTTCAGCCTCGGCAACGCCTCGTCGGCCGGCTACATCTTCGTCACCGGCAAGGACTGGGAGCCGCGGCTGCGCGGCGCCATCACCACGGGCGCGGTGGCCGAGCAGAACACGATCCGACAGGGCGCGCTCACGACGGGCATCTGGAAGCACCTGACGTACACGATCGTCGGCGGCACCACGGCCACTCCCGGGTACTCCGTGCTCTACGAGGACGGCGTCGAGGTGGCGCGCAACAACGCCATCACGATCAAGCCCAGCGACATCGTCGGCGGCGGCACCAACAGCTTCATCGGCCGCTCGCCGTGGGCGGGCGACAACTCCTTCAAGGGCGCGATCCGCGACTTCCGGATCTACGACCGCGTCCTGACCGACCCGGAGCGCACGGCGCTCGCCGAGGACGCGGTCGCACCGGCCGTGACTGCGGACGCCGCGGCGCTGACCCTGGGCGACACGTCGGCCGTGACGTCATCGCTCACGCTCCCGACGAGCGGCGCGACGGGCACCACGGTGTCGTGGTCCTCGTCGGCCCCGGCGGTCGTCTCGAACGGGGGCGTCGTCACGCGGCCGTCGGCCGCGACGGGCGACACCGACGTGACGCTGACCGCCACGGTCTCCCGCGCGGGCGTCAGTGCCACGCGCGAGTTCACGGCGACGGTCGTGGCACTGCCCGACACGGTCGGCCTGCTCGCCGAGGACCTGGCCGGCGTCACGGTCACCAACCTCGGTGACGTGCGCGGCAACCTCACGCTGCCGACGAAGGGCGCCAACGGCTCGGTCCTCACGTGGGCCTCGGCCGACGAAAGCGTCGTGGCCGGCACGGGAGTCGTGCACCGGCCGGCGCACGGGTCCCCGGCGGCGAGCGTCGACCTGACCGTCACCGCGACGCTCGACGGCCTCTCCGACACCCGCGTGCTCACCGCGACCGTCCCGGCGCTGCCCGAGGCCGTCGACCCGTCGGCCTACATGTTCGCCTACTTCGAGGGCGAGTCCACGCCCGACGGCGAGTCCATCTACTTCGGCGCGAGCAAGGGCGACGACCCGACCCGCTGGACCGACCTCAACGACGGCGAGCCCGTCCTGACCTCGGACTTCGGTGAGAAGGGCCTGCGCGACCCGTTCATCGTGCGCTCGCCCGAGGGGGACAAGTTCTACCTGCTCGCCACCGACCTGAAGATCTACGGCGGCAACACCTTCTCGGCCGCGCAGCAGACCGGCAGCACGTACCTCGAGGTCTGGGAGTCGACCGACCTCGTGACCTGGTCCGCCCAGCGGCACGTCAAGGTGTCGTCCGACTTCGCGGGCAACACCTGGGCGCCCGAGGCGTACTACGACGAGGACCTCGGCTCGTACGTCGTGTACTGGGCCTCGAACCTGTACCCGACGACCGCGACCGCCGGCCGCGACTACCGCACGAGCTACAACCGGATGATGTACGCGACCACGCGTGACTTCGTGACCTTCTCCGAGCCGCAGCCGTGGATCGACGTCAAGCGCGGCACGGGCCTGGGGATGATCGACTCCACGGTGATCAAGGACGGCGACACGTTCTACCGGTTCACCAAGGACGAGGCGTACATGATCCCGCGCCAGGAGAGGTCCACGGACCTGCTCGCGACGGTCACCGGCTCGCTGCCGACCACGACGAGCGCGCCGGGCTGGCAGCTCGTCAAGGAGAAGGTCGGCCAGGGGCAGCCCAACCCGTGGGGCGGCACGTTCACCGGCGGCGAGGGCCCGACGATCTTCAAGTCCAACACCGAGGACCGCTGGTACCTGTTCATCGACCAGCCGAGCTACCACGGCGGCCAGGGGTACCTCGCGTTCACGTCGACCGACCTGGACTCGGGCAGCTGGACCAGCGTCCCGTCCGCGCAGCTGCCGAGCAGCCCGCGGCACGGCACCGTCCTGCCCGTCACGCAGGCAGAGTACGAGCGGCTGCTGGGCAGCTACCAGGCCGACCTGCTGGTCACGTCGGTCGACCCGCTGACCGCGAGCACCGAGCAGGGGACCGCCCCGACGCTGCCCGCTCAGGCGAACGTGCACCTCGCCGACGGCTCGTCCGTGCTGACGCCCGTCACCTGGGACGCGGTGGACCCGAGCGCGTACGCGGCGCCCGGCACGTTCACCGTGCAGGGGACCGTCGCGGCCGGGTCCTCGACGCGGGCGAGCGTCGTCGTCACGGTCACCGACACCACGGACCCGACCGTCGCCCTGGCGGCGGACCGGGCCCCCGACGGCCTGGCCGGCTGGTGGCGGACCGCACCCGTGGGGGTCGCGGCGACCGCGACCGACCCGTCGGGCGTGACCGCGGTCGAGGTCTCGGTCGACGGCGGGGCGTGGACCTCCACGCCCGGTTCGTCGGCCAGCGCGTCGCTCACCGGTGACGGCCGGCACCTGGTGACCGCCCGGGCCACCGACGCGACGGGCCGCACCTCCGCGACGCCCGCGAGCCTCACGGTCGGCATCGACGCGACCGCCCCCGTCAGCCGGGGGACGGCCGACACGGTCGCCCGGACCGTCTCGGTGCGGGCCGCGGACAGCACCTCGGGCGTCTCGCGGGTCGAGTACCGCACCGGCACCTCGGGTGCCTGGTCGCCGTACACGACCGCGCTGCACGTGGGGGCCGGTGCGACCACGGTCCAGTACCGGGCCGTCGACGTCGCGGGCAACACCGAGGCGGTCAACACCCTCGCACTGCCGGTGGTCGGCGTCCAGCTCACCGCCTCGGTCACGGCCGCGGTCGCGTCGTCGCCGGTCGCGTACGGCACGGCCGGCTCGGTCACCGTGCGCGTCACGGGGGCGTCGGGCACACCGAGCGGCACGGTCCGGGTCCTCGAGGGCGCCAAGCAGCTCGCGACCGGCACCCTCGTCGGCGGCCGGCTCACGGTGAAGCTGCCGAAGCTGGCGGCGGGGACGCACCCGCTGTCGGTGGTCTACGGCGGCGACAGCCGGTTCCTGGGCTCGTCGGACGCCGTCACGGTCAAGGTCACCAAGGCGACCTCGACGACGAAGGCCACCGCGCGCTCGGTCAGGGCGAGCGCCAAGGGCAAGGTCGCGGTCTCGGTCGCGACCTCGGCGGGCACGGCGACCGGCTCGGTGACGACCAGGGTCACCCGCGGCGGCTGGACCTACGCGAGCGTCACCTCGGCGCTGAAGTCCGGCAAGTCCTCGGTGACGCTGCCGAAGCTCGCGAAGGGCACCTACAAGGTCGCCGTCACCTACGCCGGCACGGCGAACATCTCGGGCTCGAAGGCCGCCACGACGCTCGTCGTGACGCGCTGAGCCCGCGAGGGGTGGCGGCCGGGACGCCGCCACCCCTCGCCCTCGTTCTTCCACCCCTGACGAAGGAGTCGCAGTGAGAACACGCACGAGCTGGGGCGCGGTCACCGCCGCCGCCCTGGCACTGACCAGCCTCGGCGCCCTCCCCGCCGCCGCGGACTCGACCGCTGACGGGCTCGTCGTCCGGTACGCCCTCGACCAGACCACCGGCACCGTCGTGCCCGACTCGTCGGGCAACGCCAAGGACGCGGCCGTCGTCGGCACGGCGTCCTGGAACGCGGGCAACGGGTTCTCGTTCGGCGGCGGCGGGTCGAGCTCCGGCAACGCCATCAAGCTGCCGAACAACCTGCTGACGGGCCTGAGCGCGGTGAGCGTGGACTACGAGGTATTCGTCCCGGCGTCGTTCACCAACACCGCGCACTTCCAGTTCAACCTGGGCAACAGCGCGACGTACCCGAACGGCACGGGCTACATGTTCGTGACCGGGCGGTCCACCGACCAGAAGATGCGCGGCACGTTCGCCAACGCGGGGTACAGCTCCGAGCAGCGCGCGATCGGCTCCGCGGTGCTGCCGTCGGGCGTGTGGAAGCACATCACCTACACGGTCCTCGGCGGCTCGGTCGCGACCCCCGGCCGCTCCTACCTGTACAGCGACGGCGTC
This sequence comes from Cellulomonas rhizosphaerae, assembly GCF_003470205.1. Classification (GTDB taxonomy): domain Bacteria; phylum Actinomycetota; class Actinomycetes; order Actinomycetales; family Cellulomonadaceae; genus Cellulomonas; species Cellulomonas rhizosphaerae. The sequence goes on from NZ_QWKP01000218.1 coordinate 74,423, forward strand.
CAGGTCGCCACGGGCCCGATCACGGCCATGCCCTCGGACGTCGCGACGTCGACCATGAACTACCTCGGTCGTTCCGCCTACTCCGGCGACGCCTCGTTCCAGGGCAAGATCCGCGACTTCCGGGTCTACGACCGCGAGCTCACCGCGGCCGAGGCCGCGACGCTCAGCACCGCGGGCGCCGCGGAGACCGTCGCGGGTGACGCCGCCGCCCTCTCGCTCGGCGACACGAGCGGCGTGGTCGCCAACCTCACGCTGCCGACGACGGCCGCGGGCGGTCAGCCGGTCACGTGGGCCACCGACGACGCGGCGCACGTCACCGCCACCGGAGCGGTCACCCGACCCCCGGCAGGTGGCTCGGCGGCGACCGTGCACCTGACGGCCACGGTCGCGCAGCGCGGCCAGAGCGCCACCAAGACCTTCACGGTCACGGTGCTGCCGGGTGGCCCGGTCGCAGTCGACGGCGTGAGCGTCTCGCCGGCCACCTCGACCATCGCGGCCGGCACCACGACGACCCTCAAGGCGACCGTCTCGCCCGCGACGGCGACCGACCCCTCGATCACGTGGAGCTCGTCCGACCCGGCGGTCGCGACCGTCTCGTCGTCGGGCGTCGTGTCCGCCGTCGCGAACGGCACCGCGACCATCACGGCGCAGAGCTCGGCCGCGGGCGTCTCGGCGACGGCGACCGTCACGGTCGACCCGGCCATCCCGGCCGGGCAGATCCTGCACTACGCGCTCGACGAGACCTCGGGCACCGTCGCGCACGACTCGTCCGGCCAGGGCCGCGACGGCACGCTCGCCGGCGGCGCGACCTGGACGTCCGGCGAGGGCGTCAAGCTCGACGGCACGAACGGCCACGTCGTGCTGCCCGCGAGCCCGCTGGCGGGCCTGACGTCGGTGAGCATCGACTTCGACGTGCGGATCGCCGGCTCGCAGACCGGCTCCTACTTCCTGTACGGGATCGGCAACACGAGCAGCGGCGTCGGCAACGGCTACCTGTTCACCACGGGCAACGCGTTCCGCACCGCGATCGCGAGCGGCAACTGGTCGACCGAGCAGGTCACGGC
>NZ_QWKP01000219.1 GCF_003470205.1 Cellulomonas rhizosphaerae
AGGTCCGGCGTGATGAGGCCCGCGCCGCCCGCCGACGCGAGGTCGCGGGCGTAGGCCTCGACGCCGTAGCGCAGCACGAGGTTCCAGTACGTCATCACGAGCACGGGTGCGCCCCGGCCGGAGATCTGCTCGACCGCGGCGATCGTGTCGCGCACGCGCGTGCCACCCCGCAGCGCCGCGTCCGCAGCGCGCTGGATGATCGGCCCGTCCATGACGGGGTCGCTGTAGGGCATGCCGAGCTCGACGACGTCCACGCCGGCGTCGATCATCGTGCGGACGGCCGTGATCGAGCCGGGGACGCTCGGGTAGCCGACCGGCAGGTAGCCGATCAGCGCCGCGCGGCCCTGGGCCTTGAGGCCGTCGAGGTGCGCACCGACCTGCGATGCGACGCCCACCGTCATAGTTGCTCTCCCTCGTCGGCCTTCACCACGGGCTCGTCCTCGATGAGGTCGAACCACGCGGCGGCGGTCGCCACGTCCTTGTCCCCGCGTCCCGACAGGTTGACCAGGATGACGGGCTCGTCCGACCACTCCCGTGCCTCGCGGCCCAGCTGGATCGCACCGGCCAGCGCGTGAGCGGACTCGATCGCCGGGATGATGCCTTCCGTGCGGCACAGGATGCGGAACGCCTCCATGGCCTCGTCGTCGCCGACGGGCCGGTACTCGGCGCGCCCGATGTCGTGCAGCCAGGCGTGCTCGGGGCCCACGCTCGGGTAGTCCAGGCCGGCCGAGACCGAGTGGCTGGGCAGCGTCTGCCCGTCCTCGTCCTGCAGCAGGTAGGACCGCGAGCCGTGCAGCACGCCGGGCTCGCCGCCCGAGAACCGTGCGGCGTGCTTGCCCGACGAGATGCCGTGGCCGCCCGCCTCGAAGCCGAACAGGCGCACGGCCGGGTCGTCGAGGAACGCGTTGAAGATGCCCATCGCGTTCGACCCGCCGCCGACGCACGCCACGACCGCGTCCGGGAGCCGGCCGATCTCGGTGGCGAGCTGCGCGCGCGCCTCCTCGCCGATGATCTTGTGGAAGTCGCGCACCATCTCGGGGAACGGGTGCGGACCCGTGACCGTGCCGAGCAGGTAGTGCGTGGTCTCGACGTTGGCGACCCAGTCGCGCAGCGCCTCGTTGATCGCGTCCTTGAGCGTGCGGGTGCCGACCGTGACGGGCACGACCGTGGCGCCGAGGAGCTCCATGCGGGCGACGTTGAGCGCCTGCCGCTGCGTGTCCTCCTCGCCCATGTACACGACGCACTCGAGGTCCATGAGCGCGGCCGCGGTCGCCGTGGCGACGCCGTGCTGGCCGGCGCCGGTCTCGGCGATCAGGCGCGTCTTGCCCATGCGCTTGACCAGCAGCGCCTGGCCCAGCACGTTGTTGATCTTGTGCGAGCCCGTGTGGTTGAGGTCCTCGCGCTTGAGGAACACGCGCACGCCCTCCCCGACGTGCGCGGCGAACCGCGGCACCTCGGTCAGCGGGCTCGGCCGGCCCGTGTACGTGCGGTGCAGGCGGGCGAGCTCGGCGCCGAACGCCGGGTCGGTCTGCGCCCTGTGGTACGCCGTGTCGAGCTCGTCGAGCGCGGCGATCAGCGCCTCGGGCACGAACCGCCCGCCGAAGTCGCCGAAGTACGGGCCGGTGTGCGTGGCGAGCGGGCCGGTCGAGCGCTCGGGCTCCACCTCGGGGCGTCCAGTCACTGCCGCACCGCCCGCAGGGACGGGTGCGCGCCGGCGGCGACGAGGTCCGCGACGGACTCGCGGGGCGCGTCGTCCGTCACGAGCGCCTCGCCGACGAGCACGGTGTCCGCGCCTGCGCGGGCGTAGTCCATGACGTCGTGCGGGCCGCGGACACCCGACTCGGCGATCTTGACGATGTCCGACGGGATCGAGGGGGCGACCCGCGAGAACGTGGTGCGGTCCACCTCGAGCGACTTGAGGTTGCGCGCGTTGACGCCGATCACCCGGGCGCCGGCGTCGACTGCCCGGGCGACCTCCTCGGTGTCGTGCACCTCGACGAGCGCGGTCATGCCGAGCGAGTGGACGCGCTCGACGAGCGACTCCAGCACGGTCTGCTCGAGCGCCGCGACGATGAGCAGGCAGAGGTCGGCGCCGTGCGCCCGCGCCTCCCACACCTGGTAGGGCGTGACGACGAAGTCCTTGCGCAGGACCGGGATGTCGACCTTGGCGCGCACGGCGTCCAGGTCGGCCAGCGAGCCGTGGAACCGGCGCTGCTCGGTGAGCACGGAGATGGCGGTCGCGCCGCCCTTCTCGTACTCGGCGGCGAGCGCGGCCGGGTCGGCGATCTTCGCCAGCGCACCCTTGCTCGGGCTCGACCGCTTGACCTCGGCGATCACCGTGACCGCGTCCTCGACGCGGAGCCGGTTGATGCACTCGATGGCCGAGGGCCGCTTGAGCGCGGCCGCCTTCAGCACGTCGAGCGACGTGGTCGCTTGCCTTGCTGCCAGGTCCTCACGGACACCGGCGACGATGTCGTCCAGCACGGTCATCGAGGCCTCACCCCTTCCCCCGGGTCACGTCTCCCGCTCAGCCGACGACCGGGGCGGGATCCATCGGCCATCGTACGGGGGCGCGCGCGTGACCCCGACCACAGGCCGAAACGTGGGACCGAGGTCCTCAGGGCGCCAGCCAGGGGCCGAGTGCCGGGATGTTCCTGGCGACCCAGAACGCGAGCACGAGGCCGAGGAAGACGTTGATCCAGAGCGCGGGGATCACCCGTTGGCGCGGCGTGCCGCGCCAGCTGCGCACGGTCCACGCGACCCAGAAGGCCAGCAGGACCGGGACGACGAGCACCAGCAGCGGGTTCATTCCCCAGGCGCCGACGACGTCGAGGTGGGTCAGGTCGTGGAGGGCGCGCAGCGAGCCGCAGCCCGGGCAGTACATGCCCGTGAGGAACAGGAACGGGCACGTCGGGTAGTGCCCCGGCTGGTTCGGGTCGACCTTCGCGAGGACGACGAGGGCTCCCCCGGCCGTCAGCGCGACGGCGGCGGGGCCGACGAGAGCGGCCGCGCCGCGACGCCTCGGCGGGCCGGACGAGGGCGTGGTGCCGACCGCGAGCTGCCCGGTCGACACCACGTCACTCATCGGGGCTCAGGAGCTCGGAGCTCAGTAGTTCGAGTTCTCGGAGAACCCGCCCGCGATGCCGGCGATGAACGCGATGACGATGAAGACGCCACCGACGATCGCGCTCCACATCGCGAACTGCTTCGCCTTGTTCGACGAGCTGGCAGCGCCCGCGTAGTCGCCCTGCGCGAACTTCGAGTTCACCTGCGACGAGAACACGATCGACGCGATGCCGAGCGGGAGGCAGCACAGGACCGTCGTGAGGATCGCCCACACGAGGTAGTTCGGCGGCGGCGTCGGGCCGTAGCCGCCCTGGTACGGCGGGGCCGCCGGGTACTGCGGCCCACCCGGGTACTGCGGCGTCCCGGGGTACTGCGGGGCGCCGTACTGGGGCGCCTGGGGAGCACCGTAGCCCGGTGCGCCGTACTGCGGCGCGGCCGGCGGCTCCGGGCTGGGGTCGGCCTTGCGGAACGGGTCTTCGGGGTTCTGCGGCTGCTCGCCGTAGGGGTTCTGGGGCTCGTTCGGCGTCGACATCGGTCCTCCTGGATCGCGGTGCGGCCACCCGGTACCTGGCCGGGTGGTCGTCGTGGGAACGGCGGTGTTACCTCGGTCGTGCGGTCCTGCGGGTGGCGCCCGTCCGTCCGGCCCGGGCACCCAGCGGGTCAGTGCCCGCCGTGCTCCTTCTGGCGCGCGAGCGTCGCCGCGCCGCCCTGGCCGTAGCCCATCGACTTCAGCACCCAACCGGCGACGAGCCCGGCGAGGCAGATGCCGATACCGACCCAGAAGAGCCAGACGACGGCGAACGCGACGGCGAGGCCGGCGATCGTGCCGCCGGCGACGATCACCCAGGAGGTGACCCACGCGGCGAGCGTCTTGCCGTGGTTCGTCGGCGCCGCGGTGGGCGGCAGGTGCACGGCCTCGGTCGTGGTCGCGTGCTGCGCGCGGTGCGCAAGGGTGTTGTCAGCCATCAGGTGGTGCCCTTCGTGCGAAGTTCGGCCTTCACCCTAGCCGACCGCGGGGCGGCGGACCCGCACGTCACGACGGGTCGTCGCCGCGGGAAAGCGCGTCCCACGCGGTGCGCTCGTCCTCGACCTCGGGTCGGGCCTGCGTGGTGCCCGCGGTGGTCCCTTCGTGGCGACGGGACGGCCCGGCCCACGAGCGCGAGGCGCGTGCGAGCCAGAGCGCCACGAGCACGACGACCGCGCCGACCCCCACCGCGAGGTAGGGCCACACGGAGACGGTCACGGGCGAGCGGTCCTCACCCACGCTCGTCGCGTCGACCACCTGCTGGTGCAGGCCCGAGCCCCACGGGTCGCCGATCGCCTGGAGCGCGGCGGCCACGACCAGGACGCCGGCACCCGCGACGACCGCGAGGACGACCCAGCGCGCGACCCTACCGACCAGCGCGATCGCCGCGGCGCAGGCCAGCAGCACGAGTGCGGCCGCCGGGACGGCGGGAGCCACGTCCGCGCCGCTCGCGGTGACCACGACGCTCGGGTCGAGCGCGGTGGCCGCCGTCGTGGTGAACCACGTGGGCAGCGAGACGAGGCCAGTCAGGGCGGCGAGCAGGAGCAGGACGCCGGCGGCCCGGCCTCTGCCTGAGGCTCGGCGCTTCGGGGCCGCTGCGGGCTCGCTCACGCGCCCGCCCGGCGCAGGCGCGAGGCGATCTGCACCGCGCGGACCGCGGCCGCGGCCTTGTTCCGCGACTCCTCGTACTCCAGGGCGGGGACCGAGTCGGCGACGATGCCGCCGCCGGCCTGCACGCTCGCGCGGCCGTCGCGGATCAGGGCCGTGCGGATCGCGATGGCCATGTCCATGTCACCGGCGAAGTCGAAGTAGCCGACCGTTCCGCCGTAGATGCCGCGGCGCGCGGGCTCGACCTCGTCGATCAGGGCGATCGCGCGCGGCTTGGGTGCCCCGGACAGAGTGCCTGCCGGGAACGTCGCGGTGAGCGTCTGCAGTGCCGTGGCGCCCGGACGCAGGCGCCCGACGACGGTCGACGTGATGTGCATGATGTGCGAGTAGCGGCTGATGGCCATGAAGTCGACCACCTCGACGCTGCTCGGCTCGCACACCTTGACCAGGTCGTTGCGCGACAGGTCGACGAGCATGATGTGCTCCGCGCGCTCCTTGGGATCGGCGAGGACCTCGTCGGCCAGGGCGCGGTCCTCCTCCGGGGTCGCTCCGCGCGGGCGCGAGCCGGCGATCGGGAACGTCGTGACGTGCCCGTCGCTCACCTTGACGAGCGTCTCCGGCGACGAGCCGACCACGGCGAAGTCACGGCCGTCCGGGTCCTGCAGCTGCACGTAGTACATGTACGGGCTCGGGTTGATCGTGCGCAGCACGCGGTAGACGTCGAGCGGGTCCGCCGGGCAGTCGAGGTCGAGGCGCTGGGAGATGACGACCTGGAACACCTCGCCGTCGCGGATCGCCTCCTTGCCGAACCGGACCTGCTGCTCGAACTCGTCGCGGGTCGAGCGGAACCGCAGCGCCGGCTCGGCCTCGTCGACCAGGACGGCGACGCCCGGGTCCGTGGGGCGCACGAGCGTGGCCTGCATCGCGTCGAGGCGGCCGACGGCGTCGGCCCGGGCCTCGTCGACGTGCGCGTCGGTGCCGTCGAAGTTGATCGCGTTGGCGATCAGCCACACCGAGCCGTCGTGGTGGTCGACGACGGCCAGGTCGGTCGCGAGCAGCAGGGTCAGCTCGGGGACGTCGAGCTCCTCGGGCGCCTTCTTGGGCAGCGTCGGCTCCCAGTGGTGCACCACGTCCCAGCCGAGCGCACCCACCAGGCCGCCGGTGAGCGGGGGCAGGCCGGGCAGCGCGGGGGTGCGCAGCACGTCGAGCGTCTCGGCGAGCACGTCGAGGACGTCGCCCTCGGCCGGGACGCCCACGGGCACGTCGCCCGACCAGGCGGCCTGACCGTCGCGCACGCTGAGCGTGGCGCGCGACCGGACGCCGACGAACGAGTACCGGCCCCACGTGCCGTCGCTCTCGGCGGACTCGAGGATGAACGTGCCCGGGCGGCCCGCGCACAGCGTGCGGTAAAGCCCGACGGGCGTGGTGTCGTCGGCCAGCAGCCGGCGCACGACAGGGATGACGCGGCGGTCGCGGGCCAGCTCGCGGAACCCGTCGACGGACGGCCAGGTGCCGCCCCAGGTGACCTCGACGTGCGGGGTCTGCTGGGTGGGCGCGGTCATGCCTGTCCTCCGGTGGTGGTGTCGTCTCGATGGCCGACGACGGCGGCGAGGCCACCGCCCGCTTCGAAGCAGGTGTGGGCGCCCGTGTGGCAGGCGGCGCCGATCTGGTCGACCTCGACCAGGAGCGCGTCGCCGTCGCAGTCGATGCTGACCGACTTCACGTACTGACGGTGGCCCGAGGTGTCGCCCTTGCGCCAGTACTCCTGGCGCGAGCGGCTCCAGAACGTCACGCGCCCGGAGGTCAGCGTGCGCCGCAGCGCCTCGTCGTCCATCCAGCCGAGCATGAGCACCTCGCGCGAGTCGTGCTGCTGCACGACGGCGGCGACGAGGCCGTGCTCGTCGCGCTTGAGACGCGCGGCGACGGCGGGGTCCAGTGGGGTGTCGAGCTCAGGCACGTGCCGATCCTGCCACGCGCGCGCGTGCGCCCGGGGCGAGGTCCGCGCCCGGCCTCAGCGCGTCTGCGAGACCCACGCGCGGTGCATCGCCGCGTAGACCCCGTCGAGGGCGACCAGCTCGTGGTGGTGACCGTGCTCGACCACGACGCCGTCCTCGACCACGACGACCGCGTCGGCGGCCTCGGCGGTCGACAGGCGGTGGGCGATCGTCAACGTGCTGCGGCCCTGGGTCAGCGACGCGAGCGCGCGGGCGATCCGCACCTCGGTCGCCGGGTCGACCGCGGAGGTCGCCTCGTCGAGCAGCAGCAGGTCCGGCGACGCGAGGTGTGCGCGGACGAGGGCGACCAGCTGCCGCTCTCCTGCCGAGAGCGACTCGCCGCGCTGGCCGACCGGGGTGTCCAGCCCGGCGGCGAGCTCGTCGACCCAGGTGTCGAGGCCCAGCGCGTCGACGGCCTCGCGGACGCGAAGCTCTTCGTCGTTCTCGCCCTCACTGCCGTCGCGCAGCCCGTAGGCCATGTTCTGCGCGAGCGTGCCGTCGAACAGGAAGCCCTCCTGCGGCACGAGCACGACCCGCTCGCGCAGGGTCGCGAGCTCGACGTCACGCAGGTCCGCGCCGTCGAGCAGCACCGCGCCCGCGGACGGGTCCATGAACCGCGCGACGAGCCGCGCGATCGTCGTCTTGCCGGAGCCGGTCGCGCCGACGACCGCGACCGACGAGCCGGCCGGGACGCTCAGGTGCACGTCCTGCAGCACGGGCGGGCCGTCGGGGTAGGAGAAGTCGACGCCGACGAGCTCGACGCGCGCGGGCCCGCGCGGCGAGGGCACGCCGTCCTTGCCGGGGTCGACCACGGTCACGGGCGTCTCGATGACGCCGAGCACGCGCCGCCAGCCCGCGATCGCGTTCTGCAGCTCGTTGAGCACCTCGGTGGCCATCTGCACCGGGCCGGTGAAGAGCTGGACGAGGAACAGGAACGCGAGCAGCTGGCCCGCGGTCACCTCGCCCGTGACGCCGAGGTGCGTGCCGACCACGACGACCACCGCGAGCACGAGGTTCGCGACCAGCACGCCCGACGCGAACACGGTCGCGACCAGGTTCTGCGCCCGGACCATCGCGCGGCGCGTGCCGCCGATCGAGGCGTCGATCTTGCGCTGCGTGCGGTCCGCGACGCCGTACGCGCGGATCGTCTCGGCGCCGACGACGGCCTCCGACACCGCACCGAGCATCGCGCCGTACCGCTCGCGCACGGCGGTGTACCGGGTGTTGACCCGCTTCTGCAGCGGCTGCAGCACCACGACGAGCGGCACGAAGCACAGCCACACCAGGAGCGTGAGCTGCCACGAGTAGAACGCCATCAGGACCGTCGCGACCAGGATCTGCAGGCCCGAGACGAGCAGCATGATGCCGCCCCACTGGACGAACAGGGAGATCGTGTCGACGTCCGAGGTGACCCGGGAGACGAGGGAGCCGCGCCGCTCGGTGTTCTGCGTGAGGACCGACAGGTCGTGCACGTGCCGGAACGCCCGCGTGCGCAGCGCGAGCAGTCCGGCCTCGCTCGAGCGGAACAGGCGCACGTTGACGTAGGCCGAGCACACCGCTCCGACGAGCAGCACGGCCGTCGCCGCGACGGCCAGCCACACGACGCGCTCCACCTGCGGGCCCTCGGGCGCGAGGATGCCGGTGTCGACGGTCTGCTGCACGGCGATGGGCACCACGATCCGACCGACGGCCGCGACGACGGCCAGCAGAACCGTGATGACGAGGCCGTCGAGCAGCTGAGGCGAGACCTGCGTGCCGCGGCGCAGGGTCGCGAACACGCCGAGCGTGCTCGCGGGAGCCATGCGGTGGTCGGTGTCGCTCATCGGGCCACCTCGATCTCGAGGACGTCCTCGTCGGCCGCCTCGCTGCGCCGACGCTCGGTCTCCTGCTCGTAGGCCGTGGCCAGCTCGCGGTACCCGGGGTCGCGCGCGAGCAGCTCCGTGTGCGTCCCGCGGTCCACCACGCGCCCGCCCTCGACGTGCACCACCTCGTCCGCCAGCAGCACCGAGGACATGCGGTAGGCGACGAGCAGCACGGTGGGCGAACCCGAGGCGCCGCGCAGACCCGTGAGGATCGCCTGCTCGATGCGCGGGTCGACCGCCGACGTCGCGTCGTCGAGCACGAGCACCTTGGGGCGCCGCACGAGCGCGCGGGCGAGCGCGAGCCGCTGCCGCTGGCCCCCGGAGAGGTTGGCACCCCGCTCGCCGAGCGGCGAGTCGAGGCCGTCCGGCAGTGCGTGGACGACGTCGTCGACGCGCGCGAGGCGCAGCGCGTCCCAGACCTCGTCGTCGCTCGCGGCGCCGGGGTCGCCGGGGTCAGCGAGGGCGACGTTGCCGCGGACCGTGTCCTCGAAGACGAACGCCTGCTGGGCGACGAACGCGACGTTGGCGCTGAGGTCCGCCGGGACGACGTCGCGCAGGTCGAGCCCGTCCACCCGCACCGCTCCGGCGCTCGGGTCGGCCAGCCGCGCGACGAGGCCGACGAGGCTCGTCTTTCCCGCGCCGGTCGAGCCGACGATCGCGACCGTCCTGCCGGCGGCGATGTCGAGGTGGACGTCGCGCACCAGGTCGAGGTCGCCCTGGGGGGTCGCGACCGTGCGGGTCACGCCGTCCAGCTCGACACGTGCGCCCGAGGCCGCCGGCCGCCACGGCTGGTCGCCCGGCGGCAGGTCGGCACGCGCGTCGAGCACCCGGGACACCCGGGCGTAGCCGACCAGCGCGCGCGGCATCTCCCCCAGCACCCAGCCGAAGGCCCGGACCGGGAACGCGAGGAGGGTGAGCAGGTACGCCGCGGCGACGACGTCCCCGGTGTCGATGTCGCCGTGCAGCACGCGGGACGTCCCGACGACCAGGACGGCGAGGGTCCCGATGCTCGGCAGCAGGTCGATGACCGGGTCGAAGAACGCCCGCACGGTGCCGACACGCACGTTGGCCGCCGCGAGCTCGGCCGCCTTCGCGGTGAACCGCTCCTCCTCGCGCGCCTCGGTGCCGAGAGACTTGACCAGCACCGCGGCCTCGAAGCTCTCGTGCGCGACGTCGGCGACCTCGGCGCGCAGCTGCTGCGCGCGCGTGATGGCCGGGGACATGTGCTTCTGGAAGACCACGTTGGCGACGAGGGTGAGCGGCAGCGCGGCCAGGGCGGCGATCGCCAGGTAGACGTCGGTGCGGAACAGCTGGACGGCCGCGACCAGGATCATCGCGAGCACGCCGAGCGCGAACGGCAGCGGGTTGAACACCGAGGTCGACGCCTCGACGTCCGATCCGGCGTTGGACAGCAGCTGGCCCGCGGGGTGACGGCGGTGCCACGAGAGCGGCAGGCGCAGGTACTGCCGGGTGACCGCGAGCCGGTGGTCCTCCTGCAGGAGGGCGAAGCCGAGGCCCGCGAAGACCCGGCGCAGCGCGACCGAGACGGCCAGCGTGACGGCCACGGCGACCACGATGAGGCCCGCGAGCCAGATCCGGTCGCGCGCCGCCTCGTCGCCGTCGAGGGCCGGGACGACGACCTCGTCGGTCGCCCAGCCGAGCACCCGGCTGACGGCCACGGTCGCCACACCGAACACCGCGGAGATGCTGATCGCGGCGGTGTAGACCCACGGGTGCGCACGCAGCGCCCGGCCGACGAGGCGCGCGCCACGGGCCGCCGAGGACCCCTGCAACGTGGCAGGTCGGCGGGATGACGGGGCGCTGGAGGGCACGACGATTCCTTCTGTCCTACGGGTTCCTGGGAAGTCCCCATGGTCTCACGCGCCACCGACACGCAGCCGTGCGAGCATGCGGGGATGACCTGGCACCAGATCCTGCGCGAACGCCTCGCCGACGTCCTGCTCGAGGCCGCGCCCGATGCGCCGACACTCTGCGAGGGGTGGGAGGCGCGCCACGTCGCGGCGCACGTCGTGCTGCGGGAGTCCTCGCTCGTCGTCGGCGCCGGCCTCGTCGTCCCCGGCATGTCCGGACGCGCCGACCGCGCCATCGACACCCTGGCCGACACGGCACGGACCGAGGGCGCCTACCGCGACCTCGTCGCGCGCGTGGCCGACCAGCCCGCGCGCTGGCACCCGATGTCCTGGGCCGGTGAGGCCGCCAACGTGGTCGAGCTCTTCGTGCACGCGGAGGACGTGCGCCGCGGCGCGGGTCCGGTGCCGGCGCCCGACATCGACCCCGAGCTCGTCGAGGTGCTGTGGGGACAGACCGTCCGGGCGAGCGGGCTGCAGCTGCGCAAGGCCCCCGTCGGGGTCGTGCTCGTGCGCGACGACGGGATCCGGCACCTGGCCCGCAAGCCGCGCGGGGTGCACGGGACCGTGGTGGTGCGCGGCGCGGTGCCCGAGATCGTGCTGTGGGCGCTCGGCCGGGGCGCGGCTGCCGACGTGCGGCTCGAGGGCGACGCCGTGGACGTCGCGCTGCTCAGCGCGCGACTGCCCGTGGTGTGAGCGTCAGCGGACGGTGATGCCCGACTCGCGCAGCGCGTCCTTGACGTCGGCCACCGTGAGGGTGCCGAAGTGGAAGACGCTCGCTGCCAGGACGGCGTCCGCGCCGGCGCGCGCGGCCTCGACGAAGTGCGCCGGGGTGCCGGCGCCACCGCTCGCGATGAGCGGGACGGCGACCTCGGCACGCACGTCGCGCAGCATCTGCAGGTCGAAGCCGTCCTTGGTGCCGTCGGCGTCCATCGAGTTGAGCAGGATCTCGCCGGCGCCGAGCCGTGCGGCGCGCGCGGCCCACTCGACCGCGTCGATCCCGGTGCCCTGGCGTCCACCGTGCGTCGTGACCTCGTAGCCCGAGTCCGTGCGCGTCTCCCCCGTGACCCGCCGCGCGTCGACCGACAGCACGAGCACCTGGCTGCCGAACCGCTGGGCGATCTCCTCGATGAGATCCGGGCGGGCGATCGCCGCGGTGTTCACACCGACCTTGTCCGCACCCGCGCGCAGCAGCAGGTCCACGTCGTCGGCGGTCCGCACTCCCCCGCCCACCGTGAGCGGGACGAAGACCTCCTCGGCCGTGCGGCGCACGACGTCGTAGGTCGTCGCGCGGTTGCCCGACGAGGCCGACACGTCGAGGAACGTGAGCTCGTCGGCCCCCTCCGCGTCGTAGCGGTGCGCGAGCTCGACGGGGTCGCCCGCGTCGCGCAGGTTCTCGAAGTTGACGCCCTTGACGACGCGCCCGGCGTCGACGTCGAGGCACGGGATGACACGCAGTGCGAGGGTCACGAGTCCGCTCCCTGAGGGGTTCCGGTGGCGAGGATGTCGATGACGAAGACGACCGTCTGCCCCTCGAGCGCCTTGCTCTCGGTCGCGCCGAGCGCGTACGTCGGGGGCACGACGAGCATGACCTGGCTGCCGGCCGGCTGGTCGACCAGGCCCTCGGCCCACGTCGGCACGTCCTGCAGGGAGAAGGAGACGGGGACGCCCTGCGTCCAGGTCGAGTCGAACGCCTCGCCGGTCTTCCAGGAGAACCCGGTGTACTGGACGGTGATCGTGTCCGTCGCCGTGACCTGCTTGCCCGCGCCCCGGATCAGCGCGCGCGTGACCAGGTCTGTCGGCGGGTCCTCGCCGGTCGCCTTGATCGAGGGAGCGCCGTTCGGGGCGAGCGTGACCTTCGGCAGGTTTTTCTGCGGAGGAACCGGCTCGCCCTCGGCGCGGACCGGCAGGACGTCGACGACGGTCACGGTGGGGTCCGACGACGCGCCCTGGTCGGTGCCCGGGCTGACCTGCAGCATCCGGGCGCCGGCCTTCTGGCCCGCGACCGTGCGGTAGAGGTCCTTCCCGAGGTCTGCTTCGGTGAGGAACCGCGCAACGGGGTTGGTCGTGTAGCTCTCCTTGACCAGGGACGCGTCGGTGGCGTCCTCGATCCAGTAGTTGAGCAGGACCGGCTTCTCGTCGACGACCTGCGCGCCGGTACCGGGCCAGATCTGCGTCCGATGGGTCGAGCTGACCGACAACGGCGTGAGGTACGTGATCGTCGGCGCCTCGCCCGGGCTCCCGGAGACCGTGACGTCGGGCGGCAGCTCCGGCTCGTCGGTGCAGCCCGCGAGGACGAGGATGCCGGCCAGCGCGAGCGCGATGGCGCCCTGCAGTCGTCGCACGTCGTCCCTCTCCTGCCGTCCATGCCACTGCCCGTCGATGCTCGGGCGGGCTCCGTCCGCCGGACACTGTACGACGAAGCGCTGGGGCGGTTGCTCAGGGTCCGACGCGGTCCGCCTTCGTTCACGGCCGGCAGAGCTGATGCCAGGTCACATCGACTCGATGAGCCGATCCACGCGGTCGTCGACGCTCCGGAACGGGTCCTTGCACAGCACGGTCCGCTGCGCCTGGTCGTTGAGCTTGAGGTGCACCCAGTCGACCGTGTAGTCGCGGCGCGCCTCCTGGGCCGCCCGCACGAAGTCGCCGCGCAGCTTCGCGCGGGTGGTCTGCGGGGGCACCGCGGTCGCCTCGAAGATCTCGAGGTCCGTGGTGAGCCGCTCCACGAGGCCCTTCGCCGCGAGCAGGTTGTAGAGCCCCTCGGTGCGCGAGATGTCGTGGTACGCCAGGTCGAGACGCTGGACCCGGACGTCGCCGAGCTCGAGGTCGTGCTTCGCGCGGTAGCGCTCGATGAGGCGGTACTTGATCACCCAGTCGAGCTCGCGGTCGACGAGCGACAGGTTGTCGGTCGACAGCGCGAGCAGCCCGCGCTCCCACAGGTCGAGGACCTGCTTCGTCTCGGGCGTCGGGCCGCCGTGCGCGTCGACGAAGTCGACGACCCGGCCGAGGTACTCCTCCTGGAGCTCGATCGCGGTCGCCGTGCGCCCGTTCGCCATCGTGACCGGGTGCTTGCCGGTCATGTCGTGGCTGATCTCGCGGATCGCGCGGATCGGGTTCTCCAGGGTCATGTCCCGCATGGGCACGCCGGCCTCGATCATGCGCAGGAGCAGGTCGGTCGCGCCGACCTTGAGCATCGTGGTCGGCTCGGCCATCGAGGAGTCGCCGACGATCACGTGCAGGCGGCGGTAGTGCTCGGCATCGGCGTGCGGCTCGTCGCGCGTGTTGATGATGGGCCGGGAGCGGGTGGTCGCGCTCGAGACGGCCTCCCAGATGTGGTCCGCGCGCTGCGAGAGGCAGTACACCGCGCCGCGTGGCGTGGTCAGCACCTTGCCCGCACCCGTCAGGATCTGCCGCGTGATGAGGAACGGCACGAGCACGTCCGAGAGGCGCGTGAAATCGCCCTGGCGGCGCACGAGGTAGTTCTCGTGGCAGCCGTAGGAGTTGCCCGCGGAGTCGGTGTTGTTCTTGAACAGGTGGATCTTGCCGGGCAGCCCCTCGTGCTCGAGGCGCTGCTGAGCGTCGGCCACGAGGCCCTCGAGGATCCGCTCGCCCGCGCGGTCGTGCGTGATGAGCTGCCGCACGTCGTCGCACTCCGCGGTCGCGTACTCGGGGTGCGAGCCGACGTCGAGGTACAACCGCGACCCGTTGCGCAGGAACACGTTCGACGAGCGCCCCCACGCCACGACCTTGCGGAACAGGTAGCGCGCGACCTCGTCGGCCGAGAGCCCGCGCCCGTCCTGGGCCGCGCACGTCACGCCGTACTCGGTCTCGAGCCCGAAGATCCGCTTGTCCATGTCCTGCGCCCCGCTTCCCTCGTCGCCCTGCCGGTCGCCCTGCGATCATCAGCCGTCCGTCGGCACGTCCGGTCAGGCCTGCAGCAGGTCCTCCAGCAGCGGACCCGACAGGCGGCGGAACGTGCGCCGCGGGCGGGTCCGGTCGAGCACCGCGACCTCGAGCTGTGACGCGGGGATCTCGCGCTGCGCGCCGCCGTCGTCGGCCGGGGTGCCGAGCGCCCGCGTCGCCAGCGCGAGCACCGCCGGCAGGGTCATCTCCGCCGTCCAGCCCGCGCTCACCACGCTGTCGAGCCGCTCGGCCTGGCCGCCCATGACGACCCAGCCGTGCTCGTCGGTCACCGAGCCGTCGTACGCGAGCCGGTAGATCTGGTCGCCCTCGGGCGCGTGCCCGACCTCGGCGACGACGATCTCCACCTCGAGCGGCTTGGACTCGGTGGTGAACACCGTGCCGAGCGTCTGCGCGTAGGCGTTGGCGAGCCCGCGCGCGGTCACGTCGACCCGGTCGTAGGAGTAGCCCCGCAGGTCGGCGTAGCGCACGCCCGCGACCCGCAGGTTCTCGAACTCGTTGTACTTGCCGACGGCCGCGAACGCGATGCGGTCATAGATCTCGGAGACCTTGTGCAGCGCGCGCGACGCGTTCTCGGTCGCGAACGCGATGCCGTCGTCGTACTGCAGGACGACCACGGACCGGCCCCGGGCGATGCCCTTGCGGGCGTAGTCGGCCCGGTCCTTCATGAGCTGCTCGGGCGAGACGTAGAACGGCATGCTCATCGGGCACCCCCGCGGTCGGCGTGGGTGGCTCGGCGCACCTCGTCGGAGGCTGCGGCCACGGCGGCGAGCTCGTCGTCGGGCACGCGCAGGTAGCCCGCCTCGGTCACGGTGGCCACGACGGGCCAGATGCGCCGGGTGCTGTCGGGCCCGCCGGTCGCCGAGTCGTCGTCGGCCGCGTCGACGAGGGCCTCGACGGCCACCCGCACCGCGTCGGCGGGACCGAGACCCGGCCGCCACAGCTTCTTGAGCGACCCGCGCGCGAACACCGAGCCGGAGCCGACCGCGTGGTGGTCGTGCTCCTCGTAGCGTCCGCCGGTGATGTCGTAGGAGAAGATCCGGCCCACGCGGCGGTCGAGATCGAAGCCGCCGAACAGCGGCACGACCGCGAGGCCCTGCATCGCGAGGCCGAGGTTGCCGCGGATCATCGTCGCGAGCCGGTTGGCCTTGCCGTCGAGCGAGAGCAGGCTGCCCTCGATCTTCTCGTAGTGCTCGAGCTCGAGCTGGAACAGCCGCACCAGCTCGACGGCGAGACCCGCCGTGCCGGCGATGCCGACCGCGGAGTACTCGTCGGCCGGGAAGACCTTCTCGATCTCGCGGCTCGCGATCATCGAGCCCATCGTGGCGCGGCGGTCGCCGGCCATGACGATCCCGCCGTCGAACGCCAGCGAGACGATCGTCGTGCCGTGCGGCGCCGTCACGTCACCGATCGGCAGCGGCCGGTTGCCCGGCAGCAGCGACGGCGCGTGGGCCGCGAGGAAGTCGACGAACGACGAGGAACCGGGCGTGGTGAAGGCCAGCGGGAGCCGCCCCGAAGCACTTAGATCAGCGTGCGTCATCGGCGCTCACTGACCGCCCTTCTGGACGAAGCCGCGCACGAACTGCTCGGCGTTGGACTCCAGCACGTCGTCGATCTCGTCGAGGAGCGCGTCGACCTCGGCGTCGCGGGCCTGGGCCGCCGGCGCGACCGGAGCAGCGGCGTCGTCCCCGGGCTCCTCGTCGTCCCGACGCGAGTGCACACGTTCCTGACCAGCCATCACGACCTCCTGATGTCGCCCACGGACCTGCAGGTCACCACCCTAGGCCTATCTGGTGACAGTCCCGCGTCACGTGCCCGCGAGGCGGACAACCGACCGTCAGGCGCCGAGCGCCTCGAGGAGCGTCGCCGCATCCGGGCTCGCCGCGAGCAGGGCTCCGACGTGCGCGTGCGTCCCGCGCAGGGGGTCGCGCATCGGCACGCGCTGCAGCGTCGCGGCACCGGGCACGTCGAAGACGACCGAGTCCCACGAGGCGGCCGAGATCTCGGACCCGTACCGCGCGACGGCCTCGCCGCGGAAGTACGCGCGCGTGTCCCGGGGCGGGTGCACGACGGCCTCGGCGACCTCCTCGGGCGTGACGAGCAGCTCGACCGCACCGGCTGCCACGAGCCGGTGGTAGAGCCCACGCTCGGGCCGCAGGTCCGACCACTGCAGGTCGACGGCCGCCAGGCGCGGGTGGTCCCACGCGAGGTGGTCGCGCCGCCGCATGCCCTCGAGCAGCCGCAGCTTGGCCAGCCACTCGACCTCGCGCGCGCACGACGCGGGGTCCGACGCGAGCCGGTCGAGCAGCGACTCCCAGCGGTCGAGCACGTCGGTCGTCTGCGCGTCGAGCTCGTCGCCGACGTGCGCCAGCGCGGACCGCACGGCGTCGAGGTACGCGTGCTGGATCTCGAGCGCGGTCAGGAACCGCCCGTCGGCGAGCTCGAGCCGGGTCGTGAGCGTGAGGTCGTGGCTGACCTGCCGCGTCGCCTGCACGGGATCGCGCAGCGTGAGCCGGTCGATGGCACCGAGAGCTCCGCCCGCGCCGCCCTCGGCGACCGCACGCTCGATGAGCCAGAGCACCAGGGACGCCGTGCCGAGCCGCAGGTAGGTCGCGACCTCGAGCATCGTGGCGTCGCCGACGATCACGTGCAGGCGGCGCCAGCGTGCGGGGTCGGCGTGCGGCTCGTCGCGCGTGTTGACCAGCGGCCGGCGCAGCGTGGTCTCCAGGCCGATCTCCGCCTCGACGTAGTCGGCTCGCTGCGAGAGCTGGAACCCGGCGTGCTCGCCGCGCTGCCCGATGCCGACCCGCCCCGCACCCGTGAAGACCTGGCGCGTGACGAAGAACGGGATGATGCGCGCCGCGAGGTCGCCGAACGGCACGGCACGGTCGACGAGGTAGTTCTCGTGCGTGCCGTACGTGGCGCCCTTGCCGTCGACGTTGTTCTTGTACAGCGTCACGTCCGGCAGCGCGGGGTTCGACATGAGCGTGCGCACCGACGCGAGCATGACCTGCTCCCCCGCCCGGTCCCAGCGCACCGCGTCGAGCGGGTTGGTGACCTCCGGCGAGGAGTACTCGGGGTGCGCGTGGTCCACGTAGAGCCGGGCGCCGTTGGTGAGGATCACGTTGGCCGCGCCCGGGTCCTCGTACTCCTCGACCGCGGGACGCTCGAGCTCCTGCGGCCCGTCGCCCGACGGCGCCGGCCTCTCGGGGTCGTCGGTCAGCAGCGACGGGTGCGCCGACGCGCGCTGCAGGTGGAACCCCCGCGCGTCGTGCAGCGGGTCCTCGTCGTCGTAGTCCCAGCGCGCCTTGGCGCGGGCACCCTCGCGCGCGGCGGCGTGCACGGCGACCACGTGGCTCGACAGCAGCATCGGGTTCGCCATGGGCCGCCCGGGCTGGAGGATGCCGTACTCGGTCTCGATCCCCATCACACGGCGCACGGTCACGGGTTCACCCTAGGCCGCGCCGCCGACGCGACGAACGGGCGTCCCGCACTCGGGACGCCCGTTCGCCGGTGGAGTCAGAGGTACTGCCCGGTGCTCGTCACGTTCTCGATCGTGCGCGAGCCCTCCGTGCCCTTCTTGCCCTGGACGATCGTGCGGATGAACACGATGCGCTCCCCCTTCTTGCCGGAGATGCGCGCCCAGTCGTCGGGGTTGGTGGTGTTGGGCAGGTCCTCGTTCTCCTTGAACTCGTCCACGCACGCGGTCAGCAGGTGGTCGACGCGGATGCCGCGCTGGCCGGTGGCGAGCAGGTCCTTGATCGCGGACTTCTTGGCCCGGTCGACGACGTTCTGGATCATGGCGCCCGAGTTGAAGTCCTTGAAGTACAGGACCTCCTTGTCGCCGCTCGCGTAGGTGACCTCGAGGAAGCGGTTCTCCTCGCTCTCGGTGTACATCCGCTCGACGACGCGCGTGACCATCGCCTCGACCGCCGCGACGGCCGAGCCGCCGTTCTCCGCGATGTCGTCGCCGTGGATCGGCAGGTCTGCCGTGAGGTACTTGCCGAAGATCTCGCGCGCGCCCTCGGCGTCCGGGCGCTCGATCTTGATCTTCACGTCCAGGCGGCCCGGGCGCAGGATGGCCGGGTCGATCATGTCCTCGCGGTTCGAGGCGCCGATGACGATGACGTTCTCGAGCCGCTCCACGCCGTCGATCTCAGCGAGCAGCTGCGGCACGATCGTCGTCTCGACGTCGCTCGAGACGCCCGTGCCGCGCGTGCGGAACAGCGACTCCATCTCGTCGAAGAACACCACGACGGGGTGGCCCTGCGACGCCTTCTCGCGCGCCCGGGCAAAGATCAGCCGGATGTGGCGCTCGGTCTCGCCGACGTACTTGTTGAGGAGCTCGGGACCCTTGACGTTGAGGAAGAAGCTGCGCACGTCGGCCGCCTCCTCGCCGCGGGCCGCGGCCGCGGTGGCCGCGAGCGAGTGCGCGACGGCCTTCGCGATGAGCGTCTTGCCGCACCCGGGAGGGCCGTAGAGCAGCACGCCCTTGGGCGGCTTGAGCCCGTGCTCGCGGAACAGCTCGGGGTGCAGGAACGGCAGCTCGACCGCGTCGCGGATCGCCTCGATCTGCGGTCCCAGGCCACCGATGTCCTCGTACTGGATGTCCGGGACCTCTTCGAGCACCAGGTCCTCGACCTCGGCGCGCGGGATGACCTCGAAGACGAACCCGCTGCGCGAGTCGATCGTCAGGGCGTCGCCCACGCGGACGCCGCGGTCGTGCACCTGCCCGGCGAAGCGGACGACCCGCTCCTCGTCCCCGCGCCCGACGACGAGCGCGCGGTCCTGGTCGAGCATCTCCTTGACGGTGACGATCTCGCCGACCTTCTCGTACCCGCCGGCCTCGACGACCGTGAGGGCCTCGTTGAGCATGACCTCCTGGCCGGGCCGCAGCCGCGCGACGTCGAGCGTCGGGCTCGCGCCGACGTGCATCTTGCGGCCCGCGGAGACGATGTCGACTGAGCCGTCGTCGCGCGAGGCGAGGAAGGTCGCGTAGGTCCCCGGCGGCTTGGCGAGGTCGTCGACCTGGCGCTTGAGCTCGACGATCTGCTCACGTGCGGCGAGGAGCGCGTCGCTGAGACGTTCGTTCTTGGCAGCGAGCACCGCGAGCTCGCGGTGCAGCTCTCGTCCGGGCGTGGATTCGGTCATGGATGGCCTCCGTCCCGTCGAGGCGGCTGTCACGGCCGCCAAGGTCTAGCAGGTCTTGCACCCTAACCATGCAAGTCAAACATGGGACCTGTGCCACACGGGTTTGTGTCCGGACCGTGACTCAGAGCTCGGGACGGGCCTCGATGTCGCGACGGACCTTGCGGATCTTCTTGTCGGAGACCTCGCGCTCGCCGAGCGCCTCGGAGGTCCACAGCTCGGCGTCGTCCGCGGGGGCGCCGTCGGGGGCCACCGGGTAGGCGCCCTTGGCGGGACGACGACGGCGCAGCGGCGCGTCGACCCCGTCAGCGAGCCGGCGGGTGGTGAGCAGGAAGCCGGTGTGGCCGATCATCCGGTGCTCGGGGCGCACGGCCAGGCCCTCGAGGTGCCAGCCGCGCACCATCGACTCCCACGCCTGCGGCTCGGTGTAGCGGCCGTCGGCACGCACGTCCTCGGCCAGGCGGGACAGCTGCGTGGTGGTCGCGACGTAGCAGATCAGCACGCCGCCGGGCGCGAGCGCACCCGCGACGACGTCCACGTTCTCCCACGGCGCGAGCATGTCGAGCACGACGCGGTCCACCGTGCCGGGCTCCGCGACGGTCGGCAGCACGTCGGCGAGGTCGCCGATCGACAGCTCCCAGGCCGGGTGCGCACCGCCGAAGAAGTCCTCGACGTTGCCGCGCGCGATCGCCGCAAAGTCCTCGCGCCGCTCGATCGAGTGCACCGACCCGCCGTCGCCGACGGCCCGCAGCAGCGACATCGTCAGCGCGCCGGACCCGACGCCCGCCTCGATGACCCGGGCGCCCGGGTAGATGTCGGCCATCGTGACGATCTGGCCGGCGTCCTTGGGGTAGACCACGGCGGCTCCGCGCGGCATGGACAGCACGTAGTCCGCGAGCAGCGGCCGCAGCGCGAGGTACTCGATCCCGCCGGAGTTGCGCACGACCGTGCCCTCGGGCTGCCCGATGAGGTCGTCGTGGCGGAAGTAGCCGCGGTGGGTGTGGAACGAGTCGCCCTCGGCCAGGGTGATGGTGTTCAGCCGGCCGCGCGGGTCCGTCAGCTGCACGCGGTCGCCCACGCGCAGGAGCCCGCGGCGGCGGGCGGCACCCGTGGGCCCGTGGGGCACGGTGGGGCCGTCGGGCGCAGGCTCGGTGGCGGTGGGCGTCTCGTCGTGGGTCACGGGCGACGAGTCTAGGCGGCGGGCGACCGGGCCGGGTCCCCGCCGGGCGTCACGTGCGGATCGCCGCGATGACGTCGGCCGCGCGGATCAGCCCGACGACGCGCCCGTCGACCATCGCCGCGACGACGGGCGACGTCCGGGTCGCCTCGCTGAGCGCGGCGATCAGCGGGCCGCCGGCGAGCGAGCCGTCGACGACCGCGCCGAACGGCAGCGTCACCGCGACCGAGGTCACCGGCGTGCTGCCCGCCACGTCGGCCGGCACGGCTGCGGCCGCGGCGCGGTCGACGTAGGCCGCGGGCCGCCCGTCGGGCGAGAGGAGCACGACCTCGTGCGCGCCGACGGCCGCGGCCGTCGCGCCCGCGTGCGCGACCGAGTCGGTGTACGGGACGCCGACGGCCGGGCTCGCGACGGCCTGGACCGTGAGCCCGTGCACGGCGCGCTGCGTCCGTCCGCTGCGCACGGAGGCCGTCGCGCCGGCCCAGAGGAACGCCGCGATGAACACGGTCCACACCACGTTGACCAGGTCCGGCTGCGTGCCCTGCACCAGCGGCCACACCAGCGCCCACGCGAACAGCAGCACCGCGACCACGCGCCCGCTCCAGCCGGCGGCGACCGTGCCCGTGTGCCGGTTCTTCGTCACCGCCCAGACGGCGGCCTCGAGCACGCGCCCGCCGTCCAGCGGCAGGCCGGGGATGAGGTTGAACACCGCGACGAAGCCGTTCGAGATGGCGCCCGAGAACAGCAGCAGTCCGCCGATCGACCAGGGGTCCACGACCTGCGCCGCGGCGAGGAAGCCGCCCGCGAGGATGAGGTTGGCGAGCGGTCCGACGGCCGCCACCAGCGCGCTCGTCGCCGGTGTGGGTGCCGCGCCGCCGAACGACGTGTGCCCGCCCCACAGCGTCAGGACGAACTCGTGCGGCTGCTGCCCGCGGGCCCGGGCCATCAGCCCGTGCGCGAGCTCGTGCACGAGCACCGAGCCGAACAGCAGCACGACGAACGCCAGAGCGACCAGGTAGACCGCGGGACCCGACTCCCCCGAGCGCGCCCGCACGCTCGGCGCGAACACGAGCGTCAGGACGAGCGCGGCGACGAGCCAGCTCGGCGCGAGGATGATCGGCGCGCCGACGACGTGGCCGACCACCCAGCCCTTGGTGCGGGGCGACGACGGGCGCGGGGAGCTCATCGGGCCAGCGTAGGTGGCGGTGCTGTGGCCGAGCGCACGGGCGGGTCGGGCGGGTCGTGTCGGCGGGCCCGCCTACTGTTCGTCGTGTGAGCCAGCAGCAGGACGACGCCCTCGTCGCCGAGACCGCGATCGACGACGTCATCGAGGAGGCGGTCGACGACGCGATCGCCGCCCCCGTGCGCCCGCCGTCGAAGCCGGGCCTCTCGCCGTCCCGCGCCAACGACTTCCTGCAGTGCCCCCAGATGTTCCGGTTCCGCGTGATCGACCGCCTGCCCGAGCCGCCGAGCCCGGCCGCGGCCCGCGGCACGCTGGTCCACGCGGTGCTGGAGCGCCTGTTCGACCTTCCCGCCCCGGAGCGCACGCTCGACGCCGCGCACGGTCTGATCCCGAGCCAGTGGGACGAGCTGCGCGAGCGCTCGCCGCAGGTCACCGAGATGTTCCCGGACGCGGAAGCGCTCGCCGAGTGGCTCACGAGCGCCGAGGGCCTGCTGGGGACCTACTTCACGCTTGAGGACCCCACGCGGCTCGAGCCGCGCGAGCGCGAGCTGGCGGTCTCGACCGAGCTCGAGGACGGGCCGCAGCTGCGCGGGATCGTCGACCGGGTCGACGTCGCGCCGAACGGCTGGGTCCGGGTGGTCGACTACAAGACGGGCCGCTCGCCGCGCGCCGGGTTCGAGAGCTCCGCGCTGTTCCAGATGCGGTTCTACGCCTTCGTCATCTGGCGCACGCGCGGCGTCCTGCCCCGCCGCCTGCAGCTCGAGTACCTCGGGGACGGCGTGGTCGTGCAGCACGATCCGACCGAGGCGGAGATGGTGACCTTCGAGGCGCGGATCCGCTCGATCTGGGCCGGCATCCAGGACACCGCGCGCAGCGGCGAGTGGCGCCCGCGCACGTCGAAGCTGTGCGACTGGTGCTCGTTCAAGGCGCTGTGCCCGGCGTTCGGCGGGACGCCCCCCGAGATCCCCGAGGGTGCCGTCGAGCGAGCGACGGGCGTGCAGGTGGCGCACGTCGCCTGACGCGAGGGCGTCAGCGCGCGGGCGACACCAGGTCCGCGCCCGCGGCGATCCGGGCGAGGCGCTCGACGCTCAGCTCCGTCAGGTCTGCGACGCGCACGAGGCCCGGCCGAGGCTCGACGGGCTGGAACACCTCGACGCCCACGGTGCGCGCACCCGAGGCGAGCGCGGACGTGATCCCCGAGCGCGAGTCCTCGACGGCCACGCAGCGCTCGATCGGCACGCCGAGCAGCTCCGCGGCGGCCAGGTACGGCTCGGGGTCGGGCTTGGCGTTCGTCACCGTGTCGCCGCTGACGATCACGTCGAAGCAGCCCGCCACGGCCGCGAACGGCTCCGACAGCACGCGGTACGACGACGTCACGAGCGCCATGGGCACGCCCGCGGCGACCAGCGCGTCGAGCAGCTCGCGTGCACCCGGCTGCCACGGCGTCGACGCCGCGACACCGGCGGCGACCCGAGCGTTGAGGAAGTCGACGATCTCGTCGAGCGGGAGGTCGACGCCGCGATCGGCGAGCGTCTGCGCGGCGACGGCCATCGGGTTGCCGACCAGGCCGAGCCCGTCCTCGTGGGTCCACATGCCGCCGTGCGCGGAGACCAGCGCGGTCTCGCCGGCGATCCACAGCGGCTCGGTGTTGATCAGGGTGCCGTCCATGTCCCACAGGACGGCATCGGGCAGCTCGAGGTTCGCGGGAGGCATCAAGTCATCCTACGAGTCGCCCGGAGCGTTCGGCTCCGACGAGTGTCGCCGCCCGTCGTCCGTCGGCGTCCCGGCCTAGGCTGGCCCGATGAGTGAGACCACCGGCGGTGACCTGCCCGCAGGCGAGACCGTGCTGCTCGCCGCCTTCGAGGGCTGGAACGACGCCGGCTCGGCGGCGACGCACGCCCTGGAGCACCTGCACGACGCGTGGGGTGCGGAGCAGGTCGACGAGCTGGACCCGGAGGAGTACCACGACTTCCAGGTCAACCGCCCGCAGGTCGGGCCCGGGCCGGACGGCACGCGGGGCATCACGTGGCCGACCACGGCGATCGCGGTGGCGACCACCCCGCGCGGACGGACCGTGGTGCTCGTGCACGGGATCGAGCCGTCGATGCGCTGGCGGCACTACTGCGACGAGGTGCTGGGCATCGCGGCGAGCCTCGGCGTCCGCACGGTCGTGACCATCGGCGCGCTCCTGGCCGACGTGCCGCACACGCGCCCCATCCCGGTCACCTCGACGAGCGAGGACGCGGACCTGCGCACCCTGCTCGGCCTCGAGCCCAACACGTACGAGGGGCCGACGGGCATCGTCGGCGTCCTGCAGCACGAGGCCGCGAACCGCGGCATGAACGCGCTGTCGCTGTGGGCCGCGGTCCCGCACTACGTGGCCCACCCGCCGTCGCCGAAGGCGACGCTCGCGGTGCTGCGCCGCCTCGAGCAGCTGCTCGGCGAGCCCGTGCCGTTCGGCGAGCTGCCCGACGAGGCCGCCGCGTGGCAGGCCGGGGTCGACGAGCTCGCGGGCGAGGACGGCGAGATCGGCGACTACGTGCGCCAGCTCGAGGAGGCCAAGGACACCGCGGACCTCCCGGAGGCGAGCGGCGAGGCGATCGCGCAGGAGTTCGAGCGCTACCTGCGCCGCCGCGACCCGGGAACGGGCGGCTGAAGGCTCAGATCCGGATGCCGAGCAGCGCGTCGATGAGGCGCGCGACGATGCCTGGCGCGCCCTCGACGGGCTCGGCGGTGCCCGCGAGGCTCTCGTCGGCCCAGGCGTCGACGAGCGCGAGCGCGCGCGGGGTGTCGAGGTCGTCGGCGACCGCGGCGCGCACGCCCGCGAGCAGCGCGGTCGCGTCGGGTCCGCCGTTGCCGGAGACCGCGGCGCGCCAGTGCTCGAGGCGCGCCTGTGCCGCCTCGAGGCCCGCGGAGGTCCAGTCCCAGTCGTCGCGGTAGCGGTGCGCGATGATCGCGAGCCGGATGGCCATCGGGTCGACGCCCTGCGCGAGCAGGACCGAGACGAGCACCAGGTTGCCCTGGGACTTGCTCATCTTCTCGCCCTCGAGCCCGACCATGCCGGCGTGCAGGTGCACGCGCGCGCCGTGACCCGAGTCGAGCAGCCGCGCGTGCGACGTGCTCATCTCGTGGTGCGGGAAGAGCAGGTCCGAGCCGCCGCCCTCGACGTCGAACGGCAGCCCGAGCGCGTCCCGCGCGATGACCGCGCACTCGATGTGCCAGCCCGGCCGGCCACGTCCGAGGACGCCGCCGTCCCACGCGGGCTCGCCGGCGCGCTCGCGCCGCCAGAGCAGCGGGTCCAGCGGGTCGCGCTTGCCGGGGCGCTCGGGGTCTCCCCCACGCTCGCGCGAGTACGCGAGCATGGTCGCCGCGTCCAGTCCCGCGACGGCGCCGAAGGACGGGTCGACCGAGAGGTCGGCGTAGACGTCGCCGAGCTCCTCGCCCACCTCGTCGGGCGTGGTCACGCGGTACGCGGCGCCCGACGCGAGCAGCTTCTCGACCGCGTCGACCACCGCGGGGATCGACTCGACGACCCCGCTCCACGTGCCGGGCGGGATGACGCCGAGCGCGGTCATGTCCTGCGCGTAGAGCGCCGTCTGGTCCGCCGCGAGGTCGCGCCAGTCGACGCCCGTGGCGGTCGCGCGCTCGAGCAGCGGGTCGTCGACGTCGGTGACGTTGGACGCGTAGTGCACCTCGTGCCCCGCGTCGCGCCACGCCCGGCCCAGCACGTCGAACGCGACGTACGTGGCGGCGTGGCCCATGTGGGTCGCGTCGTAGGGCGTGATGCCGCAGACGTACAGCGTCGCGACGTCGCCCTGGGCCGCGACGACGAGCTCGCCCGACGACGAGTCCCGGACCAGGACCGGCCCGCCACGGCCGGGGAGCGACGGGACATGCGGCAGGGGCCAGGTGAGCACGCCGGAAGCCTAACCGCGGATGACCGGCGGCACGGCTCCCGGGGGTCCATGATTCAACCCGTGGGACGAGAGACGCGTTACAGCCCCGTGGCGGGCACCTGGACCGAGGGCGACGAGGGCAGCCCGACGTGGGTCGTCGTCGACCCCGACGACCTCGTCGACGCCGCGAAGCGGTACGGCGTCAGCGACCAGGCGCTCGTGATCCTCGAGCACCACCGCCCCGGCGCGCACCCCGAGCGCGGCCCCCGCCCGCTGCGCGGTCACGTCGACCGCTCGGCCGACGGCGAGCTCGTCCTGTCGGTACCGACGCTCTCGTACGTCGAGGAGACGCGCGACGTGCTCACGGGGTCGCTCACGTGCATCGTCCGCAAGGACGTGGTGATCACCGCCGAGCTCGGCCAGTCGCGGATCCTGCCGCACGCGCTCGACAAGCTCACGAGCGGCGTCCCGGTGCCCGACGACGGCGTGCACGAGGTCCTCGCCGCGATCATGCTCACGCTGGTCGCGCAGGCGGGCGACGTCGAGGCGTCGCTCGGCGACGCGGTGGCCGACACCGAGGCCGTCGTCTTCACGTCGAACCGGACCACGGGCGACCCGCTGCAGCGCATCTACGACCTCAAGCGCGAGATCGCCGAGGCCCGGCGCGCGCTCGGCCCGATCGCGTCGGTGGTCCCGATGCTGGCCGCCGAGACGGAGCAGCAGCACAGCCGACGGCACGACGCGCGGCCGTGGCTGCGCCGCACGCAGGTGATCGCCGACCGCCTGGACCGCCACCTCGACACGCACGACGAGCTGCTCGACGCGATGCTCTCGGTCCACCTGAGCCAGGTCTCGGTCCGGCAGAACGAGGACATGCGCAAGATCTCCGCGTGGGCCGCGATCGCGGCGGTCCCGACGCTCATCGCGGGGATCTACGGCATGAACTTCCGTCACATGCCCGAGCTCGACTGGACCTACGGCTACCCGATCGTCGTGGTCGCGATGCTCGTCATCTGCGGCGGGCTGTACGCCCGGTTCCGCAAGTCCGGCTGGCTGTAGGACCTACGCCGTCGCCGAGCTCGCGTCGAGCACGCCCGTGAGCAGCAGCACCACCAGCAGCGCGGCGAGGCCCAGCCGGTACCAGACGAACGGCTTGTAGCTGAAGGTCGAGACGATCTTCAGGAACACGATGATCACGAGGTAGCCGACCGCGAACGCGACGAGTGTCGCGATGAGCGTCGCCCCGAAGCTCGGCGTGCCGGCCTTGCCGAACTGGTCGACGCTCTTGGCGAGCTGGAAGAGCCCCGACCCGAACACGGCCGGGATCGCGAGCAGGAACGAGTACCGCGCGGCCGCCTCGCGGGTGTAGCCCATGAGCAGCCCACCCGTGATCGTGCCGCCGGACCGCGACACGCCGGGCACGAGCGCGAGCGCCTGCCAGAACCCGAACTGCACCGCGTCGCGCCCGGTCAGCTCGGTCAGCGCGCGCTTCTTGGTCCCCACCCGGTCCGCCCAGCCCAGCACGAGGCCGAACCCGGCCAGGGTCAGCGCGACGAGCCACAGGTTGCGGAACGTGCTCTCGATCTGGTCCTGGAACGCGAGCCCGAGCACGATGATCGGCAGCGAGCCGAGCGCGATGAACCAGGCCATCAGCGCGTCGTGGTCCGGCTTCTCGCCGCGCGGCATCCCGGCGCGCGCGCGCCAGTCGGTGCCGTAGCCGCCGCGCAGCGCGTGCCACCACGCGCCGACGATCCGCACGATGTCGCGGCGGAAGTAGAGCAGCACCGCGGTCTCGGTGCCGAGCTGGGTGATCGCGGTGAACGCCGCGCCCGGGTCGGAACCCATGAGGTCGCCCACGACGCGCAGGTGCGCGCTCGAGGAGACCGGGAGGAACTCGGTAAGTCCCTGCACCAGTCCGAGGAGGATCGCTTCGCCTGCACCCATGCCTGTCACGAGCCGCCACACTAGTCCGACGCGCGGCCGGGTCCGGGGAGGCGGGCCACCGCCCGTCTAGGGTTGCCGATCATGGAACAGCGCCACCTCGGACGCACCGGCCTGCGCGTGTCGCGGCTGGGGCTGGGAACCATGACCTGGAGCCGGGACACCGACGAGCACGAGGCCACCGAGCAGCTGCGCGACTTCGTCGACGCGGGCGGCACGCTCGTCGACACGTCCGCGTCCTACGCCGACGGCGGCGCCGAGGAGCTGCTGGGCTCGCTGCTCGGGGACGTCGTCGCCCGGGACGAGCTCGTGCTGTGCACGAAGGCGGGCGTGCGTCGCACCGCCACGGGCGCGGTGGTCGACGGCTCGCGCGGCGCGCTGCTCGCGTCGCTCGACGGCTCGCTGCGCCGGCTCGGCACCGACCACGTGGACCTGTTCCTCGTCCAGACCCCGGACCCTCGCACGCCGCTCGAGGAGACCGCCTCGGCGCTGCGCCTCGCGGTCAGCAGCGGGCGCGCCCGGTACGTGGGCCTGGCCAACCACGCGGGCTGGCAGGTCGCGCGCGCCGCGAGCCTGCTCGAGCACGATCCGGGCCTCGCGGCCGTCCAGGCCGAGTACTCGCTCCTGCAGCGCGGCATCGAGCGCGAGGTGCTGCTGGCCGCGCAAGCCCTCGGCACGGGAGTCCTCGCGTGGTCGCCGCTCGGCCGCGGCGTGCTGACCGGCAAGTACCGCCGGACGATCCCGGCCGACTCCCGTGCGGCGTCGCCGCACCTGGCCGGCTTCGTCGAGCCCTACCTCGCGCACGCCGGCGCCGCGGTCGTCGAGGCCGTGGCGACGGCCGCGGCGGGTCTCGACCGCGCGCCGCTCGAGGTCGCGCTCGCGTGGCTCGCCGGCCGGCCCGGCATCGCGTCGGCGATCGTCGGGGCCCGGACGGCGGACCAGCTGCGCGGGTCGCTCGCGGCGGTTGACCTCGAGCTGCCCCGCGAGCTGCGTCACGCGCTCGACGAGGTCAGCGCCCCCGAGCTCGGCTACCCCGAGAGGTTCTGAGCCCGGCCTGCCAGCCCGGTCAGGACGTGCGGGCCTCGCCCGCGAGGTCCTCGACGTCGGCGCCGTCCTCGAAGGCCTCGTCGCCGTCGGCGCCCCACTCGTCGTCCTCGTCGTCCTCGTCGTCGTCCTCCTCGGCGAGGTAGAACGGCAGGGCCTCGCCGTGGGCGGTGCCCAGGGCCTCGTCGTAGACCTCGAACGCGTCCGCGAGGACGTCGTAGGCGTCGTCGACTGCGGGGTCGTCGTCTCCGTGCTTGCCGGCGACGGCGTTGTAGTGGGCCTCGAGGGAAGCGATCAGGCGGTCCAGCGCGGCACGCGGGTCGACGGTCATGCCATGACGGTAGCGCCGAGCGAGGCACAATGGCAGCGCGATAGGTCGAACGGCGCCGGCGACGGAACGGGGTGACGATGGCAATCGGTCAGACGGGGACGAAGCGCAAGGACTGGGTGGCGGTCGGGGGGCAGTACGAGTACCGCGTGCTCACGATCCCGCGCTCGACCAGCAGGGGTGATGCGAGCCGCATGCTCACCGAGCACGCGGAGTACGGACGCTGGGAGCTCGCCCGCTCGGTGATCTACGTGGGGGGCGAGCGGAAGGTGTGGCTGCGCCGCAAGACCCTGCGGGTGCGCAGCACGCTGCAGGAGACGACCTAGCAGGTCCCGAGCAGGCGGTCCAGGACCCGCGTGCCGAACTTGAGGGCGTCGGTGGGCACGCGCTCGTCGACGCCGTGGAACATGCCCGAGAAGTCGAGGTCGGGCGTGAGCCGCAGCGGGGCGAACCCGTAGCCGGTGATGCCCAGGCGCGAGAGCGACTTGTTGTCCGTGCCGCCGGACAGCGTGTAGGGCAGGACGGTCGCGCCCGGGTCCTCCGCGTGCAGGGCGTCGACCATCGCGTCGACCAGCGCGCCGGTCGTCGGCGCCTCGAGCGCGACGTCGTGGTGGATCCGCTCGATGCTCACGTGCGGGCCGGCGAGCTCGGTGATGGTGCGGACGAACTCGTCCTCGTGCCCGGGCAGGAATCGGCCGTCGATCGTGCCCTCGGCGTGGCCGGGGATGACGTTGGCCTTGTAGCCGGCCGTGAGCTGGCTGGGGTTGGACGTGTGCCGCAGGGTCGCGCCGACGAACCGGGACGCCGGGCCGAGCGCGGCGACGAGCCGGTCGATGCCCTCAGGATCCTCCTCGTCGAACGGCAGGCCCGTGAGCTGGGCGACGCCCTCGAGCAGCGCGCGCACGGTCGGCGTGAGCTGCAACGGCCACGGGTGCCGACCGATGCGGGCGACCGCCTCGGCCAGGTGGGTCACCGCGTTGTCGGGGTTGACCTGGCTGCCGTGCCCCGCACGCCCGCCCGAGGCCAGCCGCAGCCACGACAGGCCCTTCTCGGCGGTCTGCAGCAGGTACGCGCGCTGCCCGTCGACCTCGACGGAGAAGCCGCCGACCTCGCTGATCGCCTCGCTCGCGCCCTCGAACAGCTCGGGGCGGTTGTCCACCGCCCAGCGGGCGCCCCACGTGCCGCCGGCCTCCTCGTCGGCGAACATCGCGACCACGACGTCCCGCGCCGGGCGGCGGCCCTCGCGGGCCATCTGCCGCACGACGGACAGGATCATCGCGTCCATGTCCTTCATGTCCACCGCACCGCGGCCCCAGATGAGCCCGTCGCGCTCCTCGGCGCCGAACGGGTCCACGCTCCAGTCGTCGGCGCGCGCGGGCACGACGTCGAGGTGGCCGTGCAGCACGAGCGCGGGGCGCGACGAGTCCACGCCCGGGAGCCGCACCACGACGTTGGCCCGGCCCGGCGAGCTCTCGAACAGCTCGGGGTCGAGGCCCACCTCGGTGAGCAGGCCCATCACGTGCTCGGCCGACGCGCGCTCCCCCGGTCCCTCGTTGTCGCCGTAGTTCGACGTGTCGAACCGGATGAGGTCGCGGCAGATGTCGACGACCTCGTCGGCGGCGGTGGGGCCGGTCGAGGGCGTCACGGGTGCAGGCGTCGCAGCGGGCATGCGGCCCACGCTACCGGGCGTGGCGCGGGCGTCCGTGGGGCGCCGGACCCGTCTCACGACGTGGGCCCGGCACCCCCTCGCGTCAGACGCCGGCGGCGGTCAGCCCCCGGCGCACGAGCAGCGGGGCGATCTCGGGGTCCCGTCCGCGCAGGTCACGGAACGCGGCCATCGGGTCGACGGACCCGCCGCGGGACAGCAGCTTGGCGCGGAACGCGTCGCCGTTCTCGCGCCGCAGGCCGCCGTTCTCCTCGAACCAGGTCACGGTGTCCGCGTCGAGCACCTCGGACCAGATGTACGAGTAGTACCCGGCCGAGTAGCCGCCGCCGAACACGTGGTTGAAGTACGTCGAGCGGTAGCGGGGCGGGACCGGGGCGAAGGCGACCCCGGCGGCCTCGAGCGCGGCCGCCTCGAACGGCTCCACGTGCTCGGGGTCGGTCGGCACGTCGTCGGGAGCGAGCCGGTACCAGGCCTGGTCGAGCAGCGCGGCCGACAGGTACTCGGTCGTCGCGAAGCCCTCGCCGTCCTGGCGCGCCTCGAGCAGCGTCGCGACCCACTCCGCCGGCATCGGGTTGCCGGTCTCGTGGTGCACCGCGTACGCGGCCAGGATCCGCGGCTCCCAGGCCCACATCTCGTTGACCTGGGAGGGGTACTCGACGAAGTCGCGCGGCACCTCGGTGCCGGACTGCGAGGGGTAGCGCACGGCCGAGAACAGGCCGTGCAGCGCGTGCCCGAACTCGTGGAACATCGTGATGACCTCGTCCCACGCCAGCAGCGTCGGCTCGCCCGCGGGCGGCTTGGGGATGTTGAGGTTGTTGACGACCACGGGCTGCTCGTCGAGCAGCGTGGACTGGTCGACGAGGTTGTTCATCCAGGCGCCCCCGCGCTTGGACTCGCGCGTCCAGTAGTCGGCGAGGAAGAGTCCGAGGCCGCTGCCGTCCGCGTCGAAGACCTCGAAGACGCGCACGTCGGGGTGGTAGCCGACGAGGTCGTCACGCTCGGCGAACGTCAGCCCGTAGAGCTCGGTGGCGGCGCGGAACACCCCGTCGGCCATGACGCGCTCGAGCTCGAGGTAGGGCCGCAGGACCGAGTCGTCGAGCGAGCGACGCTCGGAGCGGACACGCTCGGCGTAGTAGGCCCAGTCCCAGGGCTCGAGGTCGGCGCCCGGGACGTCGCGTTCGAGCGCCTCCGCGAGGTCGCGCGCCTCGACGCGTGCGTTCTCGACGGCTGCCGGCGCGAGCCGCTCGAGGATCTCCGCCACGGCCTCGGCGGACCTGGCGGTCGCGTCCGACGCGACGAACGCCGCGTGGTGCTCGAAGCCGAGCAGCTGCGCCCGCTCGGCGCGCAGTCGGGCGAGCGAGAGCAGCGTGGCCCGGGTGTCGTGCTCGCCGCCGATGCCGCGGCGCGCGGAGGCCCGGAACACGCGCTGGCGCAGCGACCGGTCGCGGGCCATCGACAGCGCGTTCTGCTGGGTGGGCAGCGCGAGCTCGACGAGCCACGCGCCCTCGTGCCCGCGGTCCGTGGCCGCCTGGGCTGCTGCCGCACGGGCGTCGTCGGGGAACCCGTCGAGCTGCTCCTCGTCCGTGACCAGCACGGCCGCGGCGTTCTGGGCGGCCAACAGGTCGCGGCCGAACGTGGTCTCGAGCGAGGTGATCTCGGCGTTGAGGGCACGCAGGCGCTCCTGCGACGGCTCGTCGAGGCCGACGCCCGAGCGGACGAACGCGGTGTGCGTGCGGTGCAGCAGCCACGCCGTGTCCGGCTCGAGGTCGAGGTCCGCGTCGTGCAGTGCCTCCACGCGGGCGAACAGGCGCGCGTCGAGGTAGATCGCGTCCATGTGCGCGGCGAGCAGGGGCGCGATCTCCTGCTCGACGGCCTCGAGGCCCGGCGTCGAGTCGGCGCTCGACTGGTTGAAGAACGCGGTCAGCGACCGGTGCAGCAGGCGGCCCGCGCGCTCGAGCGCGACGAGCGTGTTGTCGACCGTCGCGGGCTCGGGGTCGGACGCGATGGCGTCCACCTGAGCGCGGTGCTCGGCCATGCCGGCGAGGATCGCGGGGCGGTAGTGCTCCTCACGGATCCGACGGTAGTCGGGCAGTCCGTAAGGCAGCGAGGAGGGGGTGGCGAACGGGTTGTCGGCGTCGAGCGCTGCAGTCATGCGGGCCATCATCACCCATCGGCCTGCGCTCCGCCGGGTCAGGAGTGCGCCGCCAGGAACGCGTCCTCGGCGGCGTAGTCGAAGAAGTCGCCGTCGCCCTCCATCCGGGCGAAGCCGGGGAAGCGCTGCCGCCAGTCCGCGCCCGCCGCGACGTCGACGAGCCACTCGACGGCCGCCGCGACCGTGTCCCCGTACCCGCCGGGCGCGACGTACCCCAGCAGCTCGTGGGCCCGCGCCATGTCGAGCACGAGCGGGGTGGGCACGGCCCACGGCGTGCTCCCGATGCCCCCGACCGGCTCGCCGGGCAGCCGGACGATGCGGGACGTCGTGCCCATGACGCCGTCGACCAGGGTCGCGATCTCGGCGACCGTGGGCGCGTCCGGATCCACCGCGTTGAGCACGCGGTGCCCCGGCGTCGCCGCGGCGAGTCGGACGAGCTCGCCGAGCACCGCGGTCGACGTGGGGTGGAACCGGCTCTCGCCGTCGTAGGCCAGGAGCCGCACGTCGCGGCCGTCGAGGGCACGCTTGACGAAGACCCACTCGCGCGGCTGGATGCAGCCCGGGCCGTGGATCGCGCCCGGCCGCAGGATCGTCGTCGGGACGTTGGACGCGGCCCACGCCTGCTCGAGCGCGACCTTGCCGGTCGCGTAGGAGTCGCGCCCGGGGGCGACCGTGGCCTGGTCCTCGCCGATCGGCACCGGGAACGTGCCGAAGGTCTCCGACTCGAAGCCGTCACCCTGGTCGTCGACGTACACGGCGGCGCTCGAGACGACGATCGCCGAGCCGATGTCTGCGGAGTGCGCGAGCAGGGCGGAGGCGTCCCGGTCGTCGTACGCCACGACGTCGACGACGACGTCCACGCCGCCGCGCACGGCCGCGGCGAGCGACTCGGCGTCATGACGATCACCGACGACCGGCTCCGCACCCCAGGCCCGCACGCCCTCGACCGAGCGGGTCCCGCGCGTCAGCACGCGCACGTCCCAGCCGTCCGCGACGAGCGCGGGCACAGCCGCTCGGCCGATCTGTCCGCTGCCACCGATCACGAGCGCCGTCGCCATGCTCCCGACCGTAGGGGCCCTTGCGCCCGTGCGCGAGCACTTCTGCTCGCGGCAGACCTCAGGCCAGGACCGCTGCCGGGGAGGTGAACGGGTAGCCGTGCGCGCGAGCGACGGCATCGTTGGTCAGCGCGCCCGCATGCGTCGTGAGCCCGCCGGCGAGCGCCGGGTCGGCCGCGAGTGCCGCACGCCATCCCTGGTCCGCGAGCGCGGACAGGTAGGGCAGCGTCACGTTGGTCAGCGCGTGCGTCGAGGTGACCGGCACGGCGCCGGGCATGTTCGCGACGCAGTAGAACAGCGCGTCGTGGACCCGGAACGTCGGCTCGTCGTGCGTGGTGGGGCGGGTGGACTCGAAGCAGCCGCCCTGGTCGACCGCGACGTCGACGAGCACCGACCCGGGCCGCATGCGCGCGACGAGCTCGTCGGTCACGAGCTTGGGTGCCTTCGCGCCGGGCACGAGCACCGCGCCGATGACCACGTCGGCGTCGGCGACCTCGCGGGCGAGGGTCCAGGCGTTGGAGGCCAAGGTCCGGACGCGGCCCCCGAACTCGGCGTCGACCTCGCGCAGGCGGGGCATCGACAGGTCGAGCATCGTCACGTCGGCCCGCATGCCCACCGCGATCTCGGCGGCGTGCCGCCCGACGACGCCCGCACCGAGCACCACGACGCGCGCGGCGTCGACCCCGGGCACTCCCCCGAGCAGCAGGCCCGCGCCGCCCTCGTTGCGCATGAGGTGGTAGGCGGCGACCTGCGTGGACAGCCGCCCGGCGACCTCGCTCATGGGTGCGAGCAGCGGGAGCGAACCGTCGGCGGCGCGGACGGTCTCGTACGCGATGCCGGTGGTCCCCGCGGCCAGCAGAGCGTCCGTCGTCGGGCGATCGGCGGCGAGGTGCAGGTAGGTGAACAGCACCTGCCCGTCGCGCAGCAGGCTGTGCTCGGGTCCGACGGGCTCCTTGACCTTGCAGACGATGTCGGCGGCCCAGGCCTCCTGCGCGCTCGCGACGATCCGCGCGCCGGCCGCCACGTACTCCTCGTCGCCGATCGCCGAGCCGACGCCCGCACCGCTCTCGACGAGCACCTCGTGGCCCGCGAGCGCCAGGTGGTGGGCACCTGCCGGGGTGAGCGCGACGCGGTACTCGCGGTTCTTGGTCTCCCGGGGGATGCCGATGCTCGTCATCCGCCCAGCATCGCCGGTTTCCCCGTCTCGCGCCCGGGCTGCTGCGGCGGGATGATCGACGCGACGAGGGGGGTCGTCGTGGGGGTCTACCGCAAGTCGCGCCCGGGTGCGCCTGCTGGGTTCTTCGCGTGCGAGGCGGCCGGGCTCCGCTGGCTCGACGACGCGGGCGGGGCGCCGGTCGTGGAGGTTCTGGGCGTCGACGACGACCACCTGGACCTCGTCAGGCTCGAGCCCGTCGCGGCGACGCGCGAGGCGGCCCGAGCTTTCGGGGCCGCCCTCGCCGCGACGCACGCCGCTGGCGCGCCCGCGTTCGGCGCCGGCCCGCCGGGATGGGCTGGTGACGGGTTCTTCGGCCCGCTCGACTCGCCCCAGACGATGCCGGCCGGGCACTTCGCGCGGTGGGGCCCGTTTCTGGCGGCCTGTCGCCTCGCCCCGCTCGACTGCGACCTGCGCCAGGCGGGTATCTCGATGCCCGGCCTGGCGATCCTCGGCGAGCGCCTGCGCGGTGGCGCGCTGGACGACGACGAGCCGCCCGCCCGGCTGCACGGTGACCTGTGGTCGGGGAACGTGGTGTGGACGGCTGGAGGTGCCACCCTCATCGACCCCGCCGCGCACGGGGGGCACCGCGAGAGCGACCTCGCGATGCTCGCGCTGTTCGGGCTCCCCCACCTCGACGACGTCTTCGAGGCGTACGACGAGATCGCGCCGCTCAGGCGCGGGTGGCGCCATCGGGTCGCCCTGCACCAGGTGTACCCGGTCGGCGTGCACGCCCTGCTCTTCGGCGGCGCCTACCTGCACGAGCTGGCGGACGTGATCGACCGTGCGGTCCAGGAAATCGCGCGTTGATCGGATCGTCTTTCGCCTGATTGTCGACATCTTGCGGGCTCCTGTCGGGATATGTACCGTTTGACCGCACCCCGGGCTCGCGCCGCGCGCCCGGCCCTCACTCGCCGGGCGGCCAACGACGGTCGCGCCGGCACGTCGGACAGAGAGGTCCGCATCGTGAGCCGTCACGCCCCCGCACCACCCCCCGCCCCTGGCACCCGGCCGCTGCGCGTCGTCGCGGCGGGAGTCGCCGTCGCCGCACTCGTCGCGAGCACGCTCGTCGCCGTGGGTTCCGGCGCCACCACCGCGGCGGCCGCCGCGCCGCTGACCCTGTCCCCCGTCGGCATCCCCGGGCGGGGCGCCACCGTGCCCTTCGTCGAGCAGGAGGCGGAGGACGCCGTCACCAACGGCACGCTCATCGGCCCGAACAGGCTCTACGGGTCGCTGCCCTCGGAGGCGTCGGGCCGACGAGCCGTCACGCTCGACGCCGTGGGCGAGTACGTCGAGTTCACGCTCACCAAGCCGGCCAACGCCGTCGACTTCCGCTACTCGCTGCCGGACAACGCCGCGGGGACCGGTCGCGACGCGACGGCCGCCGTGCTCGTCAACGGCACCAAGGTCAAGGACCTGCCGGTCACCTCGCGGTACGGCTGGTACTACGGC
The DNA here is from genome assembly GCF_003470205.1 of Cellulomonas rhizosphaerae. GTDB lineage: Bacteria > Actinomycetota > Actinomycetes > Actinomycetales > Cellulomonadaceae > Cellulomonas > Cellulomonas rhizosphaerae. The sequence continues at coordinate 36,600 of NZ_QWKP01000219.1, forward strand.
GGGTACCCGTTCAACAACAACCCGGGCGACACCTTTCCGCACCACTTCTACGACGAGACCCGGATGATGTTCGGCTCGACGCTCGCTGCGGGCACCAAGGTGCGCTTCCAGGTCTCGTCGACCGCCCAGTCCCCCACCTTCACCGTGGACCTCGCTGACTTCGAGCTCGTCGGAGCCCCCATCGGGCAGCCGGCCGGCTCGCTCAACGTCGTCACGGACTTCGGCGCCGACCCCTCCGGCTCGGCGGACGCGACGCAGGCGATCCAGAACGCGGTCAACGCGGGCTCGGCCCAGGGCAGGACGGTCTACGTGCCGCCCGGCCGGTTCAAGGTGACGAGCCACATCATCGTCGACAAGGTCACGCTGACCGGTGCCGGGCAGTGGTACACCGAGCTGACCGGCGCGGGCGTGGGCATCTACGGCAAGTACGTCGGCCAGGGTGGCCCGAGCACCAACGTCACCGTGAGCAACCTCGCGGTGCTCGGCGAGGTCAAGGAGCGCAACGACAACGACCAGGTCAACGCGTTCGGCGGCGCGATGAGCAACTCGACCATCGACTCGGTCTGGATGCAGCACACCAAGGTCGGCGCGTGGATGGACGGCCCCATGGACCGGCTGACCATCAAGAACAGCCGGATCCTCGACCAGACGGCCGACGGCATCAACTTCCACCTGGGCGTGACCAACTCGGTCGCGACCAACAACTTCATCCGGAACACGGGCGACGACGGCATCGCGCAGTGGGCCGAGACGGCCGAGCACGACAACTCGTACACGTTCAACACCGTGATCCTGCCGATCCTGGCCAACAACATCGCGATCTACGGCGGCACCAACATCACCGTGAGCGACAACGTCGTGGCCGACACGATCAGCAACGGCGGCGGCATCCACATCGCCAACCGCTACCCGGGCGTGCAGGGCGCCGCGGCGATCGGCGGCACGATCACCGTCGCCCGCGACACGTTCATCCGCGCCGGCAACTCCGACTACAACTGGCAGTTCGGCGTCGGCGCACTCTGGTTCTCGGCGCTCAACGAGCCGATGAACGCGACGATCAACGTGACCGACGCGAACATCCTCGACAGCTCCTACGCCGCGATCATGTTCATCGAGGGGTCGACCAAGACGGTCAACTTCAAGAACGTGAACATCGACGGTGCCGGGACGTTCGCGATCCAGGCGCAGGCGGCGTTCGTCGCCAACTTCGAGAACGTCGTCGCGAAGAACGTCGGCTACAGCAACCCGCTGTACAGCTGCCAGGGCTCGGTCAACACGGGCATCAACCTCGTCGGCAGCGGCAACTCCGGGTTCTTCCCGGCCACGCCGTACTGCGGCCCGTGGCCCACGCCGGTCTACTCCGGCGGCACGACGAACCCGACGAGCCCGCCGGTCACGACCCCGCCGACGACGCCCACGCCGACTCCCACGGTCACCCCCACCCAGCCGCCCGCGTGCAACGCCGGCACGGGTGACCTGGCGCGGGGCAAGACCGCGACGTCGACGAGCACCAACCAGTCGTACGGTCCTGGCAACGCCGTGGACGGCAACGCATCGAGCTACTGGGAGAGCGCCAACAGCGCGTTCCCGCAGTCGGTGACCGTGGACCTGTGCGCGGCAACCGCCGTCCAGCGGGTCGAGCTCGCGCTGCCGCCGTCGTGGGGTCAGCGCAACCAGACGCTGTCGGTGCTCGGCTCGGCCGACGGCTCGTCGTGGAGCACGCTCGCCGTGTCCAAGTCGTACTCGTTCGACCCGGCGAGTGGGAACCGCGTCAGCGTCCCGGTCAGCGGCAACGCGCGGTACGTGCGCGTCACGGTCACCGCCAACTCCGGCTGGCCCGCCGCGCAGGTCTCGTCGTTCGAGGTCTACGGGACCGGCACCACGCCGACGCCCACGCCGACCCCGACCCCGACCCCGACGCCCACGCCCACGCCCACGCCCACCGTCACGCCGACGACCCCGCCGACCACCGTGAACCTCGCGGCGGGCAAGCAGGTCAGCGGCGCGTACGCGGACGTGTACGGGCCGGGCAACGTGGTGGACGGCAACGCGAACAGCTACTGGGAGAGCCCGAACAACGCGTTCCCCCAGAACCTGACGGTCGACCTCGGCTCGTCGCAGACCGTGGGCCGCGTGGTCCTCAAGCTGCCGCCCGCGGCCGCCTGGGCCACGCGCACGCAGACCTTGTCCGTGCTGGGCAGCACCGACAACGCGACCTGGAGCACGCTCAAGGCGTCTGCCGGGTACGTGTTCAACCCGTCGTCGGGCAACACCGTGACGATCACCGTGACGCCCTCGGCGAAGCGCTACGTGCGGCTGACGTTCACGGGCAACACGGGCTGGCCGGCGGGCCAGCTCTCGGAGTACGAGGTGTACTCCGGCTGACCTGAGACGCACGGCAGGGCCGCCCCCGACTTCGGGGGCGGCCCTGCTGTGCGTGCGGTGTCAGATCTCGGCGTGACGTCCACGGCGGCGGACGACGACCATCCCGAGGCCCGCGAGGCTGACGAGCGAGCCGAGGGCGACGAGGGTGCCCGCCTCGGAGCCGGTCTGCGCGAGGCCGTCGGCCGAGGCCTGGGCCCGCGTGCCCGTCGCGACGGTTGCGGCGGTCGGGACGGTCGGGACCTTGACGCTGACCGCGCCGGACGACGAGCCGAGGTTGGTCGGGTCGGTCGGGGTGACCGGGTCGACGACCGGCGCGACGACCGGGTTGTCCGTCTCGTCGTCGACCGGGGCGACGACCGGGTCAGTGGGCTCGACCGGGTCGGTGGGCTCGGTCGGGTCAGTCGGGCCTTCGGGCTCACCGGGCTCTCCCGGCTCCTCCGGCGTGATGTCGGCGAGGGAGATGCCGATCCAGTCCCACGCGGTCGACGGGCGGTCGAGCTCACCGAGGCCGATCAGCCAGTGCTGCCCGAACTCCTGGGTCCACTCGCCGGTCTCCTCGTCATAGTGGCCCGGGAGGTTGTTCGTGCTGTCCTCGCCCGTGAAGTAGTGCGGGCTGCCCTTCGCGGTGCCCTCGGCCGAGCCCCACAGCTGGAAGGCGGGGAGCGTGGCGGGGTCCATGCCGGCCGGGACGCGGACGTAGACCTTCTGGCCGGGCGTGACCTCGGTGACGACCTTGCCCTGAGCGTCGACCAGCACCACGCCGGCCGGGATCGCGGCACCGTCAGCGGTGCGCAGCTCGACGTGCACCTTGCCGGTGCCCGCGACGAGCGTCACGGTGAAGCCGTAGTCGGTCGACCCGTCCTCGTTGGCCACGTAGCCGTGCGAGACGAAGCCAGGCTGCGGCATGACGTTGTTGCTGGTCAGCGCCTTTTCGATGAGCCACGCCGCGGTGCTCATCGTGGCGAGCCGGTCGCTCGTGTAGTTGTACTCGGCCCAGTTGCGCGTGCCGTCGTACGTGTCCCAGTCGACGTCGTCCGTGATCTCCTGGCGGTTGAACTGGTCCTTGGCCTTCTGGCTCAGGGTCACGTGGCCGGTCGCGTCGACGTCGAAGAACAGGCCCATGACGTCGTGTCCGGTGGAGAAGTACCAGACCGCGAACTGGGTCGCCTCGTAGGCGGTGTAGTCGAGGAACCGCGCACGGTACTCGTCCATCATCGCGAGGTAGTCCGCGTAGTCCGCGTCGGTCCGGTCGCCCTGAGGCTCGATCTCGGCGAGCCACTCGGGGAACGCGACCGTGACGCCGGCCTTGTCGAGCACCGACTGCGCGTCCCGCCCTCGCGCCGACATGTCGGTCCCGCCCTTGTACCCGTTGACCAGGACGCTCTGCTGCGCGTTCGTGTCGGACCAGTGCATGCCGTCCTCGTCGATCGAGGCGTTCGGCGTGAAGATCGGGTTGCCCTCGTCATCCTGGTGCGATCCACCCCAGACGTGGTACCAGGAGTTGGCGATGTCGCGGTCGTAGACCATGTGCGTCGTGCCGTCGGCGTCGACGATCGTGTGGTGAAGGATGTGCAGCTGTGGGCTTCCGTTCCATCCCGACCAGTCGCGCCCGGACGTTGTGTCACCGCGGTCCATGAAGTACCAGTAGTCGCAGCCGAAGCCGTCCTCGCCACCGTCGTGCCAGTGCTCGGTCGGGGTCGCCGACGTGGCGGCCGAGGCGCCGAGGGTCTGGGTAGCGGAGAGCGCCGCACGTGCAGCAGGGGCGGCCTCCTCGGCGGCGGGCTCGGCCTCGTCCGCGGCAGGCTCGGTGGCGTCCACGACGGGCTCGGTCGCCTCGGCGGCCTCGTCCTCCGCCGCTGTCGCAGGCTCCTCCTCGACGGGGGCGACTTCGTCCGCCACCTCGTCCGCGACCTCGTCGGCCGGCTCGTCGGCGACGACCTCCTCGACGACATCCTCCGCGGCAGGCGCCTCGGGCTCAGGGGCGACGACGGGGTCCACCGGAGCGGCGTCCTCGACCGGCGTCTCGTCGGCCGGTGCGCTCTCGTCGGAGGGCGTGCTGTCGGCCGACGAGTCCGCGGCGTCGGTCTCGTCGGAGGACTCGACCGAGCTGAGCTCGACGCCGTCGGCCTCCGGCTCGGCGGCGAGTGCGGCTCCCCCGCCGGCGACCATGAGCGCGGTCGAGACGGCGGTGGTGGTGAGGATGCGGCGGGCGATCATGGGTTCGGCTCCTTGTGGGTTCCTGTGGTGTTCCCTGATGACTCAAAGGTATTTCAGCTGTCACCGCCCACAATGGGTCGTTCGTCCCGACTTTTCCGAGCACGGCAGACTGACGCCGTGCCCGTGATCCCGACGACCCCCGACGCGCTCGTCGACCGGATCGTCGACCTGGTCGTCGCGCGACCCGGCCGGGTCCGGCTGGTGGTCGACGGCGCACCGGCGACCGAGCCGGACCGCCTCGCCGACGCTCTCGTCGACCCACTGCGGGCCGCCGGTCGCGCCGCGCTGCGTGTCCCGGCCGCGGGCTTCTGGCGGCCCGCGTCGATCCGGCTCGAGCACGGCCACCAGGACGCGCTCGCCTACCTCGAGGACTGGCTCGACGAGGGCGCGCTCGCCCGCGAGGTGCTCACACCGCTCGCCGACGGCGGGACCGGCCGGTTCCTGCCGAGCCTGTGGGACCCCGTGCGGGACCGCGCGACACGGGCCGCGTACGAGCAGGCGCCCGAGGCCGCCGTGCTCGTCGTCGACGGCTCGATGCTCCTGGGCCGCGGCCTCCCCTTCGACCTCGCCGTCCACCTCACCGTCCGGCCCGCGACGCTGGCGCGGCGGACTCCCCCGCAGGACGCCTGGACGCTCGAGGCCTTCGAGCTCTACGAGGCCCGGGCTGACCCGACGGGCGTCGCGGACCTCGTCGTCCGGGTCGACGACCCCCGCCACCCCGCGGTCGCCATCTGAGCCCTGTCACCTCCGTCAGGCAGAGTGAGGGGATGGATCCCGAGCGGCTGGCCGACGCGTCGCGCCCGCGCAGCCGCGCGACGGTGCTGCACGCCGACGCCGACTCGTTCTTCGCCGCCGTCGAGCAGCGCGACAAGCCCTCGCTGCGGGGCAGACCGGTGCTCGTCGGCGGCACCGGGCCGCGGGGCGTCGTCTCGACCGCGTCGTACGAGGCCCGACGCGCGGGGGCGCACTCGGCGATGGCGATGGGCCGCGCACGCCGGCTCGTGCCCGCCGCTGCCGTGCTGTTCCCCCGGTTCGAGGCCTACGGCGCCTACTCGCGGATGATCATGGCCGAGCTGGCGACGCTGTCCGAGCTGGTCGAGCCCGTGAGCATCGACGAGGCGTTCGTCGACCTCGAGGCGGGTCCGTACGCCGAGGACCCCGCGACCGCGGCGGCGGACGTGCGTGCGCGCATCCGCGAACGCACCGGTCTGGCGGTCTCGATCGGGCTGGGGCGGACCAAGCTCATCGCCAAGCTCGCCTCGGACGCGGGCAAGCCCGACGGCCTTCTCGTCGTGGACCCGGCCGACGAGGACGCGTTCCTCCTCCCGCTGCCCGCCCGTGCGGTGCCCGGCATCGGACCCGCCACGATGGCCGCGCTCGAGCGGCTCGACGTGCGCACGGTCGGCGACCTGCGCCGCCAGCCTCTCGACGTGCTGACCATGACGATCGGCGAGTCCTCGGGGACCAACCTGTTCCGCCTGGCGCGCGGCATCGACGAGCGGCCCGTCGCCATCTCGGGCGAGCGCAAGTCCGTCGGCTCGGAGCGCACGTTCGCGGAGGACATCTTCGGTACCGAGACGGTCGCCGCGGCCATCGACTCGGTGGCGGACGAGGCGCTGCGCCGGCTGCACGCCCACGGCGGTGGTGCGCGCACCGTCGTCGCCAAGGTGCGATTCGCCGACTTCACCACGGTGACGCGCTCGGTGACGCTCCCCCAGCCCAGCGCCGAGCCCGCCGAGCTCCGCGCGGCCGCACAGCAGGCCGCGCGCGCCGCGGGCATCACGAGCTCGGTGCGGCTGCTCGGCGTCTCGTTCCACAACCTCTCGACGCACGCCCAGCTCACGCTCGCCTGGGACGAGGACCAGGTCGGTGCGCCCGTCGTCGTCCCGGTGCCCGACGTCCCGGCCGGTCCGAGGCTCCTCGACGAGGCCAACGGGCGGCCAGGGCTCGACGTCGAACACCCCGTCCTCGGGCGCGGCTGGCTCGTGCACGTGCGCGCCCGCGAGGCCACCGTCCGGTTCGAGACCGTCGACTCGCCACCCGCACGGTCGCAGGTGGTCGACCTCGACGCCGAGCCGCTGACGCTCGTCGCGCCGCTGGTCGCGGAGATGACCGCGACCGACCGAACCGACTAGCGGCTGCGCTGATCAACGGCTGAGCCCATCAACGGCTGCGCTGATCAACGGCTTTGCCGCTTGTTCTCCGCGTCGATCGCCTCGACCAGCTCCGCCTTCGTCATGCGCGAACGACCGTTGATGTCGAGCTCGCGCGCCAGGTCGACCAGGTGCTGCTTCGTCGCGTTCGCGTTGACGCCGCCGGCGGTCGGAGCCGTCGAGCCGTACCCCTCCTCGGCCCGCCGGTCGGACGGGCCGGGCTCGTCCTTGGGGCGCCAGCTGTCGCCGACCTTCTCGTGCGTGTGCTTGAGCGCCGCGAACGCGACGCGGTGCGCGGCCTCCTCGTCGCCGTCGTACTGCTCGATGGCCGCGTCGTAGGCGTGCGCGAACGTGCGCTGCGCCTTGGCGTCCGAGCGCTGCAGGGTCGCCGGGATCTCGTCCTGCTTCGCTGCGCCGCTGCGCTTCGTCTTGGGCATAGGCCCCTCCCTCGTCGCCTCGATCGTCACGCGCCGACGCGTCCCCCGCACCCGCTGCCATACTCGCGGCGTGACCGTGCCCCATGCGCTGGCCTCCTTCGCGCTGGTCGCCGCCCTGATGACGATCGTGCCCGGCCTCGACACGGCCTATGTCCTGCGGACGGCGATCAGCCGGCGCCGGGGCCACGCGCACGCGGCGGCGCTCGGCATCACCGCAGGCTGCCTCGCCTGGGGTGTCGCCGCAGCGGTCGGGGCGTCGGCGCTGCTCACCGCCTCGGAGGTCGCCTTCCGCGCGCTGACGCTCGCCGGTGCCGCCTACCTGGTGCTGCTGGGCGCGCAGATGATCCGCGCGAGCCTCCGCCCGCACCCGGAGGTCGCCCTCGACGGTGAGCCGCCGACCGGCTCGTCGGCCTGGCGGACGTTCGCGGCAGGGCTGGGCACCAACCTGCTCAGCCCGAAGATCGGCGTGTTCTACCTCGCCACGATCCCGCTGTTCATCCCCGACGGCGTCCCGCCGCCGGCGATGGGCGTCGCGCTGGCCGTGGTGCACAACGTCATCGGGATCGCGTGGTTCACGCTCATCGTCGTCGCGACGGGCTGGGCGGGCAGCTGGCTACGACGGCCGCGGATCGCGCGCGTCACGGATCGCGTCACGGGTGGGGCGCTCGTGCTCGTCGGCGTCCGCCTGGCGGCCGGCGCGCGCTGAGGTCACGGCGTCGAGCCCGACGACGAGCGTTGCGCCGACCGCGTACGAGACGAGGTCGCCCGCGGCGAACGTGGTGCCGAGAACCAGGTGCAGCACCGGGACGGCGTCGACCGCGGCTGCCGGCCACCCGGTCACCTGAGCCAGCTCGACGAGCACGCACCACCCCAAAGCTGCCGCACCGGCCACCCACCCACGTGCGCGGGGCGCGCACACCAGGACCAGGATCACGGCCATCGCCGCGTACAGCGCGTCGCCGGCCGCGTCGAGCCCGGCCCGCCACGCCGCCAGCCCGGCGACGAGCACGACGAGGGCCGCTGCGCCGAGGCGCCACCGAGAACGCGCTCGAGCCATGCCCGGACCGTAGACGTGCTGGTCAGGGCAGATGGTGGAGCCGACGTGAGGGTTGCGTGCCGCCTCAGTGGACCGCGACGGTCGCCACGATCTGGAAGTGGTCGGACGGCGCCCGGCGGGTGTCCATGTGCCGCACCCGGTAGGTCAGCACCTCGGACTGGCGATCGACGATGACGTGGTCGAAGTGGTGGCCGCTGCGCCGGCCCGCCGCGAAGCCGTGGAACGAGGCGAACTCCGCGCCGACCCGCTTGGCAGCCACGAGCTCGGCGCTGACAAGGCCGTTGCGAGCCAGCACGTCGATCGGCGTCACCGCGGCGCGGTTGGGGTAGGTGTTGAGGTCCCCGACCAGGATCACGGGCGAATCTGTCGTGTTGCGGGCCGCGATCTCGCGCGCCAACCGCTGGGTCTGCTGGACTCGGATGCGCTGCACCTTCTGTGACGTCGACGATGCCGTGTCGAGGTGGGCGAGCAGGTGCGCGTTGGCGACGAAGACCTTGCGTCCCGTCTTCGTCTCCCGCACGAGCGCCCAGGTGACCCACTTCTTGGGGCCTTTGTCGGCGAGTTGCTTGCGGCCGCAGTCCACGACCGTGAACCGCGACCTCTTGTAGAGGATCGGCTGGCTCGCGGTTGTGCACGGCTTCTTCGAGCCGGCGTGGCGGGCGAGCGCCAGGTGCGCCTTGGCCGCGACGCGCAGCACGGGCCGCTTGCCGTCGGTCTTGTTCCACGGCGTCTCCTGCAGCCCCACGAGATCGAGCCCGCGCAGCTGCTTCGCGGCGGCGGCGTACCGCTTCTCCCAGCTGCGGTGCCCGGCGTCGGTCTCGCTCGGCTTGAGCAGGTTGTACGACGAGACCTGGGCGGTGAACGACGTCGCGCGCTTGGTCGAGCCAGGGAGCAGCGTGGAGGCGACGGTCTTGGACGACGTGTGCCGCAGTCCGTACCGGTTCGCGACGACCTTGACGTAGAACACGGGCCGCAGCTGGGCCTTGCTCGGCTTGAGTCCCTCGATCATCGCGGACGGCTTGGTGGTCGTCGTCGTCCAGGACGGCTTCGCGCCGGGCTTGCGCAGGAGCTGGACCGTGTAGCCCGTCGCGTTGGTCGCGGCGGGCCACGCGACGCGCAGGGACGACGACGACATTGGCTCGGCGAACACGCGCCCGGGCTTGCCCAGCTTCTTGAGCGGGGTCTTGAGCGTCGTGTCTACCGTCGCGGCGGTCAGGCCCTTGCGCAGCGGCGTGACCTTGACGTAGTACCGGCGCCCGTCGCGGACCTTCACCGACAGGCTGGTGTCCGTGACGGTCTTCTCCTGCACGTTCTCGGTGAAGTCCGGGTCGGTGGCGACGAACGCGACGTACTGCTCGGCCCGGGCCGCGGGTGACCACTGCACCGTGAACCCGCTCGTGCTGACCTTGGTCGCCCGCGGCTCGCCCGGCTTGCCCGGTGCCTGCCACGGCGTGTGCACCGAGACGACCGAGGTCGGCAGGCTCACGTTCTGGTCGGCGACCGCGCTCACGCGCGCATAGTACGTCGAGTCCTCGTCGATGCCCGGCCCGTGCACGGACATCGACGTCTCGCGCGTAGGGCCCCACCGCCAGACCACGTGCGCGAACCCGGGGTCCGCGGCGACCTCGACCCGGTAGCCCGTCGCCCTCGGCACCGCGGCCCAGGCGAGGTCGAACGTGTGGTGGCTGACCGCGCCGGCGCCGATCGTCGCGGGCGTGGCGAGCGCCGGACCGGCCGACGAGCTCGCGACCGCGACCGTGCCCATCACCCCGAGGGCCACCACCGTCGCCACCAGCCTCCGCCCGAGGCGGCCGACGCGCGAGCGCGCGGGGGGCTGGTGCGGCATGGTCGGTTACCTCGGGTGGCGTCGGCGGTCGGCGTCGCCCAGCGACCAGTCCTCCCGGGGTCGTGGCGTCCGGAGGGACCAGCCCGTTGCGGGGCTTGCGGACGTGCAGCGTAAACATGACCCCCCACCTGCTCGTCGCACGTCAGCCGCCGTGTCGCCGATCGGCCCGATCACCTGCGCACGAGCGCGCCCCCGGCGTGTCGCGCGTGCGTGCGGCATGTCCGACCCTGGGTCTAGGTTCTGGTGCGACCCGTTCCGCTGATCTTCCGGAGGACCCCGATGGCGACGATCGTCTCCAGCCTGTTCATCTCGCTCGACGGCGTCGTCGAGATCGACCCGGCCTGGCACTTCCCGTACTTCGACGCCACCATGGGCGCCGCCGTGGGCGAGGACTACGAGGGCGTCGACGTCATGCTGCTCGGGCGCGTCACGTACGACAGCTTCGCGGGCGCCTGGCCCGAGCGCGAGGCCGCGGGCGGTGAGGACGCCACCTTCGCCGCCCAGCTCGGCGACACCCGCAAGGTTGTCGCGACCCGCGGCACGCAGGACCTCGGCTGGCGCAGCGTCGAGCGGGTCGAGGGTGACCTCGTCGAGGCCGTCACCGCGCTCAAGGAGCAGCCGGGGATCGGCAAGATCCTCGTGGCCGGTTCCGTCTCGATCGTCCGGCAGCTGCTCGCCGCCGGGCTGATCGACGAGCTGCGCCTGCTCGTGCACCCGGTCGCGGCACGCAAGGGCGAGAGGCTCTTCGACGAGGGCGAGCCGATCTACCCCCTGCAGCTGCTGCGCTCCGACGTGTTCCCGACCGGCGTCGTCCGGCTGATCTACGCACCCGCGGCCCTGCCGGCGGCCAAGGACTACGAGGACGTCACCGACAAGGTGCCCGGCGCGGGCACCGACTGAGCAGCCGAGGTCCGCTCAGGGCGCCGCCGCAACCCCCGCGACGGGCTTGGTCCGGGACAGGCCGGCGGCGTCCTTGAGGACCACGTACTTCACGTCGACGTGCGGCTCGAGCGCCCCGAACTTGTCGTTCGGCGCACCGATCACGAGCTGGAAGCCCAGCCCGCGCCAGGCACCGACGGCCCGGCCCGTGAACCGCGCGTCGGCCTTGATCAGCGCCTCGTCGAGGAACACCGGCGCGTAGCGCGGGCGCTCTGCCCCGGCGTCGCCGAGCTGGTAGCGCAGGGCCGCGCCGACGATGAACGCGACGAGCTCCTGCGACTCGCCGCCGGACTTCTCGCCGATGTGGTCGTAGAGCGCCACGTGGCGGCCGTCGAGGTCGACCTTCTCCGCACTGAGCCGCACGTGCCGGCGCACGTCGACCAGGTCGGCGTAGTCGGGCGCAGTGCGGCGGATGCGGTCGATGACCCTCGCCATCCGGACGTAGCGGCGCTCACGCTCGGCGTCGGTCGCCTCGGTGGACAGCAGCTCGCGCAGGTCGCGCAGCTCCTTGCGGAACCGCGCCACCACGGTGGACTGCGTGTCGCGTGCGTCGATCCGCAGGCGGTGGTCGTCGTCGGCGAACGGCAGGTCCGCGAGGATCTCGTTGACCGGGCCGATCCGCTCCTTGATCTCGCGCACGGACCGGCTCAGCGCACTGTGCAGATCGGTGAGGTCGTTGCCCGAGAGCCGGAGCAGGCTCTTGCGCCACTCGGCCTCCAGGTCGTGCAGGCCGTTGGACTCGAGCTCGGTCAGGACCCGCTCGAAGTCCGCGTAGGAGGCGTCCGGGTCGGTGCCCAGGTTCGGGTCCGGCCAGCGCTCGACGAACGTCTCGAACGTGCGCCGCAGGGCCTCGCGCGCCGAGCCGATCACCTGCTGCGCGGCGTTCCGGTCGGTCGTGAGCACGTCCCCCGCACGGGCCAGGACGGCGTCGACGCGCGCCAGCACGTCGGCAGGGGTGTCCGCGCTGCGCGGCTCGGTCTCGCCGAGGAGCCCGTCGAGATAGGCGCGCTGGGCGTCCCCGACGGTGGCCTCCGCGTCGTCGACGGCCCGCTGCGCGACGTCCACGTCATCGGTCGTCGCCGACCAGGCCGCGTCCAGGCGGACGGCCTCGTCCTTCGTCCGGCCGAGGTCCTGCGTGAGCCGGTCGACCGTGGCCTCGAGCTCGCGCGCGCGCTGCTGCAGGCGCGTGACCTCGGGGTTGCCCGCCGTGACGTCGTCGATGACCTGCTCCCAGCGGGCCACCTCGGCCTCGACGGACGCGACGTCGACGTCGGCCCAGGCGACGTCGAGCAGCGCCTCGTACGCGCGCCGCTCGGCGTCGTTCCGGTCGAGGCCGGCCTCCGCCCCGAGCACGCGCTGCTCGGCGAGCGCGCGACGCTCCTGCGCCCGGGCGATCTGCTGGTCCACGTGCGCGAGCCGCCGCGAGTTGGTGAAGCCGAGCACGTTCGCGCGGCCCTGCCCGCCGTGGGCGCCCTGGGTGCCCTCGGAGACCTGCCCCGAGCGGCTGAGCGCCTTGGAGTGCTGCGAGAGCTCGCCGGGTGTGTCGACGCAGACGTAGGCGAACCGCCGGGCGAGCTCGCTGCGGAGCCAGCCGGCGAACGGCCCGCCGCGGAAGTCGAGGCGGCCGGGCAGCGTGCGTGCATCGAGGCCGACGTCCTCGCGCAGCCCCGTCGGCACACCCTCGAACCGGATCCGGCGCGCGGTCGGGACCGCATCGATCGCCTTGCGGAACGCGCCGAGGTGCGCCACGTCGATGAGGATCAGCGTCGCGAAGCCGCCGAGCGCGAGGTTGAACGCGTCGCGCCACGGCTCGTGCTCGGTGCGGACCTCGATCAGCTCGGCGACGAACGGCAGGTCGTCGGGCGTCAGGCCGGCGGCCTCCGCCAGGGCGGCCCTCGCGGCGTGCAGGTCACCGGGGATGTTGTCCCGGCGCCGTACGACCGCCGCGCGCTCGGCGCTGAAGGCGGCCAGGTCCGCGCCCGCCTCCTTCTTCTCGGACATGGCGTCGAACAGCGCCTGGCGGGCGCTCGCCTTCGCGTCCGGGTCCTGCAGCGCGGTGCGCGCCCGGCCGACGAGCGCCGTGAGGTCCGCCTCGTGGCGCACCTGAGCGCCGTCGAGGGCGCCGAGGAGGTCGTCGAGGCGGGCCCGCGCGCGGCGGGCCTCGTCCAGCCGGGACCGCACGCCGCTCACCTCGCGCTGGGCGCGCGCGAGACGGTCACCGCCCGACGACCACAGCGTCTCCTTGACCCCGTCGAGGTCGGACTTCGCCGCCTCGATCCGGGCCGTCGTCTCCGCCGTGAGGCGCTGCGCCTGCTGGTGGCGTCGCTGCTGGTCGCCCTCGACCGCGCGCAGCAGGCCCAGGCGGCGCTCGTGCCGCCACAGCGCCGCCGGCGACGCCGCGTCGTCGAACGTGCCGATCTGGTCGATGACCCGCAGCCGGTCAGCCGCCTCGGTGATCGCCGCCCTGCTCTCGCGGATCGGCTCGAGCGCCTTGACCTGCTGGCGCGCGGTGATCATCTGCTCGCGGGTCCCCGTGAGCTTGTCGAACTGCTCGACGACGGCGTCGGCCGTCGCGAAGGTGTCCGGCTCCTCGAGCACCATCGACTTGTACAGCGCGTCGACCGTGGTGATCTGCTGCCCTGCCTGGATCCGGCCGAGCAGCGCGACGGCCTTGCTGCCGTCACCCGAGGCGCCGATGCCGAGCGTCGAGTACAGCCGCGCGGTGAAGTCGCGGTCGGTGTCGAACGGCGTGAGCCCGGCGGCGGCGATCGCCGCGCGGCCGAACCGGTGCCCGGCGGCGGCCTCGAGCTCGCGCAGGTCGAACGCGCCGTCGGTCGTCGCCCGCACCGCGACCACATCGTCCAGCGTCCGGGCGGCCGACGGGACGTACCAGGCGCGCACGCCCGTGAACGACGTCCCGGACTGGTCGACCCAGGTCATCGCGATCGCCGACCACGTGTCCTCGCCGTCGCCCCGCAGCACCCGCTGCCGGGTGCCGTCCTCGGTGCGCGACTCGTCGAGCTTGCCGCGCGCGTAGGACAGGATGTTGCGCTGGTCCTTGCCGCGCGGGCGCCCGACGACTCCTCCGTTCGAGGCGCCGTTGAACGGCGTCGTGTGCGGCATGAGCAGCGCGATGTACGCGTCCATGAGCGTGGACTTGCCCGAGCCCGAGCCGCCCGAGAGCAAGGTCGCGGTCGAGGCGAGCCGCACGCGGTGGTGCTGGTGGTAGCCGCCCCAGTTGACGAGCTGGAGCTCGCTGGCGATCCACTGCTGCCCGGTCGAGGTGGACGGGACCAGCCCGAAGAGGGTGTCGACCATAGTCATCGGGCGACCTCCTGCTCTGTGCTGTTCTGCTCGCTCAGCCACTCGCGGAGCTCGCCGAGTCGCTCGTTGCTCAGCACGATCTCGACCAGCGGCGTCACGCGGTAGCGCCCCTCGGACTCCTCCTCGACGAGGCCCTCCTTGGCGAGCCGCGTCACCGCGGCCCGGATCTCCCGCTGGGTGCCCGCGACGTTCGTGTCGTCCGGGTCGAAGTACGTCAGCGCCGTGCGCTCGAGGTCCTCGACGTCGACGCGGACCGACATCTCGCCCGCGCCATGCTCGCGCTGGTAGACCGTGCGCAGGTGGACCAGCACGAGCGTCTCCGCGCGCGAGTACGCCTCGTCGCGCAGCAGCACCGGGACGTCGAGCTCGGCCGAGCGCACCTGCTTCTTGTACGCCACGCCGCGCTCGTGGTCGACGACCAGGTGCACGAACAGGTCGTGCAGCCGGGACTCGATCACGTGCTGGTTCTCCAGCAGCGTCCGCCACTGCGCCCGGTTGCGGTCCGCGAGCAGGAAGCGGCGCTGCAGCAGCCGGACGAGCACGCGCCGGACCTCCGCGTCGAGCGTGCCGGAGTCGCCGGCAAACAGCTCGGCGGGGTTCTCCTCCATCGGGACGGGGTCGACGAACCCGGTCTCGGGGTCGAGCACGCCAGTGGTCTCAGTCATCGTCATGGTCCTTCATCGCCGTGGTCCTTCATCGCCGTGGTCCTTCGTCGTGAGGGTGGTGACGCCGCCGAACGCGAACCTGCGGCGCGACCCGTCGGGGCGGACCGCGTCGACGAACGCGAGCTCGCCCGTCTCGGTCATGCCACGGCTGTCGGCGAGCTCGAGCAGGCCGAGCAGGTCCACCGGTCGGCGCAGGCCCGGGGGTGCCGCGTTGAACACCGCGGCGACGTCGATCTCGTCCGACCCGACGACGGAGCCCCGCAGGAGCTCGGCCAGGTCGGCGTAGTGGGGCCCGCCCCACGCGCGCGCCTCGTCGTGCGAGACGTCGACGTCGGCGGAGTCGTCCCAGTCGGTCAGCGGGGCCGGCTGGCGCGGCGGGCGCAGGTCGCCGGCCGTCTGGCGCAGGTGGTCGACCTCCGCGACGGGTAGCCGGCGCAGTGGCTCGACCGCCTGGCCCCGACGCGCGTCGGGCATCCAGGTCTGCAGCCCCGTCATCACGTCGCGCAGGAGCTCGTCGACCTGGCGGTCGCGCAGCGGGTCGTGGTTGCGAACCTGCGCGGTGATCACGTAGGACGCCTCGCGCTGCGCGGTGAAGACGAGGTCGAGGCCCTGCTCGATGCGGCGGCCGATCTCCCGCAGCTCGGTGCGCTGCGTGGCAGGCAGGCGCTGGGTGAACCGGTGCCGCAGCACGGCGTCGAGCTGCGTGGCGAGCTCGTCGAGCCGCTGCGGGTCGCCGATCAGGCGCAACGCCCCCGCGAACGCGCGTCCCTCGGACGTCGACTCCATGACGTGCTCGGCGCGCTCGAGGTACTCGCGCAGCACGTCGCCCGTGGGTCGTTCGTCCTGGCGCAGCGCCGTGACCACGTCGCGCTGCATCGCCTTGATCGACTCGGCGACGCGCGCGAAGTCGGCGGGCAGCTCGCGCGCGAGGTGGAGGACGTTCTCCGCCTCCTCGAGCAGCTGCTCGTCGTCGACCTCCTCGACCGTGCCGGTCCGCTGAATCCGCGCGAGCTCCTCCTGCAGCCGCCTGATCTCGGCGTCGAGCCGCGCCATGCGCACGAGCGCGTCCGGGTCGGCGTCCTGCGCGAGGCGCTCGACGGCGTCCAGCATCGTCCGTACCCGCGACCCGGAGACGCGCGCCCGGGCTCCGCCGGCTCGCCCGGCGATCTCCAGGGCGCCGACGGCGTGGGCCGAGAGCCGGTAGACCTCGACGTCGTCGTCGAGCACCTGACGCACGAGCCATCCGGCATCGGCCCACTGCCGGCACAGCTCGCGCGCCGAGCCGCTCGGGAGCGAGTCGTCGTAGCCCGCTGCGCGCAGCTGCTCGAGCGCGTCACCGATCTCGGTGTGCGCGTCGGCGACGGGCACGGTGGGACGCTCGGCGGTGAACGTGACGGACAGCAGGGACACGACGAGGGGCGCGTGCCGCTTGTGGAGCAGGTCCAACATCGGGTTCTGGAACGCCCGGAGGGCGCCGGCGTACGCCGCTTCGGCACGAGTGATCATCGCCGGACAGCGTAGGTGGGTCAGGCGCTGCTTCCGTGCAGCGCCACCCCCGCCAGGAGCTGCGGGGGTGCGTCAGGCGTCGTCGGCGCCTTCGGCGGGGTCGCTCGAGTGCTCGCGGGTGTCGGTCGACCCGGGCTCGCCAGCTGCTGCGGCACCCTCCGCGGGGGCCTCGGCGTGCACGCGGTCGTCCTCGGCGGGGGTCGAGGTCTGCTCTGAGGTCATGGTGGGTCTCCTTCGTCGGATCGGCTCCTTCGATGATGCGCCTCGACGAACCGATCGGCACCCCCACCAGCCCGAACGTCCCTGGTGGAAGGCCCGGGTCCCTTGCTAGCGTCCGGCTCGCCGGTCCGCACGGGACGGCGTCACCGCCCAGCCACGACGACGAGGACGAGCCATGAGCACCGGTGGGAAGAAGCACGGCTGGTCGTTGCACGGCAACGGCCGCACGATCGGCGTCGGCGAGGTCGTCGCGCCCCACGAGCGGCTCAGCTGGCCGCGGACCATCGGCATCGGCATGCAGCACGTCGTGGCGATGTTCGGCGCGACGTTCCTGGTCCCGCTGCTGACGGGCTTCTCCCCCGCCACGACGCTCTTCTTCTCGGCCGTCGGCACCGCGCTCTTCCTGCTCGTCACGCGCAACCAGCTGCCGAGCTACCTGGGTTCGTCGTTCGCGTTCATCGCGCCGATCGCCGCGGCGACCGCGTCGGGCGGCCAGTCGGCGGCGCTCGGCGGGATCGTCGTGGTGGGTCTGCTGCTGGCCGTGGTGGGCGTCGTCGTGCACGTCGCCGGAGCGGGCTGGATCAACGCGCTCATGCCCCCGGTCGTCACGGGCACGATCGTCGCGCTGATCGGGCTGAACCTCGCGCCGACCGCGTGGGGCACCTGCCAGCAGTCGGTCGTCGACGGCGCGATCGTCGAGTCCTGCACGAGCGGGTTCCGCGCGGCGCCGGTCACCGCGCTGGTCACGCTGCTGTCGATCATCCTGTGCACCGTGCTCTTCCGGGGAATCCTCGGGCGGCTGTCCATCCTCGTCGGCGTCCTGGTCGGCTACGGCGTGGCCGCGCTGCGCGGCGAGGTCAGCTTCGCGGCCGTGCGCAAGGCCGACTGGGTCGGATTCCCCCACTTCGTCACCCCGAGCTTCGACGTCTCGCTCCTCGGCCTGTTCGTCCCCGTCGTGCTGGTCCTCATCGCCGAGAACATCGGGCACGTGAAGTCCGTCGCGGCGATGACGGGCCGCGACCTCGACCCCCTGGCCGGGCGTGCCCTGCTGTCCGACGGGATCGCCACCACCCTGGCCGGCCTCGGCGGTGGCTCGGGCACGACCACGTACGCGGAGAACATCGGCGTCATGGCCGCCACCAAGGTCTACTCGACCGCGGCCTACTGGGTCGCGGCCGCGACGGCGCTGGTGCTGTCGCTGTCGCCGAAGTTCGGCGAGGTCGTCGCCTCCATCCCTGCGGGAGTGCTCGGCGGCGCGACCACGGTGCTCTACGGGATGATCGGCATCCTCGGCGCCCGGATCTGGGTGCAGAACAAGGTCGACTTCTCCGACCCGAAGAACCTGACGACCGCCGCCGTCGCGCTCGTCGTCGGCATCGCGAACTTCACCTGGAAGCCCGGCGACCTGGTCTTCGAGGGCATCGCGCTCGGGACCGCGGCCGCGCTGGTGATCTACCACCTCATGCGCGTGCTCGAGGACTGGCGTGGCACCGGTCAGGAGCCTGCCTCACCCTCGTCGGTCCCCGACGTCCGCGCACCGCAGCCGTAGGCAGCTCGGACGCGAGCGACGGGCGAGGGGAGCAGGTCAGTCGTGCAGCAGCACCCAGGAGCGCACGTAGGACGTCGTGACCCGCTCGCGCGGGTAGGGCGTGACCTCGTCGAAGAACACGAACTCGCCCTCGCCCGAGTTCTTCCATCGGAGCGTGACGGTCTTCCACCCCGTCCTCGAGGACGTCGTCTTCACGGCCATGACCTTCTCGCCGACCTGCACGTTGAACGTGCCGCACGCCGGGCACGTGCGCACCTGCAACCGGATCCCCGTCGAACCGGAGTGGAAGACGTTCGCGCTCCAGTACCCCCCGGACCCGTGCCGGACGCCGTTCTTGAGCGCGACGACCTTGACACCGCCGACGGTCGAGACCTTGTCGGCGTCCATCGGCTTCGACGTCGGCCCGGCGGCGACGCTCGTGCAGCGCTCCTTCGACCAGCTGCTGACGTTGCCGACAGCGTCGCGGGCCCGCACGCGGAAGCACGCCTCCTCGCCCGCCCGCAGCGTGCGTGTCACGGACGTCTTCGTCGTGCGTGCAGCGACCGTCGTCCGCAGTCCGCGTGGGCCGTCGACCGGCGCGACCCGCACCTGCACGTCGTACGACGTCACGCCGCGATCGTCCGTGCCGGCGTACGTGAAGGTGATCTTCGCCTTGCCGCTGCTCGGCACGGGCAGCCAGCGCGGCGCAGCGGTCCGGGTGATCCGCGGTGCGGCGGCGTCGGTGCCCATGCAGCGCTCCGTGGACCACGCCGAGACGTGCTCGAGCCCGTCGCGCGCGCGGACCGCGAGGCACAGGCGCTGGCCGTCGCTGATGGACACAGCGGTCGTCGTGCTCGTCGTCCCCTGGAAAGCGGTGCGGTAGACCCACGCGCCGTAGGCGGCGGCCCCCTTGGCCTTGACCCGGTACCGCACGTCGTAGCTGAGGACGCCGCTCGGGTCGTCGGCTGCGTACGTCAGCGTGCCGACCGCCTTGCCCTTGACCACGCGGACCACCGACGGAGCGCTCACCTTGGTGAACCGCGGCGCTGACGTGTCGGTGCGCGAGCACACCGACTCCGACCACGACGTGTAGTTGCCGTTGGCGTCGTGGGCCCTGGCGGTGAAGCAGGTCGTGACGCCGTCCGCGGCGCGGGCGGTCAGGGTCGTCGTCGGCCTGCTCGCCGCCCAGGCCCCGAACGGTCGTCCGAACGGCGCCTGCCGGTAGGTCATCTCGATGACCGCTCCGCCGCTGGCACGGAAGGAGCCTGTCGTGTAGTCATACACGCCCGACGACCTGGCCGTGACCGTCGTGCCGCTCGTCACCGACCCCTGCTCGAGCGCGAGGTAGGGCTGGGAGGGAGGCGCCGTCTCGCCGTTCGTCGTGGCCGCGACCGGGGCACCCCGCAGGTCGACGAGGCGCACGCGCCCGTCACTTCCGACGTAGGCCACGCTCTGGGCTGCGTCGTCGAGATCAGGGCGGGCGTTCATGGCCGGGCCGTAGCGCGTGACTCGCTGCTCACCTGCCAGCTCGACGACGGTGAGGGTCGGGCTGTCCGTGTCGCGGCCGATCCCGACGGCGACGTCTCGGCCGAGGTCGACGGTGTCGGCGTCGAACTCCCAGCGCAGACCGAACGAGGAGTAGATCCCGGGGACGTCCAGGATGAAGGGCAGCGTCGCCGACCCGGTGAGCGTCCAGCGCCCCCGGGGCGCGTAGAACGTGTACCCGGTCGGCACGCCACGTCTGCTCACGACGGCGTGGCTCGCGAGGTCGATCTCCACCACGGAGGCGGGCGCCACCTCGAGCGCCCAGAGAGTCCCACCGTCGATCGACACGCCTCGGTCCGCGGGCGCCTCGTAGCTCCACGACGAGGCGGTCCGCACGTCCTCGATCCGCCACGTGACGCGCGCGGTCCCGGCAGGTTGGGCGGGCAGCAGCACGTACCGGCCACCGCGGCCCAGCACGGACCCCGACGGGACCGAGCGCGCGTGCCAGACGCCGAGCTCGTCCTTCCACACCACAGAGTCCGCAGCCGCGTCGTCGTCGGCGACGAGCAGCACCTCGGAGTCCGACTGCAGCAGTCGACCGACGAGCGGCGAGCCGTCGACGAGGACGGGGCTCCAGCTCGCGCCGGCCACTCCGCGCGGCGCGGCGACGATGCCGGCGAGCGACTCGCCGTACACGGCGTCGTCGGTCAGCCCGGCGCGGATCAGAGCGAGGTTCGACGAGGGTGCGACGATCGCGCCCGACCCGCTCCCGAGGTCGCCCGGCGCAGCCGATGCAGGCGGCGCGATGGCCATCGTCACGGTCACTGCGCTCACCGCCACCCACGCCCAGGTACGCCGGATCGAGTGCGTGCGGGCGAGCTTCATGTGTCCCCTGTCAACAGCTCTGGTCAGATGTGCCGAGGGCAACGTATCGGCGAGGCGAACCGCGCGGAAGGGGCCGAACGTGTGAGGCCGACTCGTCAGTCCGAGCCGGCGCCGGCGAGCCGGTAGACCGACACGTGCGACCGTGAGTCCGCGGTGAACTTCGAGCCGTCCCAGTCGGCCGTGCGCGACTCCAGCACGAACCCTGCGAGCTGCCCCATGAGGTCGAGCTCGGCGGGCCAGATGTACCGGTGCGGGCTCCGGCCCAGTGAGGCCGCCGTGCCCTCGCCGAACCGGAAGTGGTGCGAGACCACCTGCTGGTTCAGGACGTCATACGTGTCGAGGCCGATGTAGCCGGGCTCGTCGTGCCACACCGTGGCGCCCCTGCCCGGCGGGAGCGAGCGCAGCTCGGGCACCCACAGCTCGATGACGAACCGGCCGCCGGGCCTCAGGTGCCGGGCGGCGTTGCGGAAGCACGCGACCTGCTCGGCCTGCGTGAGCAGGTTGGAGATGGTGTTGAAGACGAGGTAGACGAGCGCGAATTCCCCCGGCGCCCGGACGCGCGCCATGTCGCCGACGACGACCGGGATCGTGGCCTCGTCGGCCTTGGTCCGCAGGCGCTCGAGCATGGGCTCGGACAGCTCGATGCCGGCGACGCTCACCCCCGCCTCGGACAGCGGCACCGCCACGCGTCCGGTGCCGATCGCGAGCTCGAGCGCCCGACCGCCAGCGGCGAGCTCGACCAGGCGGTCGACGGTCGGGCCGAGGACCTCGGGCGCGAACATGCCGGTGCCCGGGGTGTCGTACTGGGCGGCGATGTCGGCGCCCCAGATCTCTGGCTGGTTCATGGGAGTCGATCCTGCGGCCCGGACGCGCCGTCGTGCACGCGCTTTCCTGGGCGCCCGATCCCGCTCGCATTGGCGCGAGCGTCGGCCAGTCGGGAAGATCGGAGCCGTGAGCAGCACGAAGACCTGGGCCGGGACGTACACCTTCACCGCGCCCCGGCTGGTCGAGGCGCAGTCGATCGACGATGTCCGCGAGCCCGTCGCGGCCGGCGGCCGCGTCCGAGCGCTGGGCACGCGGCACTCGTTCAACGACCTGGCCGACACCCGGGGCACGCTCGTGACGGTCACGGACATCCCGGCCGACCCCGTGCTCGACGAGGGTGCCCGCACGGTCACGGTCGGGGCCGGGACGCGGTACGGGGTTCTCGCCACCTGGCTCCAGGACCGCGGCTGGGCGCTGCACAACCTCGGCTCGCTCCCGCACATCTCGATCGGCGGCGCGATCGCGACCGGGACGCACGGCTCGGGGCACGGCAACGGCGTGCTCTCGACCGCTGTCCGCGCCGTGACCTACGTCGACGCGGCCGGAGGGCTGACGACGGTCACGCGGGGCGATGCCGAGTTCGACGGGCTCGTCGTCGGGCTGGGCGCGTACGGGATCGTCGTGCGCGTGACCCTCGACGTCCAGCCCACGTTCGACGTGCGGCAGGACGTCTTCCACGGCCTGCCGTGGGACGCCCTGCTGGACGATCTCGACGCCCTCACCGGCGCCGCGTACAGCGTCAGCGTCTTCACGACCTGGGACGAGCCGACGCTCGACCAGACCTGGCGCAAGACCCGGCTCGACGACGGCGCACCGGTGCCCGATCGCTGGTACGGCGTGGCGGCCGCCACCGGGTCCGAGGGGCGGATCGTCGCCGGCAGCGAGGACAACCTCACGACGCAGGGCGGCGTCCCGGGTCCGTGGTCGCAGCGGCTGCCGCACTTCCGGCTCGACTCGACGCCGAGCAACGGCGACGAGATCCAGACCGAGTACTTCGTCGACCGCCGCGTGGCAGCCGACGCGCTCCGGGCCCTGCGAACGCGCGCGCCGCGGATCGCGCGCGTCCTGCTCGTCAGCGAGCTGCGCACGGCGGCCGCCGACGGCCTGTGGCTGAGCCCCGCGTACGAGCGCGACGTCCTGGCCATCCACTTCACGTGGCAGAACCGTCCCGACGCCGTCCGCGCGCTGCTGCCCGAGATCGAGGCGACCCTCGCGCCATTCGACGCGCGTCCGCACTGGGGCAAGTTCCACGGGATGTCTCCGCAGGCCGTCGCCCGCGTGACGCCGCGGCTCGACGACGCCCGCGCCCTGTTCGAGCGGCTGGACCCCGAGGGCGTGTTCAGCGGGCCGCACCTGGAGCGGCTCGGCCTGCGGGACCGCCGTGCCTGACGATCTCCCGGGCGACGACGAGGCGTGCCCGTGCGGCCTCGGAGTGTTCGGCACGTGCTGCCGACCGGCGCTCGACGGTCGGCGCCCGGCACCCACCGCCGAGGCACTCATGCGCTCGCGCTACACCGCCTTCGCGGTCGGCGACGCGGCGTACCTGCTGCGCACCTGGCACCCGGCCACCCGGCCCCGCACGCTCACGCTCGAGCCCGACCTGCGCTGGCGGCGGCTCGTCGTGCTCGACGTCGTGGCGGGCGGCCCGTGGGACGACGCGGGCGAGGTGGAGTTCGTCGCGCACCACGAGGCCGACGGCGCGCGCGGGCTGCTGCACGAGCGCAGCCGGTTCGTCCGCGAGCGCGGGTGGCTGTACGTGGACGGGTCGACGCCGGCGAGCTGACGCCGCAGGTCAGGACGTTCGCCCCAGACGTGCGGGATGCGCACCGCTAGGGTCGGCGGGACCGCGGCCTCCCGACGCGTTGACCTGACCACGTGGCTGGAAGGACGACACGTTGAGCTCGTTCGCCACGTTGCTGATGGCCGCGCTGAGCACCTGCGCGGGTCCCCTGGGCCTCATCGGCCTCTGGCTGGTCACCGCCGTCTGACGGACCGAGCGCTGGCGGTCGCGCCGTCGGGGGACGCCGCAAGCCGCCGGCGTGACGCGAGCACCCCGATGCCCGCGAGCAGGAGCAGGAGTGTACCGACGGCCAAGGAGGTCGCGTCACCGCCCGTCGCCGAGAGCTCGCCCGGTGCGGGTCCGGCCGTGGAACCCGGGGCAGGTTGCCGCGGCGGGCTCGTCGGGCCGGGAGCCGCAGGTGCAGGCGTCGCGGTGGTCGTCGGTGTGACGGCGGGCGAGCTGGTCGGCGTCCAGGAGGGTGACGGCGAACCGGTCGGCGCGACCGTCGGCGTCGTCGTCGGCGTCGTCGTCGGCGTCGTCGGCGTCGGCTCGCCCACGGCGGGCTCGACCACGACCGATCCGGTGGCGCTGGCCGAGACGGCCTCCTGCGTCACGTCGGCGCGCCCGTCCACGCGGAACTGCGTGCTGAAGACCGCCGCCGCTGCACGCACGAGCCCCGGCGCAGGGACGGTCACCGTGCAGGTCAGGAGAGCGGAGTCGGCACCCGGCGCGAGGTCGTCGAGGGCTCCCCCGGCGCAGCCTGATCCCGACCACGACAGGCCGCCGACGACGACGTCTCCGGTGTTGGTCACGCGCAGCGTCCATGTGACGTCGGCGCCGGCACGGACCGGGTCGGGCGACCCGGCCACGCTGAGCGCGATCGCCGGGGAGAACGGCACGACCTCGACCGTCGGCGAGGCCGTGGTCCTGACGACGTCTCCCGTTCCCGGGACCGTGGCCGAGAACGTCACGGCGTCGGTGACCGGTCCTCGGGCGGGGGCGACGGTCGTGCACGTCACCTCGGCGGTCGACGCGCCGGCCGGGAACGGCCCGGGTTCGTCGTGTCCCGGGCACAGCGTCGACTCCCACCCCGGCCCGACGAGCCTTGCGCCACCGGTGTTCTCGAGGCGCGTGGTCCACACGATCTGCTCCCCCGGGCGCACGGTCGACGGCTCGCCGTGCACCGATCCGGTGATCGACGTGGACAGCACGGGGACGTGCCCGACGAGTGGGACGACGAGCGTCTGGCCGATCTCCGGGACGTCGGCGCGGAACGTCGTGGCGTTGGTCACCTCCCCGAAGGCGGGCGCGGTGACCGCGCAGGTGCCGGTCGGCGTCTCCTCCCCCGGTGCGAAGGGGCCCGCATAGGCCGCATCGCCGCACACGTCGCTCGACCAGCCGATGTTCGTCAGGGCGGTGGTCGAGACCTCGGCGTTCTTGCCCGACATGTACCAGGTGACGGTGCCGCCGGGCTCGACCGGGTTCGGGTAGCCGTAGTACGTCGTGTAGAAGTCGCGCACGACGTCGTCGTCGGCGCCCTGTGCCGGGACGGCGAGCCCGCACAGGCAGGCCCCGACAGCAGCCGCGAGCACGAGCGCTCGGCACCGTCTCCCGGCGGCTCCCTGCGGGGCTCGCTCCCCCTGCGTCTTCGTCGTCTCGCCCCCAGACCCGGCTGACTGCCGGCCGAGATCGTCCGTCGGACACACCGTGCACCGCCAACGTACGACCAGACGCGTCGTCACGGAACAGCGGGCGTTATCGCACCTGAGCGCCGACGAGCGACGCAGCCCCGCCGAATCCACCCGGACGCACACACCCCACGCTGGTCGCACCACGCTCTTCGGGGGCGCCGAGGAGACCTTCGTCCCACGAGGACGGCGCCGGCCGGGGGTGTGATGAACAGCCACGGTCGCCCAGACGTCGAGGTCGGGCGGCACGGCTCCTGGAGGAAGCCATGGACGCCCGCAGGTACACGAAGATCGCCGCGATCCCCGCCGGACTTCTCGTCGCCGGGTTGATGATCGGCCAGGCATCCCACGCCGCCTTCACGGCGCAGACCAGCACGGGTGCGAACTCGTTCACGTCCGGCAGCGTCGCCCTGACCAACAGCAAGGTGGGCACCGACGTCTTCACGGTCACGGGCATCGTCCCCGGCGCCACCGGTACGAAGACCGTCGACGTCACCTACACCGGCAACCTCGCGGTCGTCGTCAAGATGTACGCGAAGGACGGCGACACCACCGGCGCGCTCGCGCAGGCGCTGCAGATCACCGTCAAGACCGACGGTTCGCCGATCTTCGCCGGGACCCTCGCCGAGCTCTCGGCACTCACCGCCTGGTCGCAGGGCGTCGGCGGCTGGGCCCCGACGTCGACCGCCACCAAGCCGTACGAGATCTCGTGGTCGCTGCCTGCGTCGGCAGGCAACACGGTCCAGGGGCAGACCACGGCGCTCAAGTTCGCCTGGGAAGCGCAGACCAGCTGATCCGGACCCACACCACGAGCGGGAGGCTGACGTGCGCGAGCACCACCAGGCGTCGAGCGACGGCTGGCCGACCACCGTCCGCGTGACCCTCGCGCGGACGGTGCTCGCCACGCTCGCCGGGCTCGCGGTGTGGCCGCTGCTGCTCGCTCTGCTCGGCCTCAACGTCGCCGCGATCGCGTCCGGCTCGATGTCGCCCGGCATCCGCGTCGGCGACGTCGTCGCGTCCTCTCCCGTGGCGTTCGACGAGGTGCGGGCCGGCCAGATCGTCACCGTGCACAACCCGGCCGCCGAGGGTCACCTCCTGACCCACCGCGTGCACGCCGTCCGGGCCGACGGGTCGCTTCTCACCAAGGGGGACGCGAACGCCGACGTCGACTCCACGCCCGTTCCCGTCGGGTCTGCGTGGCTGGGTCGGCTCCGCGTCCCGTGGGTGGGCTTCCCGAAGGTGTGGCTCGACGACGGCAGCTGGGTCGCGCTCGGTGCCGCGGCCGCGGCGCTGGCGCTGCTGGCCCGATGCGCCTCCGACCGGCCGCTCGCACGGCCGGACGAGCGCGGCCGCCTGCGACTCTCGCCGGCGACGGCCGGTCTCGTGGCCCTCGCGGTGGTCGCCGCACCGCTGAGCGCGGCCCGGAGCGACGCCGCGTTCGCCGCGACGACGAGTACCGGTGCGAGCAGCTGGACCGTGGCCGGCTCGGCACTCGGCCCCTACGGTGACGCGGTCCTCGCCGACTCGCCGTTCCTGTTCTTCCGGATGGACGAGCAGTCGGGCGACGTCGTCGTCGACTCCTCGGGCAACGGCCACACGAGCGGCTACCGCGGTTCCCCGACCCGGGACGTCGCGGGCGCGCTCCCCGGGCAGACGACGGTGAACTCCGCGACGCTCTTCGGCGGCGTGTCCGCGATCGCATCGAGCCGGGTCTACCCGAACACCACCGACTTCACGTTCGAGGCCTTCGTGAAGTCCCGGAGCTGGGCGGACAACGATGGCACGTCCACGATCGCCGAGCTGCGGACGGCGACGGGCTTCCGCGACCGGATCTTCGTCCAGTACGGAAGCCTGTACTACCAGGCCGACGAGGCCTCAGCTCCCCTGCACCTGCAGTGGAACATCCCGGGCGACGCGACGTGGCACTACCTCGCGGTCTCGATGTCCGGGGCCTCGGTGACGATCCGGATGGACACCTCCGTCTGGCGCGGCACGGTCCCGGGCCGCGACACGGTGACCGCCGCTCGGTTCGTCATCGGCACCCACCTGCAGCCCTACGACGATCCCGGCGCGCTGGGCGTCGAGAGCTACAAGGGAGTCATGGACGAGGTCGCCCTCTACACCTACGCACTGACCGAGGCGCAGATGGCGGCCCACCACGCCGCGTCGCGCGCCTGACGGTCCCCCTCGGCCTCTGCCAACGCGCCGCTGCTCTCGAGCGGCGTGCCGAGGTTCGGCGAGAGCCACCGAGCGGGCATGATGCGCGCCATGCATGAAGGTGAAGCCACGATCCCCCGCCGCACCGTCGTCGGGTACGCGCTGGGATCCGTCGGCACGGGCGGGTTCGGGACGCTCCCCGGGCTCGTGCTCGCCTACTACCTGACCGACACCCTCGGCGTCGCCGCCGGCGTGGCAGGGCTCGTCGTGACCGTGCCGAAGATCTGGGACGTGATCATCGACCCGTTCATCGGTGCTCGGTCGGACGCCTCCGCAGCCCGACGAGGGTCGCGGCGCCCGTTCCTGCTGGCCGGCGCGCTCACGCTTCCGCTCCTGTTCGCGGCAGTGTTCGCCGCACCCCGTGCGCTCGACGGGCCGTGGGCGGCGGCCTGGGTCGTCGTGACGTTCATCGCGGCCGCGACAGCGTTCAGCCTGTTCCAGGTCCCGTACATCGCGCTGCCGGCGGAGATCGCGCCGACCTACGCCGCGCGGACGCGCCTGCTCGCTCCGCGGATCGCGGTGCTGGCCGTCGCGATCCTGGCGTTCGGCGCGGGCGGACCCCTGGTCCGCGACGCAGCGGGCGGCGGGCGTGCGGGGTACGCGGTGATGGGGATCGTCTGCGGCGTCGTGATCGGGCTCGGAATGCTCGCCGCGTGGTGGGGCGCCCCGCGCCGTGCCGTCGTCGAGGCTCCCGAGGAGGTGGCTGTCGCGCCCCGGCCCGAGCGACGCGGCGACGAGTTCCGCTCCGGGATCGCCGCGCTGCGCGAGCTGCCGGCATTCCGCGCGCTGCTCGCGGCATTCGTCCTGCAGGCGCTGGCCACGGGCGCGATGCTCGGCGCGGCGCAGTACGTCGCGACCTACAGCCTCGGTTCCGAGGACGCGGTCACCTACCTGTTCGTCGCGCTCGTCGCGCCGGCGCTGCTCGTCATGCCGCTCGCGACGCGGCTCGCCCGCCGCGTCGGCAAGCAGCGTGCGCTCGTCGGCGCGTCGGTGCTGTTCGCGGCCTCGGCACTGTCGCTGATGTTCCTGCGCGGCGCTCCCGGCACGTGGGTCTACGTGCCCGTCGCGCTCGCCGGCGTGGCCTACGCCGGGATGCAGCTCTACCCGTTGGCGATGCTCCCCGACGTCGCGGTGGTCGACGCCCGCACGCGCGGTGTCGACCGTGCTGGCGTCCTCGGTGGCGTGTGGACCGCGGGCGAGACCGCCGGGCTGGCTCTCGGCCCGACGCTGGTGCTCGGCCTGCTCGCGGTCACCGGCTTCGTCTCCCGCACGGGCGACGAGGTCGCCGCTCAGCCCGCGTCGGCACTCACCGGCATCGTCGTCGCGTTCTCCCTGCTGCCCGCGATCCTCGTCGCGCTCAGCCTCGTCCCGCTCGCTCGCTACCGGCTGACGGCCGACGTCGTCGACCACCGCACGGAGGTTTCCGCATGACCCGTTCCCCCGACGACGTCCTCGCCGAGCTCGCCGCCATGCGTGCGACCGACCCGCCGACGCACGGCGGCCGGATCCTCGCGTACGTGTACGACTCGGGGCGCGCCGACCTCGATCGCCTCGCCGAGCAGGCAGCGACCGCGTTCCTGCCGGTCAACGGACTGGACCCGACCACCTTCCGGTCGGTCGCCACGCTCGAGAGCTCGCTCGTCGGCCGCGCGCGCGACCTGTTCCACGGCGACGACGACGTGGTCGGCTCGGTCACGTCCGGCGGCACGGAGTCGTGCCTGCTCGCGGTCAAGGCCGCGCGCGAGCTGTGGCGTGCCGCCGACCCGGCCCGTTCGCACGCCCGCGCGGCCATCGTCCTGCCCACCACCGCGCACCCCGCGTTCCACAAGGCGGCCCAGTACCTCGACCTCGACGTGGTGGCCGTGCCGGTCTCGGTGGAGTCCGGTCGTGCCGAGGCGGCGGCGCTGCTGGCGGCGCTCGACGAGCTCGGCGAGCGGGCCGCGCTCGTCGTCGTCTCGGCGCCCAGCTACCCGTTCGGCGTGATCGACCCCGTGACCGAGGTCGCCGCCGGGGCATCAGCGCGCGGCGTCGCGTGCCACGTCGACGCCTGCGTCGGCGGCTGGGTGCTGCCGTGGTGGGGCGAGCTCGACGCGTGGGACTTCGCCGTACCCGGCGTGACGTCCATCTCGGCCGACCTGCACAAGTACGGCTACGCCCCCAAGGGCGCGTCCGTGGTGCTGCACCGCGGCCGCGAGCGGCACGCCGCGCAGTACTTCGCGACGACCGCGTGGCCGGGCTACCCCGTCGTCAACCCGACCGTGCTCGGCTCGCGCGCCGCCGGCGCGATGGCCGCGGCCTGGGCGATCGGCGAGGCGCTGGGCGACTCGGGCTACGCGGAGCTCGTCGCGCGCACCCGGTCCGCGGCGGACACGCTGCGCACCGCGGCTGACGCGATCCCCGGCCTGCGGGTCGTGGGCTCCCCGACCGGTCCGCTGCTCGCCCTCGCCGACGACGGCGGCGTCGACCCCTTCCGTCTCGTCGACGCGCTGCGGCGGCACGGCTGGCTCGCGCAGTCCCAGCCCGCGATGACCCAGCCCGACGGCACGGTCCTGCCCCGCACGGCGCACCTCACCCTCACCGCCGTGTCCGACTCGATCGCCGCGGACCTGGCGGCGTCGCTCGTGCAGGCGGCCGACGAGGTCCGCGGGGTGCCCGCGGCCGATCCCGATCCGGGACTCGTGGCACGCGTGCTCACCGAGGGGCTGCCCGACGAGCTGGCCGGCGTGATGTCCACGCTCGAGGCACTGCCCGGCGAGGTGGTGCGGCCCGCGCTCGTCCAGGTGCTGCAGGCGGCGATCGACCCGGCGCGCTCGAACCAGACCAGGACGCGCCCGCCCGAGTGAGTTCTCGACTCCCGGCACCCCCGGGTGGTCAGGTGCCCGCGGCGATCAAGGCACAATGTGCGCGTGCCGATGCAGGAGGCACCTCGACGACAGGACGACAGTGCCCCGCATCCGACGCATCTCACGCGCCACGGCCATCTCAGCCCTCGTAGCACTCTTCGCGGCCGGCGCCGTGGCACCTGCGGGGGCCGACGAGGCGAGCACGGACGCCATCACCTACCAGGTCGCGATCCCGAACGACGCGAGTCACATCACCTCTCGGGTCGTCGACGCCAACGGCGACTGGTGGGGTTCGTCGACCATGCGCACCGTCGATGGTGTGGCGCAGTTCGTCACGAGCTGGCCGCGCACCGGCCCCGTCGGCGACCCGGTGGTCAAGATCGAGGTCGACGGCTCGGACTTCGTCGGCGGCTACGTCGCGGGCGATGCCCTCGTCGCGACTCGCGCGCAGGCAGCCGCGGTGCAGGCCCCGGCAGACCTCGGCACGTTCGAGCTACGGCCCGCGGCCACCATCTCCGGACACGTCACGGGGAGCAACGGCGACTTTTGGCGGCTCAGCATGCAGGCGGGTGCCACTGGCGCTGAAGGGTCCCGCTCCGGACCCGTGGACGAGGACGGCGCCTTCACGATCCGCGGCCTCGACCCGGACCTGTCCTATCCCCTGCAGGTCATGGCGTACACCGGCTCGTCGTACGTCGGAGGCTGGATCACGTCCCAGGGGACGACCTCCGACCTCGATGCCGACGCAGCACCGGTTCAGGCGGGGACGACGCTCGACGTCGCCCTCGACGCGGTCGCCAAGATCGAGGGGACGCTCCGCTACGCCGACCGACCGCTCGTCAGCGGCGACACCAGGTGGGCGGTCGTGGCGAGCGCCATCCATGGCGAACGCAGGCAGGTCGCCTACAACCGCATCGACGGGTCCTACTCGATCGACGGGCTCCGCGCCGGCGCGTCGTACACGGTGTGCGTCAGTGGCGGAATGGGCATCGACGCCGGATGCCTGGGGCAGGTCGATGCCCACGTCGTGCCGACCGGTGCCGCCGTCCCGGTCACGGCGCCGGCGACAGACGCCGACGCCGTGGTCTGGGAGTCGCTGTACAGGACAGGGGCGAAGCCCACCATCGAGCGCACCCCCGCAGTCGGTGACGTCCTGACGCTTGCTGCGCCGACCTGGAGCGAGGACGACGTCACTGTCACCTACAGCTGGCACTCGGGAGAGGACCTCGCGCGCGGCACGGTGACGACGAACGCCGCAGGCTCGACGTATCGGGTCTCTCCCGACGATGTCGGCAAGTACGTCTGGGTAGTGGTCACAGCATCGGCGCCCAACCGTCTGGACGGTACCTACGGCTCAGAGACCTGGGCACCTGTGAGCCTGGGTGCCGCTCCGGCGGTGACGGCCGCGATCACCGGTTCCGCGCGCGTCGGGTCGCGTCTCGACGCGAAGGTGACCGGGGGGCAGTCGGGTACGACGACCAGCTACGTCTGGACGTCGAACGGCCGGATCATCGGTCGTGGCTCATCGCTCACCCTCGGCCCCGGCGAGGTCGACACCTACGTCCAGCTCGTCGTCCGCAGCGTTCTGGCAGGACACGAGACAGCGGAGGCGACGGACTCCGTCTGGGTGACTCCGGGCGCCGCGCCTCGTGCACTGGTCGCCCCTCGACTCACCGGGGCCGTCCGCGTCGGCTCCACGCTGAAGGTCGATCCCGGGACCTGGAACTCGCCCGGGGTCCGGTTCACGTACACGTGGACACAAGGCACCATCACCTCCTCCGACAACCGGTCGGCGTCCTACAAGCTCTCGCTGTCTGACACGTCCAAGCGGATTCGCGCGCACGTCGTCGTCTCTCGCCCCGGGTACGAGTCCACGACTTTCGACCTGGTGACCGGTCTCGTCCCACGAATCCGCCCGACCGTCAGCGCGACCCTGGTGGACCGCTCGGTCCGCACATCCTCGCGCGCGAAGGTCGTCGTCAAGGTCACCGGCCAGGTCGGGCCGCGCGGCACCGTCAAGGTGCGCTACGGCTCGAAGGCGGTCAGCGTGAAGATGGTCCCGACGTCGAAGAACCGCGTCACGGTCGTGCTGCCGAAGCTCAAGCGTGGCACCTACAAGGTCTCGGCGACCTTCACCCCGACGGGCAGCTCCGCGTCGTGCCTGACTCCGGCGAGCTCGTCGACCAGCACGTTGACCGTGCGCTGATCGTCGAAGGTGTCCTGACCCGCTCCGACACCGTCACAGCCGCTCGGCGACCGCCTCGGTCGCCGTACCCGACGTGTCGAGGAACAACCGCGACCGTCGCGCGAGGGCGTCGACGTCGTAGACGCCGTGCTTCTGGACGAGGACCGCGATGTCAGCACCCTCGAGGGCCCGACCGAGGTCGGCGTCGGACACCCGGTTCGCGCCGTCCACCGACCACCGACGCACGAGTGGGTCGTGGTACTCGACGCGGGCGCCCCGAGCGATGAGCTCCTCGGCGAGCGGGACGGCGGGCGACTCTCGGTCGTCGGCGATGTCGGGCTTGTAGGTCACCCCCAGCATCAGGACGCGCGCGCCGCGCAGATCCTGGCCGCGCTGGTCGAGCAGATCCTGCGCGCGGTCCACGACGTACGCGGGCATGGAGGTGTTGACCTCCTGCGCCAGCTCGACGAACCGCAACGGCTGACCCAGGCGCTGGACGACGTGGTGGTTGAGGTACATCGGGTCGATCGGGATGCAGTGCCCGCCGACGCCCACGCCCGCCTCGCCCCACCTCGAGGCGAGCGACATCGCGTGGCTCACCGACGTCGAGCGGACCGTCGCCGCCCGGTCCGTGGATGGTGCTCCCGAGCTCGGCGAGCGCCTGGCGCTCAGCGTGCCCGACCTGTTCCTGTCACGGTGCGGCAACCGCGTCCTGGTCGAGACCGCCAGACGGCTGCGGTTGCACGTCCTGCGTGCGGTCAACCTCTACGGCCCCCAGGTGGCGCTCGATCTTCATGCCGAGCGACTCGGGGGGATCGCCGCAGCGGCACGCTCGGGTGATGCCGAGCTGCTGGGAGCCGTCGTCCGCGTTTTCAGCAACCACGCCCTGCTCGACATCGCCGCAGCAGCGCGCACCGCTGCCGACGGGTAGGCCGGTCAGGAGCGCTCGTCGACCCGCAGGCTCGGTGTCCGAGAGATCGCGCCGGCGTTCGGCCATCCGGGCGGAGGAATCCAGGTGAGTTCATGGAGGGCACGCGATCCCTGACGGTGCAGCAGCTGCGCGAGAAGGGCGTGTTGCGATGACGGCGCGGCTCGACCCCCGCGTCGCAGGGCTGGCGCGCGAGAGCGAGCGCTGGGTGCGCGAGCAGGACGGCGGGTTCGCGATCGGCAGGAAGGACGTCCACGTCGTCGTCACCGACGACGCGGGCACCCTGACCGTCGAGGCCTTCGAGCGCGGCGCCTCCAACGGTGTCCAGCTCGTCACCGACGACGACGAGGTGCTGCAGCGCTACCTGGTGACCTGGCTGCTGCCCGCCTGGCGGGAGACCCACGGGCTCGGGTTCCTGCCGCGGCCGGGCACCCGGGAGGCTCCGGGGTACGCCGTGGTCGACGGCGGGACCGAGGCCGGATTCGAGTACCGGATCCGCCGGGCCCTCGACGGCGAGATCGTCGCGCGCGACCTGCTCGACGTCGACGCCGAGGCGCTCGTCGTGACCCTCCCGCACCCTCTCGACGACGTCCTGGCGGCCGCCCGCGACCGCAACGGCGCACCGGTGTGGGCCTCGGCGCGGCGCTGGCTGCGCCGCTGAGCTCCCCACCACGCGTGGCGCGGTGCGCCCGGCGTCCTGACGGTGCAGGGTGGGGTCACTGACCGTGCACCTCGGGGAGCCCCATGTTCGTCGCGCTGCGTGACCTGCGGTTCGCCCGCGGGCGATTCCTGCTCATGTCGACGGTCATCGTGCTCATCACCTACCTGGTGGTGTTTCTCGCGTCGCTGACACGCGGGCTGGGCGAGGACTCCACGTCCGCGATCACGAGCCTGCCCGCCGACCACCTGGCGTTCACCGTGGCGGCCGACGCCCCGCCGTCCGGCCCGGGCGGCGGGCCGACGTTCACCGGGTCGCAGGTGGAGCAGCAGCAGTGGGAGGCGTGGGGCAAGGTCGACGGGGTGAGCTCCGCGCAACCGCTGGGGATCGCCCAGGTGCGGGCCACGTCGACGACGACGACCGCCGCGGTCACCGCGTTCGGCATCGAGCCCGCCTCGGGGCTCCTGCCCGAGGGTTCGGGCGACGTGGACGTCGCCGACGGGAGCGCGCTCCTCTCGTCGGGCGCTGCCGATGCCCTGGGCGCCAGCGCCGGCGACACGCTGTCGATCGGCACGCTCACCGTCACGGTGAGCAGCGTCCTCGATGTCACCGCCGCCTACGCCCACACACCCGTGATGTGGACGAGCCTGGCCGACTGGCAGGAGCTGGGCGCCCACCTCGCGCCGGGCTCCGACCCCACGACGGTCGCGACCGTCGTCGCCCTGACCACGAGCGGAGCCGACGACGCCGCCCTCGCTGCCGCCGACGACGACATCGGCACCGTCACCCAGACCGCGCGCGCATCCCTGTCCGCCATCAGCTCGTACGCCTCCGAGCACGGATCGCTGCTTCTGATGGTCGTGTTCCTGGTGGGCATCGCCGCGCTCGTCGTCGGCGCGTTCTTCACGGTCTGGACCATCAGCCGCAGTGGAGACGTGGCCGTCATGAAGGCCCTCGGCGCCTCGACCCGGTACCTGCTGCGCGATGCCCTGGGCCAGGCGCTCGTGATCCTCGTCATCGGCGTCGGCATCGGGACGCTACTGGCCTGGCTCACCACCGTGCTGCTGCAGTCCGTCGTGCCCGTGGCCATCGGGGTGTCGACGACCCTGGTGCCCGCGCTCGTCCTCGTCGTCGTCGGACTGCTCGGCGCCGCGCTCGCCATCGCCCAGATCACCCGCGTCGACCCGCACGCCGCTCTCGCGGCCCGCTGACGGAGACCCCATGGACCTGCGCCTCGAGAACGTCACCCTGGTCTACCCCGACGGCGACGCCACGCTCACGGCCGTGGACGACGTCAGCCTGACCGTCCCGTCCGGCACGACGACAGCCCTGCTCGGCCCGTCCGGATCAGGGAAGTCCAGCCTGCTCGCGGTCGCGGGCGGCCTGACGCCGCCGACGTCCGGCACCGTGAGCTTCGGCGAGAGTCCTCCCGTCTTCACGACGACGACCCCGCGCGACGCAGCGACGACCATGCGCCTCGAGCGGATCGGGTTCGTGTTCCAGCAGCCGCAGCTGATCCCGTCCCTGACCGCGCTCGAGCAGCTGGAGCTGCTGGCACACCTGCGCGGGCGCCGGTCCTCCTCGGTCCGGGACCGGGCGCTCGAGATGCTGGACGCCGTCGGCCTCGGGCCGTGGGCGCACAAGCGGCCCGGCACGCTGTCCGGCGGGCAGCGGCAGCGCGTCGCCATCGCGCGGGCGTTCGTCGGCGAACCGCACGTGCTGCTCGTGGACGAGCCCACCTCGGCCCTGGACCACGAGCGCGGTGTCGAGATCATCGCGCTGGTCACGTCGTTGGCACGCAGGTTCGACGCCGCGACCCTGCTGGTCTCGCACGACGAGTCCACGCTGGGGGCCGTGGATGCCACCGCGCACCTGCTGGACGGCCGCCTGGTGGCGCGGCCCACCGCCGCCTGACGCGCGAGGCCCGTCCCGCCATCGGCAGGTGTGGCGCGCGTCGGGCCGCGCTCATCGCTACGGTCCGACGATGGGAGACGACCAGCGGACCGGGAACGACGCCGTGTGGCGCACAGTCCGGAGGAAGTTCACGATTCTCGGTGTGGCGCTCATCGTGTTCGTCGGCTCGATGCTGTTCCGCGGATGCAGCGGCGAGCCGGAGCCGACAGCACCTGGCGGATCGGCGGCGGCGTCGGTCACTACCGACGGGTGATCCCTGCGGACGTTGCAGGCCGCCGCGACAGCGAACGAGGACGGCTGGGCCACGCATGACGCGAGGGGCCACCGCCTGTGGCCCCTCGCGTTGATGAACCTTCTCAGCTGGCGATCTGCTGCGGCTGCTGGCGTCGGCCGACCGCGAGGGCGATGCCCGCGCCCAGGCCGCCCATGCCGAGTGCGGCCAGCAGGAGAGCCGAGTCGCTCACGCCGGTCTGGGCCAGCTGACCACCGGGCTGCACCGCGGCCGCGTTCATCCCAGCCGTGTTCATCGCCGTGCCGCACGTGTCCAGCGACTCGCCTCCCGCAGCACCTGCCACGGGAGTGTTCTGCCACTGGCCCTGGTCGTCGACCGACTGGCCACGGTTGTTCGACGTGACGGTGTTGCCGGAGCTGTTCGACGTGTTGGCGTTGCCCGTGTTGGTCTTGCCCGTGTTGGTCTTGCCCGAAGTGGACTTGCCACCGGTAGTCGGCTCGTGGGTCTTGCCTCCGGTCGGCGGTGTGACAGTCGTGCCGTGGTTGCCCGAGGGAATCGGGTTCTGCGTGCCGGGCTCGTCGTGGTTGCCAGCCGGGATCGGGTTCTGCGTGCCGGGCTCGTCGTGAGTGCCCCACGGCCCGTCGTTCGGCGCGGGCTCGTCGTGAGTGCCCCACGGCCCGTCGTTCGGCGCGCCCTCGT
>NZ_QWKP01000022.1 GCF_003470205.1 Cellulomonas rhizosphaerae
TGGCACCCGTGCGCAGCGCGCGGCGGGTCGGGACGGCGCGCGTCGGGGCGCCCGGGGGCGCCGTCGGGCTCGCAGCGGGTTCGGCGACGGAGGGCCGAGCGCCGGCGGGGGCATCGGCCGGCGGGACCGCGCGCAGGACGACCGTCTCGTTCTCGGAGGCCTCGGGCGTGGGTCCGCCCGGCCCGTCCGGGGCGGTGACGCGCGGGACCGCGCCGGTCCGGGGCCGTGCCGCGCGGGCCAGCTCGGCCTCGCGGATCTGGCGTCGGGTGAGCGCGCCGCCCTCGCCGACGGTCGCCATCGCGCCCGTCGTCACCGGGTGCCACTCGGGCTCCTCGGTGCCGGTGCGCCTGCGGTTCCAGTCGCGAGCGAGCAGCGCGGCTGCGGCCAGCGCCAGCAGCGCACCCAGGATCACCAACGGCCACAGCCACGGCGTGGTCACCACGCGGGGCCAGGACAGCGAGAGCGTCGGGGCCGAGTCGCCGGTACCGGCGACGAGCAGGCTCCAGCGCCCGGGCTGCGTGGGCCAGACGAGGCGCGCGCTGCCGTCGCCCGTGGCCTGGGCGACCCAGAGGTCGGAGTCCGTGGGGTCCGCGGCGGCGGAGTCGTCGGTCTCGTCCGACGGG
Organism: Cellulomonas rhizosphaerae; assembly: GCF_003470205.1. Taxonomy (GTDB): domain Bacteria; phylum Actinomycetota; class Actinomycetes; order Actinomycetales; family Cellulomonadaceae; genus Cellulomonas; species Cellulomonas rhizosphaerae. The sequence continues at coordinate 624 of NZ_QWKP01000022.1, forward strand.
GCGGCGGTGGCCGACGCGCTCGGCTTGGCTGACGCTGACGCTGACGCCGAGGGCGAGGGCGAGGCGGAGGGGGACGCAGAGGCCGACGGGTCCGCGGCGACCGCAGTGGTGTCCAGCTCGTGCCACCCGGCCAACCCGCTCACCTGGGTGTGCGCATCGGTGCCGACCCAGCCCGCCACGTCGGTGTCGCGGCCGATCGCGAGCACGACGGGGTCACCGCTGCTCGTCGTCGCGCGGATGGTGACGGGGTCGCCCCCGAGCTCGAGCACTCCGGGGTCGGTGACGATCAGGTGGTCGGTCGTCGTGGCGGTCGCCACGAGGACGTCATCGGCACGCCACACGGTCGCCGAGGCGACCCCGAGGCCGATGACGACCAGTCCGGCGACGCCGACGGCGGCCGTGATCACTCGCTTGGGCACGCAGGATCCTCTCGGGACAAGAACCACCAGGATAGGCAGAGGAGCGGCGCGATCCCGAACGAGGCCGACATCCCGGACCTGGGACGAGGGTCGTTCGGGGGGGGTCAGGACGGGATGAGATCCGCGTATCCTGGCCCGCGGGCTCCGACCGTTCGTCGTGCACCTCGGCCGAGGTCGCCCGCGTGGAGCCCCCGCACTGGAGGATCGCTCGTGCCTGACGCCCGACCCACCTTCCCTGTCGTGAACTTCCGCGGATACGAGCGGGAGGCCGTCGACGCACGCCTCGAGGCGCTCGAGAGCGCCCTCGCCGAAGCCCGCGGCCAGGTCGAGGCTCTCGACTCCAAGGCCATGCAGGCCGCCGGGGAGCTCTCCGAGGCCCACCGCCAGCTCCGCGAGGCCGAGCGGCCCACCTACTCCGGGCTCGGCTCGCGGATCGAGCAGCTCCTGCGCTCGGCGGAGGAGCAGTCCTCCGACGTCGTCTCGCAGGCCAACGCCCAGGCGGCCGACGCCCTGGCCCGCGCGAAGCTCTCCGCCGGCCAGCTGCGTGCCCGCGCGGAGAACGAGGTCGCCGAGCTGATCGCCACCGCCCGCCGCGAGGCGGAGGAGGTGCGCACGACGGCCGCGACCGAGTCGGAGAGCAACACCACGGCCGCCCAGCGCCGTGCCGAGGAGCTCGTCAGCTCGGCCGAGCGCGAGGCCGCGCGCATCCAGTCCGCGATCACGACCGAGGAGAGCGAGCGCCGCACGTCGCTCGAGCGCGAGCTCGGCACGCTTCGCGCGAGCGTCGAGCACGAGGCCACACAGCTGCGCGTCGCGACCGAGCGCACCGCGGCCGAGCTGCGTAGCCGCGCGGAGTCGGAGACGACCGCGCAGCGCGAGGCCGCCGACCGCTACGACCAGGACCTGCGCCAGAACGCGGACGCCGACACGACCGCCCTGCGCCAGCAGGTCGAGGCCGAGGTCGCCGCGCTGCGCGGGGACGCCGAGCGGCAGGTCGCCGACCAGCGCTCGCAGGCCGCCGCCGAGATCGCCGCGGCGCGGCAGCAGGCGGCCGACGAGACCACCTCGCTGCGCGCGTCCGCGCAGGAGTTCGCCGACAGCACCCGTGCCGCCGCCGAGCGCGAGGCCGCAGCCCTGCAGCAGCGGGTCGCCGCCGAGGTGGCAGCGCTGCGCACCGAGGCCGAGCAGTACGCGGCGTTCGTCCGTGCGAGCGC
>NZ_QWKP01000220.1 GCF_003470205.1 Cellulomonas rhizosphaerae
CGAGATCTACACGCAGGACTACTACACGGGCGACCCGGACAACCCGGTGGTCACGTGGGACGTCCACGACAACCAGCGCCGCGACTGGTGGGGCAACCCCGTGGTCCCCTCCTGGTACACCGAGGCGTCGCTGGTCCTCGACCTGGACGGCAGCCCGCAGCCTGTCGTCGCCCGCACGGACACCAGCGAGATGGCCGTGACCATCGGGGCGGACGGCTTCTCCTACACGCGCAAGGACGAGGACGAGCTGCCGAGCTGGAAGCAGGGCGAGTACAAGCTGGGTCACCAGCTGTGAGCCCGATGCACGCGGCGACGCTCGTCGCGATCGCCGACGAGCTCGCCGGGGCGGAGCGGGACCGGACCATGGTGCCGCTGCTCACCGCGCGCCACCCCGGCATGACGGTCGACGACGCGTACGCCGTGCAGGGCGAGTGGCGACGGCGAGCCGTGGCCGCCGGGCGGCGACCCGTGGGCCACAAGATCGGCCTGACGTCGAAGGTCATGCAGGTCGCGACCGGCATCGACGAGCCCGACTACGGCGCCATCTTCGACGACATGGTCTACGCGAGCGGGTCGGTCATCGAGCACGGCCGGTTCTCGAGCGTTCGCGTCGAGGTCGAGCTCGCCTTCCGCCTGGCCGAGCCGCTCGAGGGTCCGGACGTGACCCTGGCCGACGTCCTGCGCGCCACCGAGCACGTGGTGCCCGCGCTCGAGATCCTCTCGTCCCGCATCGAGCTCGAGGGCCGCACGATCGTCGACACCATCAGCGACAACGCCGCGATGGGCGCGATGGTCGTCGGGGACACGACCGCGCGGCCCGACGACGTCGACCTGCCCTGGGTCGCCGCGGTGCTCCACCGCAACGGGGTCGTCGAGGAGTCCGGCGTCGCGAGCGCCGTGCTCGGCCACCCGGCGACCGGGGTCGCGTGGCTGGCGAACAAGCTGGCGCAGCACGGCGACCACCTCGCGGCCGGCGAGCTCGTCCTCGCGGGCTCGTTCACCCGCCCGATCTGGGTCCAGCCGGGCGACACCCTGCTGGCCGACTACCGCGACCTGGGGACGATCACATGCCGCTTCACCTGACCCCGACCTTCCGCGACGCGCTCGCCGCGGCCGACCGCCCGCTCGTCGGCATGTGGGTCTGCTCGGGCAGCGCGCTCGTCGCGGAGATCTGCGCGGGCTCGGGCCTGGACTGCGTGCTGATCGACATGGAGCACTCGCCCAACACCCTGGAATCGGTGCTCGCGCAGCTGCAGGCCGTCGGCGGCTACCCGGTGACGGCCGTCGTGCGCGTGCCCAGCGGTGACCCCGTCGCGATCAAGCAGGTCCTCGACCTGGGAGCGCAGAGCCTCGTGGTGCCCATGGTGTCCTCCGCGGAGGAGGCCCGGGCCGCGGTCGCGGCGGTGCGGTACCCCCCGCACGGGGTCCGCGGCGTCGGCTCGGCGCTGGCCCGCTCAGGACGGTGGAACCGCGTCGAGGGGTACGTCCAGGGCGCCGACGACCACGTGTCCCTCGTCGTGCAGGTCGAGACGATCTCCGGGGTCGAGACTGCGGGCGAGATCGCCGCGACCGACGGGGTCGACGCCGTCTTCGTCGGGCCGGCCGACCTCGCCGCCTCGATGGGGCTGCTCGGTCAGCAAAGTCATCCCGACGTGGTCGCCGCCGTCCACCGCGTCTTCGACGCCGTCCGCGCGGCGGGCAAGCCGGTGGGCGTCAACGCGTTCGACCCGGACCTGGCGCATGCGTACGCCGACGCCGGTGCGTCCTTCGTGCTCGTCGGCGCCGACGTGACGCTGCTCGCCCGGGGGTCCGAGGACCTCGCCGCCCGGTTCGTCGGGCACCGGGAGGCGTGAGCTCAGCTCGCTTCGTCCTCCACCGTCATGTCACCGGTCTCCGGATCGGCGCCCGTCGGTGCGTACCGCAGCATGACCGCACCTGAGCTCCCCGCCTGCGGCAGTTCGATCAGCGTGAGGCCGGACGCCCGTGCCCCGTCGGGGAACACCTTCTTCCCCTGCCCGAGCACGATCGGGTAGACCCACAGCGTCAGCACGTCGAACAACCGCTCGGCGAGCAGGGTCTGGACGAGGTCGACGCTGCCGATCACGTGCGTGTTCTCGTGCCGGTCGCGGACAGCCCCGACCTCGGCGACGAGGTCGCCGCCGAGCAGCGTCGAGTCCGCCCAGCCGAGCTCCGGCGTCCCGCGACTCGCCACGTACTTGGGCACCGCGTTGAGCTGGCGCCCGATCTCGTTGCCCTGGTGCGGCCAGTACGCCGCGAAGATGTCGTAGGTCTTGCGACCGAGCAGGAGCGCGTCCATCTGGGCGATGCCGTCGGTGACCTTCTGGCCGACGAGGTCGTCCATCAGCGGCGCCTGCCACCCGCCGAACGGGAACCCGTCCGACTGGTCCTCCTCCGGGGCACCCGGCGCCTGCGCGACGCCGTCGAGCGTGACGAACAGGTCGATGTGCAGGCGTCCCATGGCTTCTCCCCGACCGTCGCTGGGTGGACAGCTCGAGCCTAGCCACGACTGAGCCGAGGCGGCTCGTCGGGAGCGCGTCCCGTGCGTCAGGTGACGCGACGTCGCGCGGTCGCCACCAGCAGGACGATGCCCCCGAGGAGGAGAACCACGCCGCCGCCGGCAATCGCGAGCGGAGTCTTCAGGTCATCCGGGCCGCACGAGCTGAATGCACTGCCGTCGGCAGAGAACTCGTCGACGTCGAGCACACCGTCGTCGGTCGTGATTGCGCCGGGAGTCAACGCGCCCCGCGGCATCGTGACGTACGACCCGTAGCAGCCGTTGGTCACGACGATGGTGGAGCCGGCCGGGAACGACTCCGTACCCGCCGGGACGCGCTCCTCGAAGCCTCGCGGGACGCCGCCAACGGGGATGACGCCGTCCCACACCTCGTCGGACACCCGCTCGACCGACCACAGAACGTCGAAGGATGTCTCGGCCTCGAGCGACACCTCCGTCACGCCCCGGGCGCCTTCCCGCTGGACGACGAGGTTCGGCGCGCCGTCGGCGCCGGGCGTGAGCCCCACCCACGGCACCGCGGGGTCAGACATCCCCACCACCATGAGGACGAGCGCCATCAGCGCGACGACGACGGCTCCGAGCGCGATACCGACGACTGCCACGGGTCGGAGCCAGCGCGCCCACTGGGGCGCGGACGGCAGTGCTGCCACAGGAGGGGCGATAGGCGCTGGCACGGCTCGAGTGTGCCGGTCCTGGGTCACGGACCGACGTCGAACCGGCGACGATCGATGACCGGGAACGCATCCGCCAGCATCAGAGGTCCTCGCCCGACGGCGGAGTGCCCGGAAGCCCGCTGAGCGCCCACGGGACGATCAGCCCGTGCGACACGACGCTGACCTCCTGGCCGGCCGCGTCGTAGCCGACGATGGTCGGGTAGCCGCCGTCGCCCCACCCGGCCGAGAACTGGAGCCCGTCCACGCCGGCCTTCGTCGACCGGAGGACGCACACGTTGCCGCTGGCGGAGTCACCGTTCGGGTACATCGCCTCGATGGAGTCGAACGCGGCGACGTCGTCGACTGGCTCCTTGCCCCGGGTGGCCGGGGCCCACACGCCGCCGTCGCCGCCGTCGGTCACGAACCCGAGCGCGGGGTCCTCCTCCCAGCGGACCGGGACACCGTCCCCGACCCGCACCTCGACGAACGCCACGCTCCGCGCCGAGGTCCATGTGGACCAGGGTGCCGCACGAGGTCGGCGGCCAAGGCCGTTGAGGAAACGGGAGACCCCCCGCTGACGCCCGTGGGTGCCGAGCCTCCGCGACCCGATCAGCGCCTGGCGTCTGGGCCGGTCATGAGGCGTAGACAAACCACGCGTCCGATACGTCACAGGCCCTATAGCGTTCCCCCGTGGCACTCTCCATGCGGAATTCAGAACCTGTGGGGGCGAGTGGGCCACCATCGGCCGCCGCTGATCAGGCACCTGTCGCGTTCACGGGAGTCGCCGCCGCGAGCCTGGTGCGCCGCGACTTCACGCTGTACGAGTTCCAAACCGAGGCGGGCATGTGGGTGCGCCTGCACGACATGCGGTTCATCGGGTTCGACTACCAGGTGCAGATTCCGACGCTGACGCTGCGCTTCGTCTACGACGACCCCCAATGGACACCACCGGAAGCACGCGCCACGCCAGTTGCCGTCTTGAGCTTCCGCGAAGTCCTGGTGCACGCGTGGGAGGACGACGACGACCTCCTCGGGACGCCAATCGAGGTGCGTGGGCAGGTCGGCGCTCTGGACTACCTGTCATCGAGCAACGAGTTCTCGCTCAACACTGTGAACACCCGGCTGCGGTTCTCGGCGAGGTCTCTGGAGGTTCACCTCGAACCGGTCGAGGACGCGTAGGGCATGACGGGCGCGAACGGCTTCGATCGACTGGGCTTCTCTGCTGCATTCGAGGCGGAGGTTGACCCGGAGTTTCCGGCTGACGGCGACTGGCGCCGGCCGGTGTACGCATTTGATCGCGATGGCGATCTCCAGGACGAGTTCGTCTCGCGCTGGGGTCCGCCGCGCATAGTCCGAGTGCAGCCTGCACATTCGCCCGAGTGGATAGGCATGTTCGCGGCCGGCGGACTTGGAGTCGAGTCCGGTGTCTTCGCGACGCCCGCGCCAGAACGCCTGTGTGTCGTCGTCGATGGACTCGCGTACCTCGTCAATGTGGACTCCCCGGCGGACGGCGCCGTGATCGCGCACAACCAGGTTCACCAGGTTGTGGCTTCTGCAGAGACCTCCTTGCTGCTCCTCGTGCGGTTCATCGACATCGTCGCGCTGGGCGCGGACGGAGTCGCGTGGCAATCGCCGCGACTGGCTGTCGATGACTTGCGCGTCGTCGAGGTGAGCGCAGCAGGCATCCACTGTACGGGCGACCTTCTCGCGGGCGATCCGGACTCGTTCGTCGTCGACCCCGAATCGGGTCTGGTCATCTCCGGTCCTCGACTGGAGGGACCTCCCTGGAATCCACCTACGCGAACGGGGCGCGGCTCCTGGTGGCGCCGGAGCGCCTGAACGCACGCGAGGACGTCAACTGGGGCCGACGGCGTCGCCATTCTTCGTCGACCGTGTGGCTCATCGGCCCCGAAGCCGGCGTCTCGCCATCCGTGTCGCCTCTTGCGCGTGCAAGTGCCGCGGCGCCGGAGCGCCGAGCCAGCGTGCGACGAGTCCGCGACGGGCAGCGTGTCGCCACCTGGCAGGTATCCATGGCGCGCCCCACTCACGGAGCGGGCGGCGCGAGCTACACGAAAGTTGTCCCGAGCGTTCCACCCATTAAACTCCGCATCACCCGGGCCTCTGGGTGATCAATGTTCTAATCCGTACCAGCAGCTTCGTTGCAGGTACGGATGGCGTGAGCCGGGGATGCGGGAATGACTTTTCTGCGTTCCCGGAATGCTTCTGAGTGCGGCAGGCCCGCCTCACTCACCATGAACGGTTTTCCGGGTCCCGACGAGCGCAATCACCGCGCGACGACGTTGTCGCGGCTGCTCGGGTTGGGCGACGCGCGAACAGGCGGTCGTCAAGCGGCTACGCGGTGACGGCGCACCGAGGCGATGCCCCTGCCCCCGGCGACTTGAGGTGCGCGTGCCGGTCAACGAGGCGCAGAACCCGTCCGCCTCCGAGCCACGGCACCGGTTGAAACTCCAGTGGCTATGCGGTTCGTTCGTCCAGGTCGTTGCCGGTCAGTCGGAAGAACTCTGATCGGATCGTCGCCATGCTGACTTGATCAGCGCCCAATGCGCGCAGCGTGGTGTGTGCACCCGACGCCCAGTGCGCGACGCCCGGCGCCAGGGGGTGTGCCGTCGCGGAAAGGAGCCCTGCGAGCAGACGCGCCCACTCGCCGGGTGCAACCTCGAGCGCTTCTGGCGGCACATCGACCTGCCGCCATGAGCCAGTCTCCGAACTGATGCCGACCGAGGTCCGTAGCAGGAGGTCCACTCCCTCACGGACGTTCACGGCCGCGTCGAGACCTCCGAGCCACCCGAGCATTGCGGTGATCTCCGGAGCCTCCAGCAGTCGAGGTGCACCGCCCACGCGAAGTGCGATGTACGGCTTCATCCACCTTCCCCACAGTGAGGCACGTGCGGCGGGCTCAAGATCCTCGACAAGCTCCCCCACCTCCGCTGACCACTGAACGACGGCATCAGTAGTCGCATTGGCCACCAGCGCGGTCAGCCACGACAGCCGCTCGGCGTCGTCCATGGTGCTGTGGACTGCCACGACAGCGGCAAGTCGCATCAGGTCGCCGGTGATCTCCGAACCTTGGCCGACCCGCCGGGCGCAGACAGGTATCCACTCGCGGAGCCCGGACTGCAGGAGGTCCTCGCTGAATTGACCGTGGAGGAGAATCCCCCAGGCTTCTTCGACCTGGGGCCACGGAAGTTTGTTCGGATCGATGGTGGCCAGTAGGTGCATTGCTGTCCACGCCGGATCAGCGCGGTAGAGGAAGTTCAACTGACGCAGCAGTGACGCCCTGGCGAGCCGCGAATGCGTTGCCAGCAGATCTTCAAGTGCTGACACGACCTCCGAGGACAGGCCGCCCCCCGGGTAGGTGCCGGTTCGCGCGTCGTCCACGGCCACATCGATCCAAAAATCGACCAGCACCCCTGGGGCACTGTTGATTGCCGCTGAATGGAGGTCCGTGGCGCCACTGAGGCTCTCAGTGTCATCAACCATCGTGGCCGCGCGACGCGCCAACCCCCGACCGTCACCTCGGTGAACCCAGCGCCGGCTCAGCGCAGTGTCACTCGTCCACGGGTGCAGGAGTCGCGCAACGGGACCGGCGAGCCCTCCAAGGTCCCCGGCGCTCAGTACTGCTGCCACGCGATCCATCTGCGACTCATCCAGCGGTGCAGTGGACCAGCCGAGGATCACACACTCCCGGACTTCCACACGGGCCAAGGCATCCCAGATGACGAAGCCGTCATCCGGCCACTCTCCGACCACGCGCTCGAGCATGCTGCCAGCTCCCCACCATCCCCGTTCCACGTCATCAGGCAGCTCGGACCCGAGTCGCGCGATGGCAGATCCCGCATCGTCCGCGAGCATCTGGTGGAACTCGAGCGGCGCCCATGGCCAGTCGTCCTCGATGCTGCGCGACCCGGTCTCCGTATAGCGAGACAGGTCGGGATGTGGGCTTGGCTCCCACTCCGGAAATCTCCGCTCGATCTCGGCCAGCGCTGGGGGCGCCGCGGCGCCGGGCCGGTACTTCACGAGCCAATGCAGCAGCTCGAACGCCGCGCGGTCGCGGTACCTCACAGCGACCGTGGGGTCGTCGTGACGAACGGCGCTCAATTCTGGGCCCACCGACGCCGCCTGTACGAGATCGTCGAACTCATCGCCGGGCAAGTCCGGCACGGCCGAGGCAAGCAACCCGTAGACCTCGTGGCGGACCTCATTGTCGAACAGCATCCGGCGCGCGAGCACGAACGAGACCTTGACCCCAGCGGGTGGTTCTGCTGCCTTCCACAGGTTGTCGATCGCGAGCCGTCGGAGTAGCGGCGCTGGACTGTCGAACCAGAGTCCCCGGACGGCGTCAGCCAGTTCAGGGGCTACAGCCCCGATCTGCGCGAGCCCATCGCGTCCGAGATCGACCAGGACCTGCTCGGGCTCGCTGGGGGCGCGCCGGTCTTGTTCATGTGGTGCGATCGACGACCGGGCGTAGGACCAGGGGTCGAACGAACGGCCGGCCGAGGTGACGCGACGATGGGCCTGCTCGAGGTAGGCGGTAAGCCAGCTCAACAGTTCGCGGCTCTTGTCGGGCTGCGACGGAACGGCGAGCAGCCTACGCATCCCAGCTTCGAGTCCACCGCCCGAGGCGAGACGCGGCGATCGAAGCGCCCAGAAGCCCGAGCCGGTGCTCGGCCGCCACTGGTTGGCCAGGTGGTTCAACAGGAGCATCGTGTCCGGCCAGGTGAGGTTGACTTCCGACCCCCACAGCCATTGGAGTTCGGCCCCATGCTGGCCGACGGCGTAGTCCAAGACCCACCGAAGCCAATGGGAGCGCTGCTCGTCGTCGACTTGCTCAAACGTGATCCGCCGGAGGACCGCAGACACGAACATCGGGTGCACCGGACCGGGTGTGTCTCGTAGCGCCTGGTCGAGGTGCCGGAAGGCCTCGGTCCCGACACCGGCCTGCGCAGCCCAGTTCGCCACATGGCTCAGGACACGGTCGTCCACCGCCGCGTCTTCAGTACCAGCAAGCTTCTTGAACGGCAGTTGCCGAGCCATCCAGTCGATCCACTCATCGCCCTTGGCGACGGCGCAAACCTCCTTGGCCAGGCGTTCGTCGTCGAGCGAGACCACAAGAAAGTCGTCTTCGTCCGGGTCGGCGGGCGGCGTCTCGCCGGCGAGGCGCCGGATTCGCTGCGCGCGATCAAACGGTGTATCCCGGGCCCAGGCGCCCCAGCGCTCGAGGGTGGCGGTGACCATCGAGTGTTGGTCACGCGTGTAGAGGATCGGCCGGATCCCGAGGCCAGCCCACTTCTTGGCCTTGTCGCGGTCGATGAGGATGTACCGCTCTCGGGTCTTCGATGACAAGCCCTTCGCGAGGTACTCCATCATGCGGTCGTCGTGGCTGTAGCCCACGAACAGAACGACGAACTCGGCGAACACTTCCCGCAGGAAGGCGGGGGCCCAGCCCTGCGTCACGTATGCGCGGCCGAAGTCGGCGTCTGTGACGATCAATCGTCGCGGGGGTTGTCCGAGTCGACCATGTAGGTGCACGAGTCCCTCGAAGTCGCCTCCGGCGGGCATTGCCGGGGCTTCGAAGACCGAGTGCTTGGCACCGATCGCCCTCAGCGAGCTATGCAGGTGGTTGTCGTAGTTCGTGGTCACGATTCGGGGCGTGCCGGGTGCGGCCGCCAGCGTCGCTATGGCGTCGTGCAGGGCATTGCGGTGCCGGCCCCGTATCTCCTGGGCAACGAGGCCATGCACGTCGACCCCGGGTCGAACAAGCCGTCCCAGACACACGTCGGGCGCCTTGAGCGCCCGCTTGGTCGGCTCTTCCGCTCCGGTGCGTTGAGCGACTCGCTTCACCAGCTCCGTGAAGTTGGGCAGGTTCGTCGGGCTGGCCATCGAAGCGCCGGCGCCCACGAAAAAAACCACGTCCCCGTCGGCGTGCGCGAACACGAGTTCTGGTGGGATGTCCACTCCTGCAAACCGCATCCCGCTACCAGCCCTTCCGCACTGCGATGAGTTCCAACTGGCAACTACGGTCGAGCCAAGGCCAGCCGCGCTTCGGGCAGTGTATTCATCGGTGTGGCCGCGAATTGGAGCTTGAGCACCGAGAGCGCCCCGCGAACTCGCCCGTTAACAACTTCTGGTCCGTCGTGGTCTACGACCCGTACCGCGGGCTGCCAGCCCGCGCCTCCGCGCCCGCACGCGGCCGGGCCGCAACAGACATGGATGCCGGATTCAAACGCCTGGAGCGAGCTTCGGTTCAAGTCATGGTGCCGGGATGAGCAAGGACGGAGCTCCGATTGGGTACGAGGTCGAGTCGAAGAACTCGACCTTGTGACGGCCGAGCGCCCCGAGGATCCGCGCCTTCTCGGCGATGACAGCAGCGTCGTCCGTTGTCGGGTACATCGAGACCGCGATCCGCCGCGTCGGTCCGTGCATGAGTGCCGCTACGACGTGACGATCCTGATCCGCGAGTGACTGTCCGAAAACGACCGTTGGCTTGTCGTCCATCCGCAACTGCTCCAGACAGAAAGACAGGTAGGTCGACTGCCTGATGGTGCGCGCCTTCGCGGCGGCGGTGCCTTCGCTGACGAAGAGTGGGCGTCGATCGATGCCCGGTCCGTACTTGCCCTGGATGTCGAGTAGTCGGCCTCTGCCGCTGGTCCACTTCCCGTTCTCGCCCGTCTGGTTGTCCTGCCAGAGGTGGATGCCGCCGTGCAGGTAGTGCATCCGGGTTGACCGACTGCTCCGCACGGCGGTGTCGGCGGGGTCGAACTGGTGGCCCGCCGCCCAGAAGTAGTCGACGATGTCGACCACCTTCGTGGTCTGCATCTGGCTCCAGTACAGGCTCAGGTCGTAGTTGGTGGTGAAGACGGCGTCGTATCCGTTGATGGCCACGGCCAGCGCGTCGTGTGCGTCCTGGGGGAATCGCTCCCAGGGCACGTGGACCAGGCCGACGGCCGTGAAAAGGGCGTCACGGACGTCTTCGTAGGTCTGGTCCACCTTGGCGGTGGACTCGTTTAGTGCGCTGAGCGCGATGTTCGCATGGTGCAGGCACTCGAGACACTGCTCGAAGTTTGTTGTGCCGAGTTCATTGAAGATGGATTGCGCGGCCGTCGTCAGTGCCGCGCTCTGGTAGAGGCTGGAATAGCTGAAGCCGGCCCAGAGGTTGATGCTCAGGCCGTTGCCTACCAGCAATGTCGGCCAGTCGTCTTCCTGGAGGCTTAGCCAACTCTGGAGGTCAGAGTCGATGGCGGTGGTCATCGCAACCCCTTCACCATCAGGTTCCAGCCGCCGAAACTTTGAACCGGCCGAGTTGGTGCAGTCATGTTGAGGTGAGGCTATCGCTGCGCACTACGACAGGCCGCCGCCCTGCCCCTCCCAACCGAGGGGGTGGAAGGTCCAGCCGTCTCGCCCGTGGTTCGGGCGCTGCGCTCGACCAAGGCACCAGATGGGGCCACGGACGTCGGCCTCATCGTTTGCGGCGCTTCTTCCGAGTGCTGCGCGCGGCGCCGGGCTTTGCGTGGGGTGGAATGACGCGAGGTGTGCGGTCCGGTGGAACGAGTCGCATCGCTCGCGCGAGGCGATCCAACTCCTGATCAGGGGCGGGCGGGTCCGCCATCCAGATGGTGAGGCGCGGCGCTCCGTCTGTGCCGAGGAAGAAGGCCATGGCACGGTCGGCGTGTTCGAGATGCTTCTTTGCACGCAGGTACTCGCGCAAATGATCGATGTTCCGCGCCGAGTCCGGTCCAGTCGCGAAGATGAAGAGCCATCGGCCGGAATCGTCGGTTCCGCCGCTCGCGTACGTGTGAAACTTCCCGTCCCTCGCCGACAATCGCAATGTCCCCGCGACGTGGCGAGCGATGTCGGCTTGGGCGCGCGCCGAGTAGCCGTCCAGGTCTGCACTCGAGCGCCACCATCCCGGCGCTTCGTGCGCGGTCATCTGGTCGATCAGGCCTTGCACGAACTCGTTGATGTCGCGGATCGGTCGGTCAGCGGGTGCGGAAGAACTGCCTTCACGGTGGTAGTACCAAGCGTCGAGTGGGTCGGTGAAGGTGCCAACGATGGTGCGCCCTTGCTCGGCGTACGTGCGCCGGTCCTTTGCAGTCGGCGGGCGACCGCCAGGGTGGTCGCCGTGCAGGCGATCAGGGTCCGCCTCGAAATAAAAGCCACCTCCGATGAACCACATCACGATGTCGAGTTCGTCGACAGCAGTCACCCACAACGCAGCATCGCGATTGGTACGCCGCCGAAGATAGGTCAGGAAGTGCTCGGGGCGATCGAGAAGTTCGGCGATCACGAGGACGTCATGAACGCTGACGATCCAAGGCAAAGTCGTCTGGCTCAGCACTCCGCTTCTCACCAGAGCTTCGACGTCGAGGCCCGCTGGACCAAGGTCGTCCAGAGTGACGACGATGCTGTACACCTCGCGGATTTCAGGAAGGTCGAGCCAGCTCCCGTCTTCCAACCACAGACCCTGATGGCTCGTGATGAGGCGCCGGAGCCGGTTTGCTTGATCTGCAGCCGACTGCACGGTCTGCTTTAGGTCTCTGCGCAGATGTGTCGAGCGCCCTTGGCGCGAGGGGGTTCTGATTGATCCCGCCTTCACCTCGATGCACAGGGCGACTCCGTCGAGCACCAGGAGCGCGTCGGCTTCGGCACTGTCAGCCTCACCGGCGCTGTTCGCGGCCGCGGACAGGTCGACTGTCTGACCGGGCCGGGACGCGGCCCGATAGCGCAGCTGGCGGCGCATGTCACCACGGCCATGGACCATCTGCTGGAACGCGTCGGCAACGAGCGCTTCGGCTGCGCTGTCGCGACCCTTGCCGTACTTAACCCACGCGACGTCCTTCGCAATGCGCGACTCGGCGGCTCTGCGAATTTCATCGAGGGCAATGGCGCCAGGTAGGACCAGGTAACCGCGCCCTGGCGCCTTGAGGATCCCCTTACCAGTCATTGGATTGCGGCCAGCGACGAACTCTTCGATGAGCTCGAGTGACGTCCTGCCATCCGGAGCGATGCTGAACAGGTCGAGGACGCCGGTGACCGCCTCGGCACTCAGGCCTGTGTGGGCCACCACCCGATCGACGGTGATCAGGTGCAGGACCGAAGGATTCTGAAAGACGGCCCGGACCGCATCGAGTGTGTCCGCATCGGGTATGGCGTCTGCCGTTGCAGCTTCGGCGATGCGGTCGAACGTAGCCTCCTGCGCCGCGCCAAGGACGTCGATCAAGGCCCCCCTCACCGCCAACACGTCTGAGTAGTCGAACCCAAGCACCTGACGCCAGGCGACATCCGCGTTGGGGCGGCGGAGGGTCGCCTCGTTGATTCGCTCGGCGATCGAGACGTACTGGCGACCGCGAACGGTCGTCTCGTAGCTGCGCAACTGCCACGCCACGTCGCTTGCCCCGGCGTCGAGGGCCGTCGTGGTTACGGCGTCGGCTCGAGTTGCCATCGACGCAAACACGGCCAAATGGACCACCCGGGCGGCAGCCTGTAGGAGAACCGGGATGATCTGGGCAGTAGCTTTCGAGGGAGCTGACCGTTCCGGTAGTCCGTTGCCGAGCAGGGCGAGTGCAACGACCTCCCCGCACGCCCAAGAGTCGATGACTTGCGAGCTGCTTTCGACCCAAAGCGCCAAGTCGGGCGGCACGAGGTACTGCCTGACCATCGACATGACGTCCAGCGCGTCATGACCCGACAGGAGTTCACACAGTTCGGACGTGGCCCGATGGACTTCCGCGGCAAGGTCCTTCGCTTCGAACGGATCCTCCTCCGCTGATTCGTCGGCCTGCGCGACGGCGATCAGGGGTAGAACCGCTGACTGAAGCGCTGCCGCGCTGCCGGCCACCATGTGAAGTCGCCGACCCTCCGGGGAGATATAGGTCGCTTCGTGGCAGGTCGTAGATAGGTCAGGGGCGGCGGCCTCTTGTGCCCAGGAGGGCGAGAGCGGGCGAGGCCGGTCGGCAGAGTCGGATTCGGTTCTCACGCCAGAAGGGTGTCAGCCAGCGCTGACATGTTTCGGATGCCACGGCGTGGCTGACTCGAGCCGAGAAGGGGGTCACATCTGTTCTTGCTACAGAACTGTCACGGCGCCGTTCGTTGAATGCGCTCGGTCACTCTCTGCAGCCACCAGCGGAAGTCCGCCATGCCCCCCATTGGGTCCGTCACGTACAGGTGCCTGCGGCCAACCGTGATCCTCCGGGTTTCGCGGGTCGTGAACTCGTCGATGAGGATCTCGACGCGCACGAGCGGCACCCCATTCGTTGTCGAACGGACCTCTGGGTGAGATTGGGCCCGGCTCACGCCGAAGTCGTCGGCGATCCAGGTCGAGCCGGTAGATCGTTTGGCTGGAGCTGAGCACGAGCCAGAGCCCTGTGGCCGTGTCGAGGTCCAGTTCGGCCACACCAACTGCGTCTCCCAGGTCATCGGCCGGCGTTGCCGGGTTCATGGGCGCTCCACGGCGTCTCGTAGCTGCTCGATCTGCACGACGCGACCCGTGATGCACACGCTGAACTCAGCATCTGCACTGAGCGGCTCAAGAACGAGGATCACCTGGTCCCCGAGAAGGACGCTTGGGTCACCCCCGCCCGCAGCGCGGGTGCCCTCCCAAGAAATGACGACCAACGGTGTTCCGTCCGCCTGGGGTGATCGGCCGGCCGTAGGGCCTGGGTACCTCGTCACACGCGGCGTGCCATCCTGTGGAAGGTCGAACAGAAAGCGCGAGCCGTCCTGGGTCTCGATTGACCACAAGCCTGAAGCCGTCGGCTCGAGAACCCCGATCGGAAGGTCCCGACTGCCGCCAGCCGCAGGCGCACTACGCACCTCTACTTCGCCCACTTGATCGTCGGGAGGCGGCGTGCGGAGTCGGACGCGACTTGCAGCGCGCGGAACTCGGTCAGGGCATTGTTGAGCAGCGAGAACGCGTAGACGTCGAGCAACCCTCGCCGCCAGCCCAGACTCATGGCCCGGTCCGTGAGCAGTGTTCGCTTGAGATTGGCGTGGAAGGACTCGGCGTCGCTTCGGAGCCCGCGGAGGCGCAGCGAATCGGGGTCGTCGTCGGGGATTGCCCGCAGGTTCTCGGGGCGCGAGTAGTCGCCGTGTGTGCCACCCGGCGAGAGCCACACCGTGAAGTCTCCGTAGGGGCAGTCGATGTCGTAGCCGAGGTTGAAGTGATAGTCGCCGTTCGCGCGCCGAGTTCGCTTGATAGGTCCTCGCCTCGGGGTGGCGATCACGACCGGGTCGCCGCGTTCGTCCAAGTCGAGCTGTACGACCCGCCCGCCGATGGTGGCGATCGCGTGGCTGCATGATCCGGTCGGCAGGGTATGGGTGGCGAGCCCCAGCGGGTAGCTCTTCGCGAGGCGGCCGCATTGAGTCCTGACGGCCTGCAGCGCGCCGGGGACGTCCTGGCCTGTGGGGATCTTGCTGATTACCAGGTAGCCGTGGCGACGCATGACTTCGTCGATGTGCACACCGTGAAAGGCACCGTCGTAGACGACGAGTTGGATGCCGTCGCGTGCATCACGAGCGACATTGCCGAGGAGGCGGACCGCCGCCGGGGCCTCTGCGCCGGGCTCAGGGATGTGGTCGACGGCCAGGACGACGCGTTCGTAAGCGCGCCGGCCACGGGTGTGGAAGGCGACGTAGCCATGCCCCTGAACGGGGCCGCGAGTGCCGTGGTGCTCGGCCAGGTTGGGATCGAAGCGGCCACTCGGCCACTCCTCGAGTCGCCCAGTTCGAGGGTCCGGGTACCGAGCGCGCGTGGAACCGTCAGGCTGCACGACACGAACCGCCTCGGGTGGCTGGTAGATCGGTCGCACGATCGTGCCGTCGCCGTACACGGTGCGGGACGCGTCGGGGTGGGTCAACGACCCGGGGCCGCGCGGGTTGAGCTGACCGATCGAGCGGGCCAACTCGACCGCGACCTGCGGGTAGACACGCCCAAGTGTCCCCAGCCCATCTTCGGTCGCGAGGTGATGGTCTCGGAACCATCGCCACTGCTCCCATGTAGGCGGTGTCCGACCAGGTTCGGGGAGGTCGACGTCGGCTTGGGCGAGAGCGCTCGCTATGGTCTGGCGCGCGTACGCCCAGGTCGTGGCGTTGGCGAGGACTACCTCGACGCGAATCCCGGAACGGGCAAGCCGCGCCAACGCAGCGAACTGCAGCATCACGTACGGCGGGTGCGTCGTGCACCGACCGATGCGGTGCTCGTGGGTCAGCTCGGCACCCAGGCGGTAGATGCTCGGCGACGACAGCACGGCCTGCAGCCGGTCGAGGGTGCCGATTCGCACGACCGGGCGGGCCATCAGACGTGGACCTCGAGCTCGGCGGCAGTCATGCCGGGCTCCAGTTAAGCGCGATGTCCTCGGCAACCGTGTCCAGGCTCCGAGCCCCCATTCGCACTGCCACCTGCTCGATCGGCATGCCGGAATCGAAAAGGCGCCGGCCGGTCCAGTTCCGGACCGACGCGGGTCGGACATCAGGCTCCCCGGCCAGGTCGACAGCCTTGAGGATCTCGGCGATCGCGTTACAGACAGCCGCCTGCGCGACGTGTTGCCCTGGCACCCCTGACCCTCGGTAGGTCAGCAGGGTCGAGGTCGGGGCACCTGCGCTGACCAGGACTTGGATCTGACGGCTCACTACGTGTGAGCCCCACTCTGTGAGCTCGCCGCGTCGCTCTCGAGAGCGCTTTGTGCCGGCCAGGCGAACCCAGCGCGGGTTCTCACAGTCATCGACGTCGTTGATGCGCACCTGCGCGATCTCGCTCGTGATGGCCGTGGCTTCCGCCAGGGCCCAGCAAACGGCCCGTTGCAGTGAGATCGCTCCTGCGGAGCCGAGGCGCGACGCGAACCGACACAGCGTGACTTCGTCGTCGGTGAGCGGACGCGCCGCGGTCGACGAGCGGGCCTGCAACTGCAGATCCAACGTCGGATCCCAGTCGATCAACTCGAGCTGCCGCAGGGTGCGGAAGTACATGCGCAACGCGGCCCGGCGGGCGTGTTGTGTCGTGAGCTCCGGCCGGCGCCCCTCGGACGTCGGAGCGACGAGGAATCCGCGGCACAACTCGGGCGTGAGGTCACCGAGGCTGCGTGCGCCCTGTGTCGCCGCCCGACGTGTGAACCGCTCGACAGTTTCACCGTTTCGTAGCCGCGTCTGCTCCGAGAACGCGTCGTCGATCAGCCACGCCGCCCGCACCTGCTCCAGTGCGTCATCGAGGCTGCGGTCGACATCACTCGTCTGGTCGCCCATCCGATCACCGTCCGCTTCGACCGTAGGACAGGCGTCTCCCAAAGGGGAGCCACTGAACGCGCGAGGGCCGTCGCGGGAATGCGCGAAGAGGCGATTGCGTCCGCCCGCCTGGCCCGAACCGTGCCGGTCACCAAGCACCGTCCAGGAGGACATCGTGACCATCACAAACATTGGCCCCGCCCGCGCAGCCATCCCCGTCGACCTGCGAAGGGGAGCGTTCGAGACACCCGCGTACATCGAGGCGGCCATTGCCTGCTTTGCGTTCCCGGGTCTCCACGATCTCACCGCCGCCTTCCCGCCGCGGGTGGGCAAGGGCAAGCGCCCGGACTACCCGCCGATCTGCATGCTCGCGGTCCTGATGGCGTCCACGCTCTACGGCGGCGACGCCACGGTCATTCGTGAGCTCAGCTGCTACGGCGCCTTTCTGTGGAAGGTGTGCGCCCAACACCTCGAGGAGCAGATGGACGGTTTCCTGCTCCCCGACGCTCGAGCTCGTCGGCACGGTGGCCACCCACTTCGCCGGCAGTGACGTCCTCGTCGACCTGCAGGACCCGCGCCGTCGGATCCAGGGCGTGTGGCTAGCCGCCCAGGACGCCCGGCGACGGTAGCGAGTCTGCACGCCTCGGGTTGCTGGGAATTCCGCGCTCGGCTGCGCCCCGAGGACGGCGAATCGAGTCGTGCCGCAAGGCGGGCTGCTAGTTTGCTTCGGCCAAAGTCCTTCACACCTGATCCGGGGGCAACGATGCAACGACGACGTCGCAACGCAGCAGTACTAATAGGGCTTATCGCCATGGCAACGCCACTGGCGCTGACCGCGCCAGCGTCCGCAGAGACTGGATGTGTCTCAACTCCGGATCGCGACGGCTCGCCGTCGGGTGAGATCAAGGTCGGGACGTACAACGTCGCCGGCGACGGTGGTCGTGCCCTAGCCAGGCCCTGGGAGGGCACGGGTTCACGATCGTTTGACGTCGCAGTCCGAGTCGTCAAGTACAACCCCGACATCGTCGGCTTCCAGGAGGCGCCGGACCCGCAAGCTGACAGCAGCTCGAACCCCCTCCGCGCAAGCATGGAATGCCGTGGCTACAAGTTCGCAGTTGGCGGCGCCTACGTATCGCCGACGACCAAGGGGCTGGCCATCTACTACAACCCGAACTCCTGGAAGAAGATCGCGCCAGCCGGCGTTGGGACGATCCCTGCGAAGGAGGTCTGGTCCGGGCTCGGAAGCGATCGCTACCAAGATCGAGGCGCAGCCAGGACGTTCGTCTACCAGACGTTTGAGAGCAAGCTTGACGGAAAGAAGTACACGGCCGTGAACGTCCATCTCAGTGCCGGCGTCAGCTCCGTGTACCGCCTGGGATCGGGCGCCGCGGTCGTTCCGCCTTCGGACGTTGCAGTGGCGATCCGCATGCGGTCGCGGTCGATCCAGCTCAAGGACGTGATCCTCAACCAATTGCCGTCCGACGCCGCACCTCAGATCTTCCTCGGCGACTTCAATGACTACGGCTATGCCGCCAGCGCTTCGGACTGCACCGCCCAGGCGACGAGCACAGAGTCGATCTCTGCGATGGACACCACGCGGTCGCAGACCTTCTGCTTCATGACTCAGGCCGGCTACAAATACCGGGACAACGCTGACCCCGGCGCATCTGCAACTTCCTACGGCCTCAAGACGCGTGTGACCTCGACCGTGTGGCGGTCCGGCTTCAGGGACTGGAACGCAAACGTCGTCCCCGCCCTCCCGGCGGCTAGCCAGGCTGTAGCCCAGGACACCCAGAAGTTCAACTCCTACTGGGACGACACCGCGAACGCACAGGCCTACCAGCTCCAGGGCCGGCACCTCGATCACGTGTACTTCCCGACGAGCGTGACGATCACCGACTGGCGTGAGGTTCTAGAACTCTCAAGCGGCGAGTACGCGAGTGGCGTCATCGACGGCACCCAGCGCGGCTACACGATGTCCGGAACAACCGTGACGGGCTTGCCAAATTACAGCCAGCGAGACAGCGACCACTCGTTCGTGTGGTCGACAGGCACGTACGCACCCTGACGGGCTCAGCCGGACGGCGTCCTCGGGAATATCGGACCGGAGACGCCGTCCGTCGCGTCGCGCTGGCTCTCGTCGCACTCTCATCGCGCGCACCGTGCGACATCTGATCCGTGACAGCAGGGACGGTGAGGACCCGCACATCCTCTTCCCGAGGTGCAGGGAGGCCCGCGCCGCCGCGCGGCGTCTCTGACGGCCGCATGTCCCGGGTAGCCTCCTGCTCTGGGGCCGTAGCTCAGTTGGCAGAGCAGGGGACTTTTAATCCTCGGGTCGTGGGTTCGAGCCCCACCGGCCTCACGGGTCATACTGCTGCCGACGCGGGCCGGACGGCGCCGATGGTCGCCGCGGCCGCGACCGCGTTCCGTAGGTGGTCGGTAGGCATCCGCACGTAGATGAGCGTCGTCTCCGTCGAGGCGTGCCCTAGGAGGTTGGACACCGCGAGCAGGTCGCGCGTCGCCGCGTAGGCGACAGTCCCGAACCGGTGTCGCAGGGTGTGGGCGGTCCACGGGGCCGGCAGCAGCGCCGAGAGCAGCTTCGAGACGTGGTTCGGCGTCAGGTGCCCACCGCGCTGAACGTTCGGGAAGAGCCACCCGTCGCACGCGACCAGCGCGTCACGCAGATTCCCGTCGATGATGGGGACAAGACGCTCGTGGCCACCCTTGCCGTGGACCAAGAGCATGTCGCCGTCGTAGTCATTGCGGTGCACCCGCGAAATCTCGCCGGCCCTGAGGCCTGCCAGCGCGCCGAGCTCGACCATGAGGCGCTCGCGGCCGTCGGCCCGTTGCAGCGCGTCGGCGACGATGCCCTCCGGCGTTGGCCTGGGACGCCCGCGGGGCACTCGAACTGTTGGGAGGCCGGCAGCCGGGTCGTGGGTGATGTGGCCGCTGCGCAGCGCCCAGCGGTAGAACCCGCAGACGACAGTCCGCAGTGACTTCTTCGCGGACGGACCAACGGCGAGCTCGCCGAGTAGCCGCTCAAGGTCGGCCGTGGTGACGGCCCAAGGCGAACCCCGGAGCGCTGCGGCCGTGTGGTT
Source organism: Cellulomonas rhizosphaerae (assembly GCF_003470205.1). Taxonomy (GTDB): domain Bacteria; phylum Actinomycetota; class Actinomycetes; order Actinomycetales; family Cellulomonadaceae; genus Cellulomonas; species Cellulomonas rhizosphaerae. Next base: position 19,521 of record NZ_QWKP01000220.1, read on the forward strand.
CAGGTAGTGGCGGTAGAGCACGATGGTCTGTGGTCTACGACCCGCTCCGCGCAGCGCCTGCACCCATGCCGCGATGGCCCCCTGCCAGTTCATGCCGTTCCCCTCACTTTGATGTGAAGTGGTGGCATCGGTAGCCGCGACGACGAGTCGCAGGGATGTTCGGCCCGGTTCGCTCGCGCGCCTCACGGTGGGGAGGTTGACGACGCTCGTTCGTGTGGCATTAGCCCTGACCTGCTCGTTTGCCCTACCGAACCGCGCGCGGCGTGGTAACGGCGCGCTGCATCAGGATGCCCGCTCGTCGTCAGCGAACGGTGCAGCAGCCCACGGCCCGACGATCACCCGCGCGTCGCTGACCTGGGGTGACGTGTAATCCGCGGGTTGTGGGTTCGATCCCCACGGGGCCCACCGATCGATCAGCGCGACTCGATGCGGGCGCGGAGCAGGACGACCTCGTCGTCCGAGAGCACCGACGCCGGCAGCATCCAGAACCCGCTCGACGCCTGCACGCGCAGCAGCAGCACGTCGCCCCGCCGCTCCACCCGGTCGAACGTCGAGTAGGGGGCCTCGACGCGGGCTGTCGCCCAGTCGGCCCGTACGCCGTCGGCGCCGATGACGAACGACACGGTCGAGCCCGGCGGCTGCTGCCGGCGGACCGCTCGTCGACAGGACAGATACATGACGGCGACGAGAAGAACGAGGAACGCGGCACAGACGATGACCCCGCCGGCACCGCCCGTGACGTAGAAACCGAGGACTCCCACGACGACGATCGCCGCGACGACCGTGAGGCGCGGCCGACCCAAGAAGACGGCTCGCACTCCGGCCCACCCCGCCTGGCCCGCGTAGCTCCCGTCGGGCACGAACGTCTTGACGATGTCGCCCGGTTCGGCAGCCGTCGAGACGGGTGGCGCGGGCTGCGGGCGGCCGGCGATCCGCGCGCGCAGCTCGGCGAGCGCGTCGTCGGGCAGCATCGCGGCCGCGAACCCCACAGGCGGCAGCCCGCGGCGCGTCAGCACGACGAAGCCGCGCCGCACCCGGATGGCACGGACGGTCGCGTACGGGATGGCCGCCGAGCCCGTCGGGTCCTCCAGCAGCAGCTCGTGTGGCCCGAGCGCGGCGCGGACGACCGAGCCCGGGGTCACTGCGCGCCCGCACTGGCGGCGGTAGATCCAGTACTGCAGGGCGGCGAGGGATCCGAACGCGAGCGCGAAGACCACCGGGGAGATCCAGTCGCCGTCGACCAGCGCAAACAGCAGCATCAGCAGGAGGAGCACGGGGACCACGAGCGCCCAGGGCTTGCGCCAGAAGTGGACCATCATCGCCAGCGCGGCACGGTGCGGGTAGTCCGCTCCAGCCGTCGTCTCGTGCCACTGCAGGTCAGTCACGCGCCGTAGCGTACGGCGGCCGACGAGCCGGGCCCGCCTGGGCGGGCCCGGCCGCGCGGGTCACGCTCCGGTGTAGTACCCCGCCTCGATGTCCGCCAGGATCCCCTGCTCGCGCGGCTCCCACCCGAGCAGCTCACGCGTGAGGGCGCTCGAGGACGGGATGTCGAGCGCGAAGAACCGCCCGATCCAGCCGAAGTGCGCGTCTACGTCGTCGGGCGCGATCGACGCGGCGGGCACGCCGAGCCCGCGGCCGAGCGCCTCGGCGATCGCGCGGGTCGGCACCCCCTCCTCGCCGATCGCGTGCACCACGGTCCCGGCGGGCGCGCTGTCGAGGGCGAGGGCGACGAGCCGTGCGGCGTCGCGGCGGTGCACAGCCGGCCACAGGTTCGAGCCGTCGCCGACGTAGCCCGCTACGCCCTGGGTGCGGGCGATGCCCGCCAGGGTCGCGACGAAGCCGTGGTCGCCCTCGCCGTGCACGGTCGGGGCGAAGCGCAGCGCGACCGATCGGACGCCGCGCGTCGCGTAGTCCAGCGCGAGGTTCTCCCCGCCGCCGCGCGGCGAGCCGGGACCGCTCGCCAGCGAGGGGACACGCTCGGTCACGACGCTGCCAGGCGCGAGGCCAGCCGTGCCGGAGGCGAGCAGGAACGGCCGGTCCGACCCCTCGAGCGTGTCGAGGAAGGTCTGGACGACGGCCCGTTCGGTGGCCCAGGCGCCGGGCATGTCGGAGAAGTCGTGCTTGAAGCCGAGGTGGATCACCGCGTCGGCGGCGGCAGCCGCGGAACGCAGGCTCTCGAGGTCATCGAGGCTGCCGGCGTGGGGCTCGGCGCCGGCGGCGACGATGCGGGCGGCCGACTCGTCGGACCGGGCGAGGCCGACGACGTGGTGGCCGGCTGCGAGGAGCTCGGGGACGACGGCCGAGCCGATCCAGCCGGAGGCTCCGGTGACGAAGACGCGCATGGGGTACTCCTTGGTGATGTCAGTTGCTGTCATCACTCACGATAGACCCGATGTCAGATCCTGTCATCACTACACTCCCCCTCATGGGTCGATGGGAACCGGGCGCGCGCGGCCGACTGGCGCAGGTGGCGCTCGAGCTCTACGCGGAGCGCGGGTACGAGCAGACGACCGTCGGCGACATCGCCGAGCGCGCCGGCGTCACCGAGCGGACCTTCTTCCGGCACTTCCCGGACAAGCGCGAGGTGCTGTTCGACGGCTCCGGAACCTTGCAGTCGATGCTCGTCGCCGCCATCGCGCAGGCACCGGCCGACAGGGCTCCTCTCGAGGTCGTCGGCGAGGCGTTCGCCCCCATCGGCCGACTGCTCGGCGAGACGCGCGACCACGCCGTTCGTCGGGCCGCCGTGGTCGCCGCCAACCCGAGCCTCATGGAGCGCGAGCTGCTCAAGATGGCCACGCTCGCCACCGCCGCGGCCACCGCCCTGCGCGAGCGCGGCACCCCCGCGGTGACGGCGACGGTCGCCGCGGAGGCCGGGGTGACCGCGTTCCGCATCGGCTTCGAGGCGTGGATCGCCGGCCCCGAGGAGGGCGACCTGGCCGCCGACATCGCCGCAGCGCTCGACGAGCTCCGCGCACTGGCCTCGGGCACCTGATCCGCGCCGATCGCTGCAGGGAACGTTGCAGCCCGCGCACCGCTGAGCAGCACGAACGCTGCGACGAGAGCTGCGTTCACGGGGATGGGCGGGGATGGGGCCGGCCGGCGCGCCAGGGTGCACGCGGGCGAGGGATCGCAGGCTGAGACACCCGGAGGTACGCTCCCAGACACCGAAGACGCTGAACCAGGTGGGGAGTCACGTGGCTGAGAAGCGCAAGACGATGAGCGACCGGATCCGCGCGTTCGACATCGGGTCGAGCACGGCGGACGCCCTGGGCAAGGGCATCGACAAGCTGCCGGTGAGCGCCCAGACCCAGGCGACGCTGAAGTCCAAGGCGGCCCCCGTGGTGGCCGGGGCGGCCGCCGGAGCGGTGACGTTCGCGACCGCCGCGGTGGACGCGGGCACCCGCGCGTACGACGCAACGAAGGTGGGCGCGCGCGCCGCCAAGCCTGACGAGCCGCGCCTGATCGACGTGCCGGACGTCCCGGAGGACGACGCCGTCGTCGACCTCGACGGATCGGTGCCGGACAAGCTCGACCGCCTCGTGCGCCTGCACGAGTCCGGAGTCCTCGACGACGAGGAGTTCGCCGCGGCCAAGCGGCAGACGCTCGGCCTCTAGCACCACCACGACCTGCAGCGACGGCCCGCCCGGGCCGCCGTCGCACGGTTGCGCGTGTGAACGTTCACGCGCGCGTGTGACCACACCGAGACCGCGGCGTTACTCATTGGTAGCAACTGGGTGACCTGTGACACAACTGTGTGCTAGACAACCGTCCACCTGGAATCAAGCCGGCCACCACGGGCGGCTCTGACGGAAGAGGAACCGGATGTCTTCGCTTGCTGGAAACCGGCGTCGCCTCGTCGCGACGACCGCAGGACTGGCCGTGGGTGCGCTCGTGCTCACGGCATGCTCGAGCAACAAGGACGACGACGGCGCCTCGGGCGACGGCGGCGGAACCCTGACGATCGGCACCACCGACAAGGTGACCTCGCTCGACCCCGCCGGGTCGTACGACAACGGCTCGTTCGCCGTGATGAACCAGGTCTACCCGTTCCTGCTGAACACGCCGTACGGCAGCCCAGACGTCGAGCCGGACATCGCCGAGTCGGCCGAGTTCACGGGCCCCACGGAGTACACCGTCAAGCTCAAGGCCGGCCTGAAGTGGGCCAACGGCCACGACCTGACCTCGTCGGACGTGAAGTTCACGTTCGACCGCCAGGTCAAGATCGCCGACGAGAACGGCCCGTCGTCGCTGCTCTACAACCTCGAGAGCACCGAGGCCGTGGACCCGACGACGGTGGTCTTCCACCTGAAGTCGAAGGACGACCAGATCTTCCCGCAGATCCTGTCGAGCCCGGCCGGCCCGATCGTCGACGAGGAGTCCTTCTCCCCCGACGCGCTCACGCCGGACGCCGACATCGTCAAGGCCAACGCTTTCGCTGGCCAGTACGAGATCACGGACTACGACCTGAACAACCTCGTCGCGTACAAGGCGTTCGACGGCTACAAGGGCATCCTGGGCGCGGCCAAGACCGCCGAGGTCAACGTCAAATACTACGCCGAGGCGTCCAACCTCAAGCTCGACATCCAGCAGGGCAACATCGACGTCGCGTTCCGCAGCCTGGCCGCGACCGACATCGACGACCTGCGCAAGGACGACAAGGTCACGGTCGTCGACGGCCCCGGCGGCGAGATCCGCTACATCACGTTCAACTTCGACACCCAGCCCTACGGCGCGAAGACCCCCGAGGCCGACCCGGCCAAGGCGCTCGCCGTCCGGCAGGCCGTCGCGGACCTGATCGACCGCAAGGCCCTCTCCGAGCAGGTCTACAAGGGCACCTACACGCCCCTGTACTCCTACGTGCCCGACGGCCTGACCGGCGCGACCGAGTCGCTCAAGGGCCTGTACGGCGACGGCCAGGGCGGACCCGACGCGGCCAAGGCGAAGAAGACGCTCGAGGACGCCGGCGTCACGCTGCCGGTGCAGCTCAAGCTGCAGTACTCGAGCGAGCACTACGGTCCGTCGTCGGCCGACGAGTACGGCCAGATCAAGGACCAGCTGCAGGCCGACGGCATCTTCGCCGTCGACTCGAAGTCCACCGAGTGGGGCCAGTACTCCGACGACCGCGTCGCCGACGTCTACCCGGCCTACCAGCTCGGCTGGTTCCCGGACTACTCGGACGCCGACAACTACCTGACGCCGTTCTTCCTCACGGAGAACTTCCTGTCCAACCACTACGACAACAAGCAGGTCAACGACCTGATCCTGCAGCAGGCCACCACGGCCGACGCCGACGCCCGGACCAAGCTCATCGAGCAGATCCAGGACCTCGTGGCGAAGGACCTGTCCACGGTCCCGTACCTGCAGGGCGCCCAGGTCGCCGTCGTCGGCAAGGACGTGAAGGGCACCGAGGACACCCTCGACGCCTCCTTCAAGTTCCGCTACGCGGCCCTGTCGAAGTAAGGCCGACGAGCCCCCGCTCCCATCCCGGGAGCGGGGGCTCGCCCGGTCCCCACCCGCACCACGTCAGGACCTTCATGACCTCGACCACCACGAGCGAGCCGACCGACGTCGATCCGGCTCCGCTCCCCGGCACCACGAAGACCGGACCCCGCAAGTCCGGCGGAGGCCTCGGCCGCTACCTGCTGGTCCGCTTCCTGCTGATCTTCCCGACGATCCTCATCCTCGTGACGACCGTGTTCGTCATGATGCGGGCCACGGGCGACCCGATCACCGCGGCCCTCGGCGGCCGCCTCCCTCCGGACCAGCTGGCCGAGCGCATCCACAGCGCGGGCTACGACCGCCCGGTGCTCGTGCAGTACCTCGACTACCTCGGCAGCATCCTGCGCGGCGACTTCGGCACGACGATCTCCGACCACCGCCCGGTCACCGAGGTGCTGCTCACGTACGGCACGGCGACCCTCGAGCTCGCCGCGTACGCGCTGGTCGTGGCGTTCCTCGTCGGCATCCCGCTCGGCCGGATCGCCGCAGCGCGCCGCGACCGCGGCGTCGACGCGACGCTGCGCATCTCCGCCGTCGTCGTCTACGCGACGCCTGTCTTCTTCGCCGGCATCCTGCTCAAGCTCGTGTTCTCGGTGTGGCTCGACTGGCTCCCCGTGGCGGGCCGCGCGACGACCGGCACCGAGATCCAGCTGCAGCGCCACGGCGCGGGCACCGGCATCTACCTGATCGACGCGATCAGCACGGGCGACCCCGCCGCGGTGCAGGACGTGCTCGAGCACGCCATCCTGCCCGCGCTCGCCCTCGGCCTGCTCACCGCCGGCGTGTTCCTGCGCCTGGTGCGCACCAACGTCATCGGCACGCTCTCGACCGGCTACGTCGAGGCCGCGCGCTCCCGGGGCGTGCACGAGCGCCGGCTGCTGCGCAAGCACGCGTGGCGGCCCGCGCTCGTCCCGATCATCACCGTCATCGGCCTCCAGATCGCCATGCTGCTCGCAGGCGCCGTCCTCACCGAGACCACGTTCGAGTGGAAGGGCCTCGGCTTCCAGCTCGTCCAGTACCTGCTGGCGCGCGACTTCGTCGCCGTGCAGGGCCTGGTCGCGCTGCTCGCCGTCATCGTCGCCGTGACGAACTTCCTGGTCGACGTCGTCGCGGCCCTCGTCGACCCCCGGATCAGGTACTGACATGACCACCGTCATCCCCGAGAGGGCCCCGCTCTACAAGCGCCTGCCCGTCGTCCACCAGCTGCGCACGAGCGTCGGCCTGCAACGCACGATGCTCGTCGCCGGCCTCGTGCTCACCGCGATCTTCGTCCTCACCGCGATCTTCGCGCCGCTCCTGGCGCCCTACAGCTGGGACCAACTGCGCGCCGGCGGCGAGCTCTTCGGCGCCCAGCAGGGACCGTCCGCCGACCACTGGCTCGGCACCACGGTCGGCGGGTTCGACGTGCTCAGCCGCGTCATCTGGGGCGCGCGCACCGCGCTGCTCACGATCGTCATCGGCGTCGCGCTGTCGATCTTCCTCGGCGTCGCCATCGGCCTGGTCTCCGGCTACTTCGGCGGCTGGCTCGACCGCGTGCTCGTCGTGATCGCCGACGCGATCTACGCGTTCCCGTCCCTGCTGCTCGCGATCCTCGCGGCCATCGTCATCAGCGGCGGCCAGTCCTCGATGTGGGGCGGCATCCTGGCCACCGCCATCTCGATCACGGTCGTGTTCATCCCGCAGTACTTCCGCGTCATCCGGGCCGAGGCCGTACGGATCAAGGCCGAGGCGTTCGTCGAGTCGGCGCGCGTGGTCGGGTCCAGCCACACCCGGATCATGACCCGCCACGTGCTGCGCAACTCGACCCGCACGCTGCCGCTGATCGTCACCCTCAACGCGGGCGAGGCGGTGCTCACGCTCGCCGGGCTCGGGTTCCTCGGCTTCGGCATCGAGCCCACCGAGGCGGGCGACTGGGGCTACGACCTCAACAAGGCCCTGGCCGACGTGACGAGCGGCATCTGGTGGACCGCCATCCCGCCGGGCGTCGCGATCATCCTCGCCGTGCTCGGCGTCAGCCTCGTGGGCGAGTCCCTCAACGACCTCGCCGACCCGCGCCTGCGCACGCGTCGTCGCGCCGCGGCGACCGCGGGCGTGGTGGGCACGACGACGGCCGTGCCGGGCGGCGTGCTCAGCGCCGGACCGGAGGGAGTCGCCGGTATGGACGACCTCGAGGGCCCGCCCGACTTCCCCCTGTCCGGCCCCACGGCCGAGGACGGAGAGCGCGCGTGAGCCGCGTCGTCGACATCCAGGACCTGACCATCACGTTCGACACCGATGCGGGGCCCGTGCGGGCCGTGCGCGGCGTGAGCCTGCACGTCGAGCCGGGCGAGGTGCTCGCCGTCGTCGGCGAGTCCGGGTCGGGCAAGACCGTGACCGCCCGCTCGATCCTCGGCCTGCTCCCCTCCACAGCGCAGACCTCGGGCGCGGTGCTGCTGAGCCGGCCGGACGGCTCGGCGCCGCACGACGTCACGACGCTGTCCGGCGCCGACCTGCGCGCGGTGCGCGGTCGCGACGCCGCGATGGTGTTCCAGGAGCCGTCGAGCGTGCTCAACCCGGTGTTCCCGGTGGGCTGGCAGATCGCCGAAGGGCTGCGCGCCCACGGTGGGCTGTCGCGCGCCGAGGCCCGCGAGCGCGCGATCGACGTGCTGCGACGCGTCGGCATCCCCGACCCCGAGCACCGGGTCGACCACTACCCGCACCAGTTCTCGGGCGGGCAGAAGCAGCGCATCGTGATCGCCCAGGCGCTCGTGCTCAACCCGAGCCTGATCATCGCGGACGAGCCGACGACCGCCCTGGACGTCACCGTGCAGGCCGAGATCCTCGACCTGCTGCGTCGTCTGCCGGCCGAGTTCGGCACGGCCGTCGTCCTGATCACGCACAACATGGGCGTGGTCGCGGACCTGGCCGACCGCGTCGCCGTGATGTACGACGGCGAGATCGTGGAGCAGGCCTCGGTGGCCGACCTGTTCGCCGCTCCGCAGCACGCCTACACGCGCGCGCTGCTCGACGCGGTCCCCCGCGTCGGTGGCCTGCGCCTGCGGGACCGGTCCGAGTCCGCCGAGGCGAGCCTGGCCCGCAAGGTCGTCGACCGCGACGGCCCGGCGGTCGTGGAGGCCCGCGGCCTGCGGATCACCTACCCCGGCCGCCTGCGGACGCCCGGGTTCACGGCGGTCGACGGCGTCGACCTGCGGATCGGGCCGGGCGAGGTCGTCGGGCTCGTCGGCGAGTCGGGCTCCGGCAAGACGACGATCGGCCGCGCGATCGGGGGGCTGACCCCCGTGAGCGAGGGCTCGCTCGAGGTGCTCGGCATCGAGATGAACGGTGTGCGCGAGCGCCGGTTCCGGCCCGTGCGCAAGCGGATCGGGTTCGTCTTCCAGGACCCGGCGACGAGCTTCAACCCGCTGCTCACGATCGCGCAGTGCATCGCCGAGCCGCTCGTCGTGCACGGCGTCGCGGCCTCCCCGCACGCGGCCCGCGGCCGGGTCGACGAGCTGCTCGAGGCGGTCCAGCTGCCGCGCGCGTTCGGCGACCGGTTCCCGCACGAGCTCTCGGGCGGGCAGCGGCAGCGCGCGTCGCTCGCGCGGGCCCTCGCGCTCGACCCGGAGCTGCTCATCGCCGACGAGCCGACCTCGGCGCTCGACGTCTCCGTGCAGGCCCGCGTGCTCGACCTGTTCGCCCGGCTGCAGTCCGAGCTCGGGTTCGCGTGCCTGTTCATCAGCCACGACCTGGCCGTCGTCGACCTGCTCGCGGACCGGATCATGGTGCTGCACCGCGGGCTGGTGGTGGAGGAGGGCACGGGCGACGACGTCCTCGGCGCTCCCCAGCACCCGTACACGCAGCGGTTGCTCGCCTCGCTTCCCGTGCCGGACCCAGTCGAGCAGGCCGCGCGCCGCACGGCGTGGGAGGCGACCCGCGCGTAGCGCCCGGTGGCCGGCTCGCCGCTCGGGCGGGCCGGCCACCGGATGCGTACCGTCGGGGCCATGACGACCGACTACTTCGCTGACGACCCGCGCACCCACGCCGAACGGATGCTCGCGGGCGACTTCTACGTCGCCGACGCGGAGGTCGAGGCGCTCGCCCGCCGGGCCGCCCTGCTGGCCGACGAGTACGGGCGCACCGCCCTGCACGACGAGGCGGCCGGCCACGCGGTCCTCGTCGACCTGCTCGGCACGCTGGGCGAGGGCTCCACGATCCGCCCGCCGCTGTTCGTCGACCTCGGGTCCAACATCCACATCGGCGCGCGCACCGCGATCAACTACCACCTCACCGCGCTCGACGTGGCGGCGATCAGGATCGGCGACGACTGCATGATCGGCCCGAACGTCCAGCTGCTCACCCCCACGCACCCCGTGGACCCGCAGCCGCGCCGGGACAAGCTCGAGGCCGCGAAGCCCATCACGATCGGCGACAACGTCTGGCTCGGCGGCGGCGTGATCGTCTGCCCGGGGGTCACGATCGGCGACAACGCGGTGATCGGCGCGGGCGCGGTCGTCACGCGGGACGTCCCGGCGAACGTCGTGGCCGTCGGCAACCCCGCCCGGGTGGTCCGGCACGTCTGACCCGACGGCTAGACCCCGTAGGCGTCGACGAGCTCGCGGCCGATCCGCGCGAGCTCGTCGACCACCGCGGGCGGCGAGACGACCTCGATCGAGGTCCCGTGCCCGGCGAGCTGCTCGGCCACGGCGCGGGCCATGTGCGCCGAGACCTCCATCCGGGTGCGCCCGTCGCTCTCGGTCCCGACCACCCGGCAGGCGCGACCGAGCTGGCCCTCGAGCACCGGCACGAGACGCCCGGGCACGAGCACCTGCGCCGTGACGGCGGTCCGGCGCGCTTCGACCGCGTCCACGACCTCGTCCCACATCGCCGCGACGTCGAGGGCGGGCGGACGCGGGAACGTCGACGCGAGCACCTCGACGCCGCTGATCCGATCGACCCGGAAGGTGCGTCGACCGGCCGGTGTCCCGGCCAGGAGGTACCAGGTGCCGTCCTTGTCGACGAGCGCCCACGGGTCGACCGTGCGCGGCGCGGCCGCCTCCCGGTAGCGGAAGCCGACCTGGCGGCGGCGGACTACCGCGGCCTGCAGGTCGGCGAGGGCCGCAGGAGCGAGCTCGTCGTGCGGGGTCCGTCCCCAGCGCGACCTGTCGACCAGCACCGCGCCCGCAGCCGCCTCGGCGTCGGCCCGGAACGTCTCGGGGAGTGCGCGGACGAGCTTGCGCAGCGCGGACGTCGCCTCGGGCGCCCTGCCGGACGTCGGCCCGACGAGCAGGAACAGCGCCTGCGCCTCGGCCGCGGTCAGCCCGGTCAGATCGGTGCGCGAACCGCCGACGAGCGACCACCCGCCGCCCCGCCCGGGCTGCGGGTAGACGGGGATGCCCGCCGTGGACAGGGCCTCGAGGTCGCGCCGGGCCGTGGCGACCGAGATCTCGAGCTGCTCGGCCAGCTCGGCCGCTGTCACCCGGCCGTGCGCCTGCATGAGCAGGAGGACGGAGACCAACCGATCGGCGCGCATGCGGCAAATCTAGCCAGCAAAGTAGTCAGAAGGTGAGCACTTTGAACGCGAGAGTGGAGCCATGAACACATTCCGCGGTCTCGCCAACACGTCCCTCTTCGCCGACGACGTCCCCGCTGCCCAGCGCTGGTACGCCGACTTCCTCGACCTCGAGCCCTACTTCGTCCGCGACGGCTACGTCGAGTTCCGCCTGGGCGATCACGACGACGAGCTCGGCATCGTCGACCGGCGCTACGCCCCGAACCAGGGCGGCCCGTCCGGCGCCATCGTCTACTGGCACGTCGACGAGCTCGAGGCGACGTTCGAGCGCGCTCTGGCGCTCGGAGCCACGCAGCACGACGAGGTCCGCGAGCGCGGCGCGGGGTTCGTGACCGCGTCGGTCGTCGACCCGTTCGGCAACGTCCTGGGCCTGATGACGAACCCGAACTGGCTCGCCCACGCGTGAGCCGTCAGGCGGGGTCGCCAGGCGCCGTCGGCAGGGGGGTCGTGCCCGTCGCGAGCGGCAGGATGATCGTGTCGATCATCCGCTCGATGAACTCGGGCCCGACCTTCTTGCCCGCGACCACCTTCTGGTAGGCGATCATCGCCGGCGCGACGGTCGCGATCATGTCGAGGTCGCGCCCCGGGGCGATCTCGCCGCGTTCCTTGGCCCGCTCGAGCAGGCCGCGCATGAGCGCGGTCCGGGCGGCGACGAACTGCTCGTGGAACACGGCGGCGACCTGCGGGTCCGCCTGCGCCGCCTGGTGCAGCCCGTGCATGAGCTCGTCGTTGCGCGTGCCCTGCGGCACGCCGCGCGTGGCCAGCAGGTCCGAGCGCAGCGAGCCCGTGTCCGGGACGTCGTCGATCGTCAGCAGCGGGCGGCCGCAGATGACGGCGTCGACCGTGAGCTCGACCTTGGACGGCCAGCGACGGTAGACGGTCGCCTTGCCGGTCCCGGCGCGCTCGGCCACCGCGTCCATCGTCATACCCTCGTACCCGCGCTCGGCGATGAGCTGGCGCGCGGCCTCGAGGATCACGTCGTCCTTGGAGTCGTCCCGGCGCCTGCCGGGACGCCGCGCAGGGGCCGCCGCGAGGACGTCCTCGTCGTACGCCGTCATGGGGCCTCCGCTCTCTCCGAAGCTCACCCTACCTCGAAACGACACGCGCTAGTTCCGGAACTCGGGGGTTCCGGAACTGTGTAGTCCTGTATTACAGTCGCTCCACCGACCACGACGTCCATGGAGTCCCCCATGTCCTCGACATCCCCCACGCCCGACCACTCGGGCCGCCGCCGCTGGTTCGTCCTCGCGACGGTCGCGCTGGCGCAGCTCATGGTCGTCCTCGACGCGACCATCGTGAACATCGCCCTGCCGTCCGCCCAGGCGGACCTCGGCTTCTCCGACAACGACCGCCAGTGGGTCGTCACCGCGTACGCGCTCGCGTTCGGCAGCCTCCTGCTGCTCGGCGGCCGCCTGTCCGACATGTTCGGGCGGCGTCGCATGTTCCTCATCGGCCTCGTCGGCTTCGCGACGGCCTCGGCCCTCGGCGGCGCGGCGCAGACCTTCGAGCTCCTCGTCGGTGCCCGCGCCCTGCAGGGCGTCTTCGGTGCGGTCCTCGCCCCGGCCGCGCTCTCCGTGCTGACCACCACGTTCACGATCCCCAAGGAGCGTGCCCGCGCGTTCGGCGTCTTCGGTGCGATCGCCGGCATGGGCGGGGCCATCGGCCTGCTGCTCGGCGGGTTCCTCACCGAGAACTTCGACTGGCGCTGGAACCTCTACGTCAACGTCGTGATCGCGGTCATCGCGTTCGTCGCCGGCTCGATCCTGCTCACCAGCAGCCGCCACGCCAGCCACGGCCACCTCGCCATCCCGGACGTGCTGCTCGGCTCGGCGGGCCTGTTCGCGCTCGTGTTCGGCTTCTCGCAGGCCGAGCCCAAGGGCTGGGACTCGCCGCTGACGTGGGGCTCGCTCGTCGCGAGCGTCGTCCTGCTCGTCGCGTTCGTCGCCCGCCAGCGCCGCGCCGAGTTCCCCGTGCTGCCGCTCACCGTGATCCTCGACCGCGACCGCGGCGCCTCGTTCCTGTCGATCCTCGTCGCGGGCTCGGGCATGTTCGGTGCGTTCCTGTTCGTCACCTACTACCTGCAGGCGACGCTCGACTACTCGCCCATGCAGACCGGCGTCGCGTTCCTGCCGATGATCGTCTCGATCATCATCACCGCGCAGATCATGAGCAACATCCTGCTGCCGCGCTTCGGGCCCAAGGTGCTCGTGCCGATCGGCATGACTCTCGGCGCGCTCGGGATGCTCTGGTTCACCACGCTCGAGGTGGACTCCACCTACTGGCACGTGCTGCCGGGGCTCGTGATCCTCGGCGTCGGGATGGCCTCGATCATGCCCGCGTCGTTCCAGCTCGCGACGCTCGGCGTCGCGCCGCAGCAGGCGGGTGCCGCCTCGGCGATGGTCTCGACGAGCCAGCAGGTGGGCGGCGCCATCGGCACCGCGCTGCTCAACACCCTGGCCGCGACCGCGACCACCGCGTTCCTCGCGGACCAGGCAGCCAAGACGCCCGACGTGCTCGCCCAGGCCGCGCTCGAGGGCTACTCGACGGCCTACACGTGGTCGGCCGGGATCTTCGCGATCGGCGCCGTCATGGCGGCCACGATGTTCCGCACCCGGGCGGACCGCGCCGCGCGCCTCGAGGCCTCGCCGGCCGGCCCTGCCCCGGAGTCCGTGCTCGCGCACTGACGTGCCCCGCAGCCCCGCGTCGCTCCCCGCGGCGCGGGGCTGCGTCGTCCTCGCTAGAGCGCCTGGAGCCCAGGGAGGGCGGCGGCCAGCTCCTCGAGCGCGCGCTGCGGGCCGGCGTAGATGCCCTCGTCGCGCGGCCAGTGCACGATCACGTCCGTGAAGCCGAGCGCCGCTGCCCGCTCGATCCCCTCGATGGCCACCTGCGCGGACTCGAGCGAGAAGATCGGGGCGCCGTCGAGGTTGAGGTAGCGGCGCAGCGGGGTGGACCGCCCGGCGGCGGTCTCGGCCTCGTCCATCTGCGCCGACGCCGTCGCCAGCTCCGCCCACCAGAGCTCGTGCGCGGCGTGGCGGTCGTCGCTGACCTCGTCGGGCACGAACGACGAGCCGTACGTCACCCACCCGTCCCCGCGACGAGCGGCCAGCGCCATCGTCCGCGGGCCGGCCGCGGCCAGCAGGAACGGCGGCCGGGTGGCCGGGACGGGGATCATCCGGGCGTCGTGCGCCTCGTAGAACTCGCCCGCGTGGTCCGTCCGGGGCTGGGTGAGCAGGTGGTCGAGCACGTCGACGAACTCCTCGAACCGCCGCGTGCGCTCGCCGCGCGTGGGCGCCGGGCCGAGCACGCCCGCGTCGAAGCCCTCGCCGCCGGCACCCAGACCGAGCAGGAACCGGCCGCCGGAGATGTCGTCGAGGCCGAGCACGTCCTTGCCGAACGGCACTGGGTGGCGGAAGTTCGGGGAGGCGACGAACGTGCCGAGCTGGATCCGCTCGGTGACGGCGGCCGCGGCGGCCAGCAGCGGGACCGTGGCGAACCACGGCTCGTCGACGAGCGTCCGCCACGAGAGGTGGTCGTAGGTCCAGGCGTGGTCGAAGCCCCACTCCTCGGCCTGCCGCCACTTGTCCCGGGCCACGGCCCACCGATCCTGCGGCAACAGCACGACCCCGACGGCAACCATCCCCCGACCCTAACGGCCCCCTCCCGCGACCCCGGGGGGTTACGCGTGGGTGTGCGGCTCCGCGCCGGTGGAGGGGGGTTCGAGCTGGAAGGTGCAGTGGTCGACGTCGAAGTGGCCGGCGAGGCAGCCCCGCAGGTCGTCGAGCACGCGGCCGGCCTCGCCACGCTCGAGCACCTCGTCGGGCACCTCGACGTGCGCGGACAGCACCGGCACCCCGGACGTGATGGTCCAGGCGTGCAGGTCGTGCACGCCGACCACGCCTCGCACGCCGCAGATGTGCGCCCGCACGGCGGCCAGGTCCACGCCCGCCGGGGTCGCCTCGAGCAGCACGGTCGCGACCTGCTTGAGCAGCCCCACGGCTCGCGGCAGGATCATCACGCCGATGAGCACGGACGCGACGCCGTCGGCCCGCTCGAACCCGGTCGTCAGCACGACGAGGGCCGCGGCGATGACCGCCGCCGAGCCGAGCAGGTCGCCGAGCACCTCCAGGTAGGCGCCGCGCACGTTGAGCGAGTCGCGCTGACCCGGCACCAGGAGCAGCAGCCCGATCCCGTTGGCGACCAGTCCCACGCATGCGATGACGAGCATGAGCCCGCCCTCGACCTCCTGCGGGTCGACGATCCGGCGGATGCCCCCCGCGAGGACCAGCACGCCGACGACGAGGATCAGCAGCCCGTTGACCAGCGCGGCGAGCATCTCGGCGCGCTGCCACCCGAACGTCCGCTCGGCGGTCGCGGGCCGGGCCGCGAGCGCGGTCGCCCCCAGCGCGAGGGCGACGCCGGCCGCGTCGGTGAGCATGTGGCCGGCGTCGGCGACGAGCGCGAACGAACCCGACGCGATGCCGCCGACGACCTCGACGACCATCACGGTGAGCGTCAGCGCGAGGACAGCAGCGAGCCGCCCGCGGTGCGCGTGTGCGGCGGTCGCGTGGCCGTGGTCGTGGCTGTGCCCCATCAGCCCCAGCCCAGCTCGTGCAGCTTGTCGTCGTCGATGCCGAAGTGGTGGGCGATCTCGTGCACCACCGTGATCGCCACCTCCTCGATCACGTCGTCGCGGGTGTCGCAGATCGCGAGGGTCGGCAGGCGGTAGACGAAGATCCGGTCCGGCAGCGAGCCCGCGGCCCAGAACGAGGTGCGCTCGGTGAGCGGCGTGCCCTCGTACAGACCGAGCAGGTCGGGCTCGTCGGGCGGCGCGTGGTCCTCGACGAGCACGACGACGTTCTCCATGACGCGCGCGAGCTCCTCGGGGATCTCGTCGAGCGCATCACGGACGGCATCCTCGAACTCCTCGCGCGCCATCTCGAACACGGCACCATCCTGCCTGCTCAGCGGGCTCCCACCGACCCCGAGGTCACTCACTTTGGAGATCCGGCCGATGACCACGTATGCTCATCACCGGTTCCCGGCGCCTCGCCGCCGGGGGCGGGACTTAGCCCTCATCGTCTAGCGGCCTAGGACCCCGCCCTTTCACGGCGGTAGCACGGGTTCGAATCCCGTTGGGGGTACGAGCAGTTCAGCAGGTCGCAGTACACGAAGTAAGGTCTCGCAGCAGTACACGAGGCCCCGTAGCGCAGTTGGTTAGCGCGCCGCCCTGTCACGGCGGAGGTCGCGGGTTCAAGTCCCGTCGGGGTCGCTCGAAGCGCCGGTCCTCGGACCGGCGTTCTCGTTCGAGGGCTGGTTCCCTCACGGCTCTGTAGCTCAGTTGGTAGAGCGTTCGACTGAAAATCGAAAGGTCACCGGATCGACGCCGGTCGGAGCCACCACGCAAGCCCCGCACGCCACCGGCGCAGCGGGGCTTCGTCATTCCCGGGACCTCCCGATGCGCTGCGGGGCTGCACACCGCCGCCGTGGGGGGTTAGGTTTCCGGTGCGGTCGAGAACGGGGCCGTCCCTACCGCACGAAGGGCGGCGATGACGCAGACCGACGAGGGTCTCCTGGCCCCTGGTGAGCCCGTTGACCTGGACAACTGCGCCCGCGAGCCGATCCATATCCCCGGCAGCATCCAGCGCTGGGGCGTCCTGCTGGCCGTGACCGAGCCGGACCTCGTCGTCCGGCACGCGTCGGCCAACGTCGACGAGCTCCTGGGCCGCCGCGTCGACGACACCGTGGGGGCGACCCTCGACGAGGTGCTCGGCACCGTGGCCGCCGGCCAGCTCCGTCACCACCTGCGCGCGTGGGGCGACCTGCGCGCCCGCAACCCCGTGGTCGTGACCGCGCAGACGCCGGACGGCCCGGTCGAGATGGACGCCGTCCTCCACCGCATCGTCAGCGGGCCCTCCACCCTGCTCGTCGTGGAGCTCGAAGCAGCACTCGGCCCGCGGCCGTTCTCCTTCCCCAACACCTACCAGGCCGTGCGAGGCGCGATCGAGCAGCTCAACCACGCGCTGAGCCTCGACGAGCTGTACGACGTCACCGCGCGCGAGGTCCGCACGCTCACCGGGTTCGACCGCGTGATGATCTACCGCTTCGACGCCGAGTACAACGGCGAGGTCGTCGCGGAGGCGAAGCGCGCCGACCTCAACTCGTTCTTCGGCCTGCACTACCCGTCGACCGACATCCCGCCCCAGGCGCGCGCGCTGTACGAGAAGAACTGGGTCCGCCTCATCGCGGACGTCACCTACGTGCCCGCGCCGCTCGTCCCGGGTCTCGACGAGCACACCGGTCTGCCGCTCGACCTCACCCACTCGGTGCTGCGCAGCGTCTCGCCGATCCACTGCGAGTACCTCGGCAACATGGGCGTCGCCGCGTCGATGTCCATCTCGCTGCTGCGCGACGGCCGGCTGTGGGGGCTCATCGCGTGCCACCACTACTCCGGCCCGCACAACCCGCCGTACGGCGTGCGCGCGGCCGCCGAGTTCCTCGGGTCGAGCCTGTCGCTGCGCCTGGTCGCCCGCTCCGAGGAGCGCGCGCTCGAGGAGCAGGTCGCTGCCGCGGCGACGCTCGGTCACCTGCTCGCGGCCTCCCGCGACGGCGACCACGCCCTGGCCGACGCGCTCGTCGGACGCGCGGGCGCGGCGTCCGCGCTCGATCTCGTCCCCGCGCAGTCCGTCGTCGTGCGCGCCGAGGGCCGCGTCGCCACGGCGGGCGACCCGGTGGAGGACGTCGCCGGACTCCTCGCGTGGGTCGACGCGTCGCCCGACGACGTCGCGGTCCGCACCTCGCTGCGCGATCAGGAACCCGCGCTCGCCGCGGCCCTGCCGAGCGTGGCCGGGGTCCTCGCGGTGCGGCTGCCTGACGACCAGTGCGTCGTCTGGCTGCGGCACGAGGCGGTCCGCAACGTCGACTGGGGCGGCGACCCGCACAACAAGGCCATCGCGCACCGCGAGGGCGACACCGTGCGGCTCAGCCCGCGGAAGTCGTTCGAGCGGTGGAGCGAGGTGGTCAGCGGGACGAGCGAGCCGTGGACCGAGCAGCAGGTGCGCTCGGCGGGCGAGCTGCGCAGCCGCCTCCTGGAGACGCTGCTCGTGCGCAACCGCTGGCAGCTGCGCACCGCGCAGAACGTGCAGCGCAGCCTGCTCCCCCAGGAGCTGCCCGAGATCGACGGCTGGTCGATCCGGGCGCGCTACGAGCCGGCCGCGGGCGGCCAGGTCGGCGGCGACTGGTACGACGCGCTCGAGCTGCCCGACGGGCGGTTCGCCGTCGTGGTCGGCGACGTCGCGGGGCACGGACTCGGGGCGGCGGCGGCGATGGGCCAGCTGCGCAACACCCTGCGCGGGTTCCTGCTGCGCGGTGACGACCCCGCGCAGGCGCTGCGCTGGCTCGACCACGTGGCGCGGCTGACGATGCCGACCGACATGGCGACGGTCGTCGTCGCCGTCGTGGACACCGCCTCGGGCGAGGTCACGATCTCCGCCGCGGGCCACCCCCGGCCCCTGCTGCTCGACGCGGGCGGCGGCGCGCTGCTCACCGACCTGCCCGTCGACCGGCCGCTCGGCGTCGGGTCCGGCGCCCCGCCCACCACGCGGCTCACGCTCGAGCCGGGCGGTGGACTCGTGCTCTACAGCGACGGCCTCGTCGACTCGCGCCAGACGGACCTGCGGGCCGGCCTGCGCCGGATCGTCACGCTGTTCGAGCGCGACGACGAGACCCGGCCCGTCGACATCGACGAGGTCATGGCCGCGTGCCGCGACGCCGCGTCGGTCGACGACCTGACGCTGCTGGTCCTCTGCCGCGACACCTGACGCGGCGTGCCGGGACCTGCGCACCCCACGCGGCCGGGAGGATGAGCCCCACGCCGTCCGCACCAGGGCAGGAGTCCCGTGGAGTTCGAGAAGCTGTTGCCGGTGGTCATCGTCTCGGCGCTGGCCCTGCTCGTGGTGGCCGCGATGCCGTCGCGGTACCGGCTCCCCCAGGTGGTCGTCCTGCTGGCCGGCGGAGTCGTCATCGGTCCCGAGGCGCTCGGGCTGTCCTCGCCGGGTGACGTCGGCCTGCTGTCCGACCTCGGCATGGGGTTCCTGTTCCTGCTCGCGGGGTACGAGATCGACCCGGGCATCGCCCGACGACCGGCCGGACGGCTCGGCATGCGCGCGTGGGTCTCGTCGTTCGTGCTCGGCGCGGTCCTGCTCTACGTGCTCTCGCTCGAGCGGGAGATCCCGTCGGCCACCGCCATCGCCATCGCCCTCTCGACGACCGCGCTGGGCATCCTCGTCCCGATCCTCAAGGACGAGAACCTCGAGCACCGGCCGCTGGGCGCGTTCGTGATCGCGGGCGGCGCGATCGGCGAGCTCGGCCCGATCGTCGCGATGGCCGTGCTGCTCGGCACCGGCGGCACGGCCGAGGCGCTGTTCTCGCTCACGCTGTTCGCCGCGGCCGTCGTTGTCCTCGCCCTCACGCCCCGGCGGTTCACGTTGGTCCGCACGCGCGGGCTGCTGTCCACGATGGGCGAGGGGACGAGCCAGGCGCCGCTGCGGATCACGCTCGTGCTGCTCGTCGCGCTGCTCGCCAACGCCACGTTCATGGGCTTCGACGCGGTGCTCGGCGCGTTCCTGGCCGGCATGGTGCTGCGCTCGTGGTCACCCGTGGAGAACAAGGAGTTCGAGCGCAAGCTCGACGCGGTCGGCTGGGGCGTCTTCATCCCGATCTTCTTCGTCTCCTCGGGCATGGGGCTGCAGATCCACGCCATGGCGGAGACGCCGTGGCTCCCGCTCGCGTTCGTCGCGATCATCCTCGTCGTGCGCGGCGGCCCCGCGCTGTTCTGGTACCGCAAGGTGCTGCCGGCGCGCGACCGCGTACGCCTCGCGCTGTACACGGCCACGACGCTCCCCCTCCTCGTCGCGCTGACCGAGCTCGCGGTCGACGACGGCACGCTCGACCCGGGCAAGGCCGCGTGCCTCGTCGGCGCCGGGGCCCTGACCGTGCTGGTCTTCCCCCTGCTGTCCCGCGCCGTCGGGAGCCGCTCTGGGACCGAGGACACCCAGGTCACCGCCGAGGCTCACTAGGCTGGGACCACCCGACGACGAGGAGACGTACCGTGACCGGCACCCCGGGTCCCGACCAGCCCCGCAGCTTCTTCGACCGCCTGACCGAGCCCCTGGCCGACCGCGCCCGCGAGAAGCTCAACCAGGCCGAGGACAAGGTCCGCGCGTCGATCCAGGCCGAGATCGACGCCGTGCAGGCGAGCGTCCGGGCGCGCGCGGTGGAGGTCCGGCCGTCCGCGATCGCGTTCGGCGCGGCCGTCCTGCTGACGTTCTTCGGTCTCGCGCTCCTGGTCACCGCGTCGGTGCTCGGACTGGTCGAGGGCGGTCTCGACCCCTGGCTAGCGGCACTGCTCGTCGGCGTCGCGCTCATCCTCATCGCGGGCGGGTTCGCGGCGTGGGGCAAGGCCCGGCTGCCCAAGCCGGCACCCAAGGTCGCGCCCGAGCCGCACCCCGCCGGCGACCAGGTTCACCCCTGGGACAACTGAGCGAGCGGCACGCGGGGGTGCGCTGCGGCGCACACCCGGCCAGACTGAGCCCCAGACGCCCGCACTGACTGACGTGCTGGCGTGTGCTGACGAGAGGGCTGCGAGATGGCGAAGCATGACCGGAGCATCGGCGAGATGATCGGCGAGCTCAGCGACCAGCTGAGCAAGCTGGTGCGCGCCGAGATCGAGCTCGCGAAGGCCGAGATCCAAGGCCGCCTGCAGAAGATCAGCGTCGGGACCGTGCTGGTCCTGGCCGCGGCGATCCTCGCGTTCTACCTGCTGGCCGTCGTCATCGCGACGGCCATCATGGCGCTCGCCGTGCCCTTCGAGCCCTGGCTCGCCGGCCTCATCGTCGCGGTGTTCCTGCTGCTCGTGATCGCGCTGCTCGCCTGGCTTGGGATCCGGCACATCAAGCGCGGCGTTCCGCCCACGCCGGCGACGGCCATCGAGAGCGTCCAGACAGACCTGACCGCCGTCAAGGAGGCGATCCGCCCGTGAGCGAACCGTTCAGCACCCCCCGCATGGTCGAGCTCGAGGCGGAGATCGCGGTCACGCGCGTCCAGCTCGTCTCGACGGTCGACGCCCTCGCGAGGCGCCTCTCGCCCGGTGCGCTCGCGTCCGACGCGAGCAAGCAGGCCCGGCAGGGCGCCGAGCAGGCCCGCGCGGCCGTGGAGCAGCTGGTCCACGACGCGACGAGCGCGGAGGCCGACCCTGAGGCCAGCACCCGCGCTCGAGTGATCCTTGCGGGCGCGGCGGGAGCCGTCGCGCTCGTCGTGGCCGTGGCGCTGCTGCGGCGCCGCGGCGAGTGAGTCAGGCCTGACGGTCCCTCTGGTTGGGGACTCCCAGGAGCTCGAGGACCTCCGACTCGCGGTACCGGCGGTGTCCGCCGAGCGTGCGGATCGAGGACAGCTTTCCTGCCTTGGCCCAGCGCGTGACCGTCTTGGGGTCCACGCGGAAGAGCGTGGCGACCTCGGACGGCGTGAGCAGGACCTCGGACTGAGCGGGCTGCGTGGTCATGTGCTGCCTCCTGGCAAGCGTGCGGCCGGTGGACTGGATGACCTCCGGCCAGGACTGAAGCATTGAACCGACCCGCAGTGGCGTCGGTCCCACTAGCACGAACAAGCGGGACAAACGATGCATTTCGCAACACGGAACGGTCACGAAATGGTACACATCACCCACCCGGAGTAACGAACCTGCTGGTCACCCCCGGACGATCCCACCCTAACTCGGACATATCACCCCCGCACGAGCACGGCGCGCCGAGACTTCCGTGGCGCTCGGCCCGCGGCGGCCGGGACGGCTTGCAGACGTGAGATGTGTCGCGGCCCGGCAAGTGGCCGGAATAGCCATCGGCCATGTACCGTTGCGGCACGAAGAGACGATTCAGCACCCCGGGGCCGCACGTGTCAGCACGGAGCCGCCCCGCTTCCACGTAAGAGGGGGTCGATGCCATGGGGCGCGGCCGTCAGAAGGCTAAGCAGACGAAGGTTGCCCGGGAGCTGAAGTACTTCAGCCCCGACACCAACTACCGAGCTCTCGAGCAGGAGCTCACGTCGCATGGCCACAATGACCTAGGCGAACGTCGTGGTGGTGCCGCAGTGGACACCGCTGACGACGATGACGACGACTACAAGCGTTGGAACGACGACGACCGTTGACGTCGCGCTCCACGTCATCGACCACACGATCCTGAAGGACCTGCGCGTCTGACGCGCGGGATCCTTCAGGATCGTCGGTCGTTGGGTCGCACTCGCGCGCGCGTGAGGTCGTCGGCGCAGGCCTTCTGGCGCGAGCCCTTCGAGGCCCGGGCCTCACTCAGGCGTCAGGCCCGGTAGGCACCCGACATGAGCACGGCCCCGCCGTGCACGCCCTTGGTGCCCGCGACGAACCCGGGCGCGCCCACGACGTCCGTCGTCGGGTCGCTGTCCCGAACCGTGCCGAGCTCCCACGCGGGCAGCCCGAGCTCGGCGGCGTGCGCGAGCACCCCGTCCAGCGCGTCGGGCGCGACCATCGCGACCATGCCCACGCCCAGGTTCAGGGTGCCCTCGAGGTCGGTCCACGGGACCTGCCCCAGCCCTTGCACGAGCGAGAAGATCGGCGGCAGCTCCCAGCCGCCCCGGTCGATGTCCGCGACGAGGCCCACGGGCAGCACGCGCGCCACGTTCGACGCCAGTCCCCCGCCGGTCACGTGGCTGAACGCGTGGAGCCCGGCGACGCCGGCCCGGCGCGCGAGCGCGAGGCAGTCGGAGGCGTAGACGCGCGTCGGCTCGAGCAGCTCCTCGCCCAGCGTGCGGCCGAGCTCGTCGACGTGCCGGTCCAGCGCCCAGCCCGCCTGGCGGACCACGGCCCGCACGAGCGAGTAGCCGTTGGAGTGCAGGCCCGACGATCCGAGCGCCACGAGCACGTCGCCCGCGCGCACGCGCTCGGGACCGAGCAGCTCGTCGGCCTCGACCACGCCGGTCGCGGCGCCGGCCACGTCGTACTCGTCGGGCGCCAGCAGGCCGGGGTGCTCGGCCGTCTCGCCGCCGACGAGGGCCGTGCCAGCGACCGAGCACGCCGCCGCGATGCCGCGCACCACGTCGGCGATGCGCTCGGGCACCACGCGGCCGGTCGCGATGTAGTCGGTCATGAACAGCGGCTCGGCGCCGACCACGACGATGTCGTCGACCACCATGCCCACCAGGTCGAACCCGATGGTGTGGTGGATGTCGAGCGCCTGCGCGATCGCGACCTTGGTGCCGACGCCGTCCGTGGACGTCGCGAGCAGCGGGCGGCGGAACCGCGTGAGCGCCGAAGCGTCGTACAGGCCGGCGAACCCGCCGACGCCGCCGAGCACCTGCGGACCGTGCGTCGCGCGCACGGCGTCCTTCATCAGCTCGACGGCCTTGTCGCCGGCCTCGGTGTCGACGCCGGCACCGGCGTAGGTGACCGGCCCGTTCACGGGTGCTCCAGCGCGGTGGCGCCACCGGTTCCGGGCAGGATCGACATGAGACCGTCCTCGGGTGCCCCCAGGGGGAGCTCGTTCTGCTCGAGCAGGTGCTTGCCCAGCCTGTCGGCGGGCGGCAGCTCGATCGGGTACACGCCGGAGAAGCAGGCGGTGCACAGCTGGGAGCGCGGCTGCTCGGTCGCGGCGACCATGCCCTCCTCGGAGATGTAGCCGAGCGAGTCGGCGCCCAGCGAGGCCCCGATCTCGTCGACGGCCAGGCCGTTGGCGATGAGCTCGGCGCGGCTGGCGAAGTCGATGCCGTAGAAGCAGGGCCACTTCACGGGCGGCGAGGAGATGCGGATGTGCACCTCGGCCGCGCCCGCCTCGCGCAGCATCCGGACCAGCGCGCGCTGCGTGTTGCCGCGCACGATCGAGTCGTCGACGACCACGAGCCGCTTGCCGCGGATGACCTCGCGCAGCGGGTTGAGCTTGAGCCGGATGCCGAGCTGGCGCAGCGTCTGCGACGGCTGGATGAACGTGCGGCCCACGTAGGCGTTCTTGGTCAGGCCCTGCCCGAACGGGATGCCGGACTCCTGCGCGTACCCGACGGCCGCGGGCGTGCCGGACTCCGGCACGGGGATGACCAGGTCCGCCTCGACGGGGTGCTCGATCGCCAGGCGACGGCCCATCGCGACGCGCGCGGTGTGCACCGAGCGGCCGGCGATCGTCGTGTCCGGGCGGGCGAGGTAGACGTACTCGAACACGCAGCCGGCGCGCGGCTCGCTCTTGGGCGCGAACCGCGTGGAGCGCAGCCCGTCGGCGTCGATCGCGATGAACTCGCCGGGCTCGATCTCGCGCACGAAGGACGCGCCGACGATGTCGAGCGCCGGGGTCTCGCTCGCGACGACCCAGCCGCGCTCGAGTCGGCCCAGCACGAGCGGCCGCACGCCCTGGGGGTCGCGCGCGGCGTAGAGCGTGTGCTCGTCCATGAAGACCAGGCAGAACGCGCCGCGCAGGCGGGGAAGCACCTCGAGCGCCGTGGCCTCGAGCGTGCGGTCCGGGTCCCCGGCGAGCAGCGC
This sequence comes from Cellulomonas rhizosphaerae, assembly GCF_003470205.1. GTDB lineage: Bacteria > Actinomycetota > Actinomycetes > Actinomycetales > Cellulomonadaceae > Cellulomonas > Cellulomonas rhizosphaerae. The sequence continues at coordinate 44,114 of NZ_QWKP01000220.1, forward strand.
CGTGATGAGCGCCGTGTCCGTGGTGTTGCCGCGCGCGAGCTCGCCGCGCCGCTGGCTGCCGTAGCGCTCCGCGACGAGGTCGACGAGCTCCGCAGTGTTGGTGAGGTTGCCGTTGTGCCCGAGGGCGACCGTGCCGGCGGCCGTGGGGCCGAGCGTGGGCTGCGCGTTCTCCCACGTGGAGCCGCCGGTGGTCGAGTACCGGGCGTGGCCGATGGCGATGTGGCCCTGCAGCGCGTTGAGCGCGGTCTCGTCGAAGACCTGGGAGACGAGGCCCATGTCCTTGTAGACGAGCAGCTGCGTGCCGTTGCTTGTCGCGATGCCGGCGGACTCCTGTCCGCGGTGCTGCAGGGCGTACAGGCCGAAGTAGGTCAGCTTGGCGACTTCTTCGCCAGGTGCCCACACTCCGAAGACGCCACAGGCGTCCTGGGGGCCTTTTTCGTTGGGGAGGAGGTCGTGGTTCAGACGTCCGTCTGCGCGGGGGGCCACGCGGCTATCGTCGCACAGGTCCCGGGGCCGACGAGAGCGCCGTCCAGTCCCCGGGAGTGTCCGGCGGACGTGAGGCAGGGGTCAGCGGAGCCGGGGCGCCTTGGAGCGCTTGTCCGCCCAGACCGCGAGCGCGCCGCCGACGAAGCCACCGACGATCCCGACCGCCACGACCATGACCGTGCGCACCGCACCCTCGCCGTCGAGGAACGAGATGAAGCCCGACCCGTCGGCGACCAGGCGCGTCTCGGGGTGGATGATCACGGCGAGCAGCAGGCCGACAACCATGCCGCCGAGCGCGCCGAACGTGATGAAGGCGCTGTACTTGGGGGCCCGACGCACGGTCGCGGGGGTCGCGGTGCGCTCGAGCTCCTCCTCGGAGGGGATCGGCGGCTCGACGTCCTCGTCGGGCGCGTCCTCCTGCGGCGTCAGCGCCTCGGGGCCGGCGGGAGCGTCCGCGGCGGGCACGACGACCGTCGGGTCGTCGGGCGTCTCGTCGCGCGGCTCGCTGGGCACCCGCAGATCTTAGGTCAGGACTCCTGCCAACCCCGCACCCGGGTGGCCTGCAGCGGCAGCAGGTCGGCGAGGTCGGCGCGCTCCCCCGAGGCGTGCACGAGCCCGGCCTCGACCGCATCGTCCCAGGTCAGCATGCCTGTCGCGAGCCCGAGCCAGGTCTGCGGATCGGTCTCGACGACGTTGGGCGGGGTGCCGCGGGTGTGACGAGGTCCCTGCACCGCCTGGACGGCTCCGTCGGGCGGCACGCGCACCTCGACCGAGTTCCCGGGTGCGACGTCGGCCAGCTCCTCGAGCGTGAACCGGACCGCGGTCCGGCGCGCCGGCGTCGCGACGCCGGACGGGTCGGCCCGCCAGAGTGCGAGCGCGGCGCGGCCGTCGGCGGGATCGGTGCGGCGGCGCGGAGGCATGGCTCGATCATGCCCCGCGCCGCCCACAGCTCTGCCCCGACGGGCCCATCGGCACCGTGCGCGCGCTAGTGTCCTGGGCATGTCCTCGACGACCTGGCGCTGGCTGCACTAGACGCAGCCCGCGGTCGTCCTGCCCTCGAGCTGCTCACGCGGCTGCGGGGGCATCGCTGTCTCGTCGGCCGGTGTGCTGCTCACGTCCCTGAGGAGCCCTCATGTCCGACACCCCTCGTCCCCGCATGCTCACCGGTGAACGCCCGACCGGCCCGCTGCACATCGGCCACCTGTTCGGCACCGTGGCCAACCGCGTCCGCCTGCAGGCCTCCGGCGTGGAGACCTTCCTGGTCGTCGCCGACTACCAGGTCATCACCGACCGCGAGGTGGCCGGCGATCTCGCGGGGAACGTCCGCGAGATCGTGCTCGACTACCTCGCGGCGGGCATCGACCCGGACGCCGCGACGATCTTCACGCACAGCTCGGTGACGGCCCTGCACCAGCTCATGCTGCCGTTCCTGTCGCTCGTGTCCGTCGCGGAGCTCGACCGGAACCCGACGGTCAAGACCGAGCTCGCCGACTCCGGGCGCGCCCTGAGCGGCCTCATGCTCACCTACCCCGTGCACCAGGCCGCGGACATCCTGTTCTGCCACGCCACGGTCGTGCCCGTGGGGCGCGACCAGCTTCCCCACCTGGAGCTCACCCGCACGATCGCGCGCCGGTTCAACCAGCGGTACAGCGAGTACTTCACGTCGCCCGAGGGGCTGCTCTCTCAGGCACCGACCGTGCTGGGCACCGACGGGCGCAAGATGGCCAAGAGCCGCGGCAACGCGATCGAGCTCCGGGCGTCGGCCGACGAGACCGTCCGGGCGATCCGCTCCGCGCGCACGGACTCGCAACGGTTCATCACCTACGACCCGGTCGAGCGCCCCGAGGTCGCCAACCTGCTGCTGCTCACGTCGCTGTGCACGGGCGTCGCACCGGAGGTCGTCGCGGACGGAATCGGCGACGGCGGCTCGGGCCGGCTCAAGGCCGTGCTCGCCGACGCGCTCGTCGCCCACCTGGCACCGCTGCGCGCGCGCCGGGCGCTCTACGCGGCCGAGCCCGGGCTCGTGGCCGACGTCCTCGCGCAGGGCAACGCCCACGCGAACGAGCTCGCGGACGCCACGATCCGGGACGTCCGCGAGCTCATGGGGATGGTCTACCGGTGAGCGGTCACCACTTCGCGTTGCGGGCCAGCTCCAGCGCGATGTCCTGGAACCAGGCACCGGCGGACGGGCCGCCGTTGCAGGTGCCGTCGGACTCGCCGGGCAGCTTGACCCACAGGAGGGCGTCGAGGCCGGTGCCGTCGTTCACGAGCGTCGGCCGGTCGCCGAGCGCGCGGCCGCGGGGGTTGCACCACTCGCCGTTGGAGCCGTTGCCGTTGCGCGAGGTGTCGATGACGAACTTCTTGCCGCCGAGCTGCTGGGAGATCTGCTGGCCGTAGGTCTTGGAGGCGGCGGTCGTCTGGTAGTTCGAGGTGTTGAGCGCGAAGCCGACCGCGTACTCGAAGCCGACCTGGTTGAGCCGCGCGACCGCGGTGCTCACGGGCAGCCAGGCCGAGTGACCGGCGTCGATGTAGACGCGGGCGCCCTTGAGCGTCAGCGACTTGGCCGCGTACTTGAGGAAGCCGACGCGGTCGCCCTGGCCGGAGCAGTCGCCCAGCTGCGCGAGGGCATCGGGCTCGAGCACGACGTACGGCTTGCCCTGGATGCCGGACGCGACGGTGTCGATCCACGCCGCGTAGGCGCTCTCGGCCACGCCGCCGCCCGAGTAGGAGCCGCAGTCACGGCCGGGGATCGCGTAGATGACGAGCGTCGGGACCTTGCCGGCGGCGACCGCGCGGCCCGTGTAGTCGGCCACCTCGGCCTTGGCGTGGGCCGGGTCCGCCCAGTTGCCGACCCAGTAGGCCTGCGGGGTGAGCGCGATCTTCTCGAGCAGGGTCTTGTCGGTGCCCGAGGCGGGCTGCCACGCCTTGTAGCCCTGCGTCGTGGGGTCGACGTAGAGGCTGCCGGTGGTGACCGGCGGGGTGGTGGGCGTGACGGTCGGCGTCGGGGTCGGCGTGGGGGTGGGGGTCACGGTCGGGGTCACCGTCGGGGTGGGTGTCGGGGTGGGCGTCGTCGGCGGCTGCGTGGGCGTCGAGCCCGTGCAGGTCGTGCCGTTCACGGTGAACGAGCTCGGCACGGGGTTGGCGGTGGTCCAGGCCCCGTTGAAGCCGAAGTTCGCCTTCGCGTTGGTGGCCAGCGAACCGTTCCAGGCGAGACTCGCAACCTTGACCGACGAGCCCGACGTGGTCAGGGCGCCGTTCCAGAGCTGCGAGATCGACTGCCCGGACGCCAGCGTCCAGCCCACGTTCCACGAGCTGATCGGGTCACCCAGGTTGGTCACGGTGACGTCCGCACCGAACCCGCCCTGCCACTGGCTCGTGATCTTGTAGTCGACCTTGCAGCCGGGGGCAGCCATGGCGGGGGTGGCGGTGCTGGCGGTCACGGCGGTCAGGCCGGCCACCACGACGGCCGCGGCGACGAGCAGCGCGGCGGCACTTCTGCGGGGGGACATGGTCGTGGATCTCCTCGGGAACGTCCGGCAGGGTGGCGGTCAGCCCCGGGCGTCGACGATGACGCCGCGGGCTCCGCTCTCCACCCGAGGTAACCCGACGACGCGCCTCGTGGCGAGACGAACCGGCACGACGAAACGTTTCAGTCGCCCAACTCGCACCGTCGAAGCGCTTGCGTCAGCTCCCCAACGTGACGTGCAGGATCTTCTCGTTGCTGTTGTTGGCGATCGAGTCCTTGTCGCCCGTGGTGCTCGTCGTGAGCCACAGCCCGCCGTCGGGCGCCGGCTCGACCGTCCGCAGCCGCCCGTAGGTCCCGGTGAAGAACGCCTGGACGTCGGTCAGGCTCGTCCCGCTGATGACCTCGCGGTACAGGCGCGTGCCGCGCTCGCAGGCCACGTAGAGGACGTCGCGCACGATCGCGATGCCCGAGCAGGACCCGTCCACGGTCGGGTAGGTGCGCTTCGGCGCGATGTACCCGGCCGTGCCGCACGTGCCGCTCGTGCCCTCGCACGCGGGCCAGCCGTAGTTGCCGCCCTTGGTGATCAGGTTCGTCTCGTCCATCACCGCGTTGCCGAACTCCTGCTCCCACAGCCGGCCCTGGGAGTCGAACGCCAGGCCCTGCGGGTTGCGGTGCCCGTAGCTCCACACGTAGTTGCCGAACGGGTTGTCCGACGGCACCGTGCCGTCCGGGTTCAGGCGCAGGACCTTGCCGTTGAGGCTGCTGATGTTCTGGGCGTTGTCGCCGTTCTGCGCGTCGCCGGTGCTGGCGTAGAGCTTGCCGTCGGGCCCGAACCGCAGCCGGCCGCCGTCGTGGAACTTGTTGCGCAGGATGCCGCTGAGCAGCACCTGCTCCGAGCTCGTCACGAGCAGGTTGTTCTCGACCTTGAAGCGCACGATCCGGTTGTCGGTCGGCGAGGTGTGCATGACGTAGAGCCAGTGGTCGCTCGCGTAGGTCGGGGCGATCGCGAGCCCGAGCAGCCCGCCCTCGCCGTCGGTGCCGGAGACGTTCGGGACCGTGCCGACGGTCGTCTTGGCACCCGTCGTCGGGTTGAGCCGGACGATGTCCTGCGCGTCGCGGCGGCTGTACAGGATCGTCCCGTCGGGCAGCGTCACCAGGCCCCACGGGATGTCGGTGTCCGTGCCGATCTGCTGCACCGAGCAGATGGCGCTGCCGCACGCGGCGCCGGTCGTCACGCTCGTCGACGCGCTGCGCGCCGAGACGTTGCCCTGGCCGTCGCGCGCCTCGACCGCGTACGCGTAGGCGGTCGACGGGCTCAGGCCGCTGTCGACGAAGGTCGTCGCCGGCGGGACGGTCGCCGTGCCCGTCACCGTGCCGACCTTGGTGCCGCCGCGGTAGACGTCGTAGGCACGCACGCCGGTGTTGTCGGTCGAGGCGGTCCAGCGCAGCGTGACCGTGGTCCCTGAGGCGGCCCCGGTGACGCCGGTCGGGGTGCTCGGCGCCTGGGTGTCGACCTGGCACTGGGGCGGGGTGATCGACACCGTGCTGCTGGCCTGCGAGACGTTGCCGGCGGCGTCTCGGGCGTTGACGAACAGCCCCCAGGTCACGCCGGCGACGACGGTCAGGCTCGTCGACAGCGTCGTCCCGCTGACGGACTTCATGAGCTGGCCGTCGTGGAAGACGTCGTAGGCGACGACGCCCACGTCGTCGGTCGACGCGTTCCACGCGAACGTCACCGAGTCGCACGTCAGGTTGCTCACGCGCGCGTTGCCGGGCACGGACGGCGGGTTCTTCTCGGCGCTCAGCGCGGTCGTCCACTGCTGGTTCGTCTGGCCGTTGCAGGTCCACATGATCACCGAGCTGCCGTTCGCGGTCGCGCGGCCGGACACGTCGAGGCACAGCCCGGACTGCACGCTGCGGACGGAGCCGTCCGCGTTCAGCGTCCAGCGCTGGTTGGCGCCGCCGTTGCACGGGTAGATCTGGACCTTCGCGCCGGTCGCGGTCGAGGCGCCCGAGACGTCGAGGCACGTGGTCGCGTCGAAGACCGTGAGCTGGCCACCCGTGGTCAGGGTCCAGCGCTGCCGCGCCGCCGTGCCGCAGTCGTTGATCACGACAGGCGTCTTCGCCGCAGTCGCACCGCCCGCGACGTCGAGGCAGCGTCCGGAGCCGACCCCGACGATCGTCGCGGTCGTCGCCGCCGACGCGGGTGGCGCAACGAGGATCGAGACGACGAGTCCGGCGATGACCGCGGCGAGCAGCCAGGGTGAGCGACGCGAGGGCATCCGGGTCTCCTTCGACCATGACCGCCCGGGACCGGGCGATCGCCGCGCCCCACTCTGCCCCCGCGGCGCCGACCTGTCGCGCCGACGTGACGGATCAGCCCCGCGGCCGCCCCGGGCCGCGCATGCCGCGCTGGTACTCCTGCGTGATCTTCTTCCACCGGTTGCGCTCCTGCGCCGCCAGCCGCGAGTCCGCGCGGCGCGCCTGGTACGCGGCCTCGCGCGCGAGCTTGCGCCACGAGTCGTAGCGCCGCCGCGACAGCTCACCAGTCGCGAGCGCGTCGGCCACCGCGCAGCCCGGCTCCCCCTCGTGGTGGCAGTCGGCGAACCGGCAGAGCGCCACGAGCTCGGCCACGTCCGCGAAGGTCGTCGCGAGCGCGTCCTCGTCGGCCACGACCCCGATCCCGCGGATCCCCGGGGTGTCGATGAGCACCGCGCCGCCCGGCAGAGGCACGAGCTCGCGGTGCGTGGTCGTGTGCCGGCCGCGGCCGTCCTGCTCGCGCCGCTCGCCGGTCGACATCACGTCGCGGCCCGCGAGCGCGTTGACCAGCGTCGACTTCCCCGCGCCCGACGGCCCCACGACGACGAGCGTCGCGCCCGGAGTCAGCAGTGCGCGCAGCGGCTCGAGCCCAGCGCCCGTCGCGGCGCTGACCGCGTGCACCTCGACCGCGATCGCCGCCGCGCCGACGTCCTGCGCCATGCTCGCGGGGTCGGGGACCAGGTCGGCCTTGGTCAGCACGACGACCGGCCGCGCGCCGGACCGCCACGCGAGCGTGAGCAGCCGCTCCACGCGGCCGAGGTCCGAGTCCGGGTCGAGGTGCTCGACGACGAGCACCACGTCGACGTTCGCGGCCAGCACCTGCTCGCGGGACGTGGCGCCGGCCGAGTCGCGGACGAGGGCCGACGATCGCGGCAGGACCTGGCGCACGTGAGGCTCGCCGTCCGCGTCGTCGACCAGCACCCAGTCGCCGACGGTCGGCACCGCGCGGCCGTCGTCGAGCGCCGCCAGGCCGTCGCGGTCGAGCACGGCGCGCAGCGGCTCGAGGCCGTCGTCGGGCGCGACGAGCACCGAGCCCTTGTCGGCCCGGACCACGCGCACAGCACCCTCGTCGAACGACATCGCCCCGACGCTAGCCACGCCCTCCGCGGGTACCCAGCTCATTTCCGACCGTCAAGGCGTTCGAACCGTGAGCTGCTCACGGTTCGCGCGCTGCTCTGGGTGGTGCCGCCGCTCAGCCGAAGTAGTGCGGCAGGGTCGCCTCGTGGGCCTCGCGCGCCTCGGCGAGCGGGAGCGTGAAGACGCCGGCGACCTCGACCGCGGGGCCGTGGTCGTGGTCGGCGTCGTCGGTCGGCGCTCCCGCACCGGGCGTGCACGACTCGGCGGTCTCGCCGATCCGCAGCGCGGGGACGCCGCGCGCGGTGCACAGGTCCACGAGGCGCACCTCCTCCGAGCGCGGCACCGCGACGAGCACGCGCGCGGTCGACTCGGAGAACAGCGCCTCGAACGGGGTCAGCCCGTCGCGCGCGCACAGCTCGTCGAGCGAGACCTGCACGCCCACGCCGTAGCGCAGCGAGGACTCGACGAGCGCCTGGACGAGGCCCCCCTCCGACAGGTCGTGCGCGGCGTCGACGAGGTCGTCGCGGCTCGCGTTCTGCAGCACGCCGGCGAGGCGGCGCTCGGCGGCCAGGTCGACGACGGGCGGGACGCCGCCGAGGTGGTCGTGCACCACGTCGGCCCAGGCCGAGCCGTCGAGCTCGGGGCGCGTGGTGCCCAGCAGGTAGACGGCCTGGCCGGGGGTGGTCCAGCCGGACGGGGTCGCGTCCGCGACGTCGTCGAGCACGCCCAGCACGCCGACGACGGGCGTCGGGTGGATCGCGGAGTCGATCAGGCCGGGCTCGCCCGTGCCGTTGTACAGCGAGACGTTGCCGCCCGTGACGGGGACCTCGAGCGTCTGGCACGCGTCGGCCAGGCCGCGGATGGCCTCGACGAGCTGCCACATCGAGTCGGGGTGCTCGGGGCTGCCGAAGTTGAGGCAGTCGGTCACCGCGAGCGGGCGCGCGCCCGTCGTGGCGACGTTGCGGTACGCCTCGGCCAGCGCGAGCTGCGCGCCCGTGTAGGGGTCGAGCTTGGCGTACCGGCCGCTCGCGTCGGTGGCCAGGGCGACGCCGAGGCCGGTCGTCTCGTCGACGCGGATGACGCCCGAGTCGTCAGGCTGCGCGAGCGCGGTGTTGCCCTGCACGAACCGGTCGTACTGGTTGGTGACCCACGCCTTCGAGGCGAGGTTCGGCGAGGCGAGCAGCTCGAGCACCGTGCCGCGGATCTCGGCGGGGCTCGCGGGGCGGGCCAGCGAGGCCGCGGTGTCGGCGTTGAGGCCGTCCTGCCAGGCCGGGCGCGCGTAGGGGCGGTCGTAGACCGGGCCGTCGTGCGCGACCGTCTTGGGGTCGACGTCGACGATGCGCTCGCCGTGGTGGTCGATCGTCAGGCGGCCCGTGCCGGTGACCTCGCCGATCACGGCCGTCTCGACGTCCCACTTGCCGGTGATGGCGAGGAACGCGTCGAGCTGGTCCGGCCGGACGACGGCCATCATGCGCTCCTGCGACTCCGACATGAGGATCTCGCCGGCGGTCAGCGTGGGGTCGCGCAGCAGCACGTGCTCGAGGTCGACGTGCATGCCGCCGTCGCCGTTGGACGCCAGCTCGCTCGTCGCGCAGCTGATGCCGGCCGCGCCCAGGTCCTGGATGCCCTCGACCACGCGCGCGGCGTAGAGCTCGAGGCAGCACTCGATGAGCACCTTCTCCATGAACGGGTCGCCGACCTGGACCGACGGGCGCTTGGAGGGCTTGGTGTCGTCGAACGTCTCGCTCGCGAGGATCGAGGCACCGCCGATGCCGTCGCCGCCCGTCCGGGCGCCGAACAGGACGATCTTGTTGCCGGTGCCCGACGCGTTGGCCAGGTGGATGTCCTCGTGCCGCAGCACGCCGAGGCACAGGGCGTTGACGAGCGGGTTGCCCTGGTAGCTCGCGTCGAAGACGAGCTCGCCGCCGATGTTCGGCAGGCCGAGCGAGTTGCCGTAGCCGCCGACGCCGGCGACCACGCCGTGCACCACGCGGGCCGTGTCGGGGTGGTCGACCGCGCCGAAGCGCAGCTGGTCCATGACAGCGACCGGGCGCGCGCCCATCGAGATGATGTCGCGCACGATGCCGCCGACGCCCGTCGCGGCGCCCTGGTAGGGCTCGACGTACGACGGGTGGTTGTGCGACTCGACCTTGAACGTCACGGCCCAGCCGTCGCCGATGTCGACGACGCCCGCGTTCTCGCCGATGCCGACGAGCAGGTGCTCCTTCATCGCGTCGGTCGTCTTGTCGCCGAACTGACGCAGGTGGTTCTTGCTCGACTTGTAGGAGCAGTGCTCCGACCACATGACCGAGTACATGGCGAGCTCGGCGGCCGTGGGGCGGCGCTCGAGGATGTCGCGGATCCGCTGGTACTCGTCGGGCTTCAGCCCCAGCTCGGCGAACGGCTGGGCGAGCTCGGGCGTCGCCGCCGCGTTCTCGACGGTGTCGGACCGGTTGTCGCTGGTGCTTGCGGGGCGCGCAGGTGCGGTGGTCATCGATTCCCTCGGTGGAGAGCCCGGGGGCCGCGGCTGATGCTCGCGCGGCCGACGTCGGCAGACGACGCACAGGATACCGGCCCCATCGGACACCGCGGACGCGCGTCCGCTAGCGTCGCGTGCATGCCCAGGAACAGGACGAACGCCGCGATCCTGGCTGCCGGGGGTACGGCGGTCCTGCTCTGGTTCACGCTCGGGTCGCTCGGCACGGGCATCGCGCGGTCCGGCGCGTGGTCATCGTACCTGCCCTCGATCCCCGCCGGTACGTGGTGGCTCACGTCCGTGGACGCGGGCGGGGTCTTCCTCGTCATGGTCCTCGTGCTCGCGCTCGTGCTGGCGCTGTCGATCCCCGTGCTGCGCTCGACCCGCACCGGTGGCGCCACCATCGTCCTGGCCCTGTGGTGGGTCACGATCGCGGCGGGCGCGATGGGCACGCTCGCCTGGTCGGTCATCCGCACCGACCGGAGCCCGTACGAGACGGCCTGGTCGTCGGCGACCGCCCTCGGACCCGGGGCGTGGTGGGGGCTGGTGTCCGGGTGTCTCGTCGGCCTCGTCGCCTGGCGCGTGCGGGGCACGGTGGGGATCGTGCCCGCGCCGGCCGCGCACCGGCTCGCGCTGCCGGCCGCGGTCGGCGCCGCGGCGACGACCGCGGTCCTCGCGGGCGCGGCCTGGGCGCTGTCCGGGGCACTGCGCAGCTGGGCGCTCGGGGAGATCCTGCCCGCGACGTCGCCGGCGCGGCAGGACGCGCAACGGGTCGTCGAGACGTTCCTGCCCCTGTCCCGGGGGATGTCCGTGCCGGTGAGCGACACGGACGGGTCCGCGTACCTGCTGGGGGCGGTCGCGCTCCTCCTCGTCGTCGGCCTGGTCGGGACGGCTGCCGGGCTCACGGCGAGCCTGCGCGGCGGCCGCACCGCGCTCGTCCTCGCCCTCTGGTTGACCGTGGTCCTGGGCAGCACCGTGGCCGCGTTCGTGTCGGTGCTCCCGCTGACCGGCCAGGTCGGCGGGTTCGCCGACCTGCTCAGGTACGGCGCGACGCTCGTCACGACGGGCGGCGTGTGGGGGCTCATGTACGGCTGGCTCGCCGCGCTGGGTGGTCTCCTGGTCGGGTGGCTCGTGGACCGGTCGACCGTGCGGAACACCCCCACGCTCCTGACCGAGGTCCCGACGCCGGCGCGGGCTCCGCGCCCGGGCGCCGCCGGATGAGACGCGCTGCGACGCTCGCCCTCGTGGCCGTCCTGCTCACCGCCGGGTGCTCGGCCACGGCCGCGCCCCCTGCCCCGACCACGCGCACGAGCACGACGACCAGCGCAGCGCCGACGAGCCATGCGCCTACCCCGACACCGACCCCCACCGCTCCGACGGCGACCGAGGTCGGCGCGGACGGCACGCGCATCCGCAGCGACGGCGCGCAGGTGCGCGTCCTGACGGCACCGGGCGTGCGCATGGAGAAGAAGGCGGCCGACGACGGGTCCGTCCACCTCACCTTCGTCGTCCCCGCCGGAGCGACGACTGCCACGCCGCTGGCCTTCGTCGCCGGAGCCCACGCCCAGCCGTTCGCCGACGGCACGGCCACCGCGGGCGGCGGCGGCCTGTCCCCGACGCACGGGACGCTGGCCGCCTCGTCGGACGACGTCCTGGTCGTGCTCCCCCGCGGGACCGACGACGTCACCGTGTGGTTCGCGGGCGCGACGATCACGAAGACCCGGTGGGCGAACCAGGAGGGCGGCCGCTCGCTCGCCGTGACCCCGACCGCGTGGACCCGCGCGGGCGGCCTCGCGGCGCACGACCTGGTCTGGTCGCAGCTCGTCGAGCGCGAGCCCGACGCCAACTCCGCGACGATGCGCGCGCAGCTGCAGTGCCACGAGCTCGGCGCGCCCGACAAGCCCACGTGGAACCTCGAGCCGTGGCGGCCCGAGGTCAGCGACCTCGAGATGATCGCCGCGCGCTGCAACCCCACGTGAGAACACGCGGCGCGGGCGTTCCGCGCGAGCCGCGACGAGGCCAGGATGAGGACGACGGGGACGGCCGCGCGACGAGAGACGCCGGCGACCACGCAACAGACACGGAGGCCAGCATGTCGACCCAGAGCCCCAGCCCCAGCCCACGTCCCGGCGGGACGCCCGCCGAGAAGAAGCCGATCCCGTGGCGGCTCTACGCGGGCCTCGTCGTCGTCGTGGTGGCGCTCGTGATCATCCTGCAGAACACCCAGGCGGCGACCTTCGAGGTCCTCGCGTGGTCGTTCGAGACGCCGACGTGGGTGATGCTCCTGATCACCCTCGCGCTGGGTGTGGTCATCGGCTGGCTGCTGCACTACCGCCGCACGAGCCGCAAGCGGAAGGGCAAGTAGCACGGCGACCCCGGACCGCCGCCTCGTGAGCGGTGGTCCGGGGTCGTGGCTCCGCCGGGATCAGCGGTGGTGCTTCTCCGGCACGGGCGCGTCGCCCGAGGCCCGCTGCGCGCGGTAGTAGGCGCGCGCCTCGTCCTGCCGGTCCTGCTCGGCACCCGAGGCGATCGGCGCGCGCAGGTGCTCAGGCCCGTACCCGAACGCGTCGACGAGGTCCTGGGCGTGCGGACGCAGTCGCACCAGGAGCCGGTCGATGTACGAGGTGACCGTGCGGGCGCGGCCGGCCGAGAGGCGGCCGTTGATGAGGTACCAGGCCAGGTGCCGCTCGATGACCTGCAGGCCGAACAGGTCGCGCACCCACGTGAGCACCTGCTTCGTCGCGGGGTCGCTCACCTGGGCCAGCCCCCGCGTGAACGCCTCCCACTGGACGCGCTCGGCGTGCGCGCGGGCGGCCTCGATGAGCTCGTGCTGGTGGGCGTTGAACAGCGCCGCGGCCTCGGCCGGTGCCATCTTCCGCGCGGGCCGCAGCGAGTTGGCCAGGTCGGCCACCATCGACTCGACGCGGTCGGTGAGCAGCTCGCGCTGCGAGGCCTCGTCGCGCAGCTGACCCACCGAGCGGCGCGCGTCACCCGCGTCAGCCAAGGTCTGCACCGCGCGGATCAGCGGGGTGCGGTGCATCGCGGCGTCCGCGGCCCGGCCCGCGACGTGGCGCGCCACGTCCCCCGCGCCGGTGACCTTGAGCGAGCGCGCGTAGTCCGTGAGCAGGCGCTTGGCGACGAGCTGGTAGAGCACCGTGTTGTCGCCCTCGAACGTCACGTAGACGTCCATGTCCTGGTGCAGGCCGACGAGCCGGTTCTCCGCGAGGTAGCCCGCGCCGCCGCACGCCTCGCGCGCGGTCTGGATCGTGTTCATCGCGTGCCACGTCGAGGTGGGCTTGAGCGTCGCCGCGAGCGTCTCGAGGTCCTCGCGCCCCTCGGGGGTGTCGCCGCGGCCGGAGAAGACGCTGTCGAAAGCGGCGAGCAGCTCCTCGTGGGCGAAGGTCGTCGCGTAGGTCTCGGCCAGGAGCGGCAGGAGGCGGCGCTGGTGCTGGCCGTAGTCCATGAGCACGACCTCGTCCGAGCCGGCGCCCGCGAACTGGCGGCGCTGGTTGGCGTAGGTGACCGCGATGGCCAGGGCCATCTTGCTCGCGTTGGCGGCGGCGCCGTCCAGCGAGACGCGGCCCTGCACGAGCGTGCCGAGCATCGTGAAGAAGCGCCGGCCCGGGCTCGAGATCGACGAGCTGTAGGTGCCGTCGACGGCCACGTCGCCGTAGCGGTTGAGCAGGCTGGTGCGCGGCACGCGGACGTGGTCGAAGTGCAGGCGGCCGTTGTCGATGCCGTTGAGGCCACCCTTGAGGCCGTCGTCCTCGCCGCCCACGCCGGGCGCCCACGCGCCGGACTCGTCGCGGATCGTCACGTAGAACGCGTGCACACCGTGGTTCACGGCGGGCTGGTCGGGCGCAGCGGTGACCAGCTGCGCGAACACGACCGCGGCCGTGCCGTGCTGGCCCGCGTTGCCGAGGTAGTCCTTCCACGCCGCGCGGAACGGCGTGTGGATGACGAACTCCTGCGTCGCCGCGTCGTACGTCGCGGTCGTGCCGATCGAGGCGACGTCCGAGCCGTGGCCCGTCTCCGTCATCGCGAACGCGCCGGGCACCTCGACGGACATCGCCGTCGGCAGGAACCGCTCGTGGTGGTCGGCCGTGCCCAGGTGCAGGATCGCCGAGGCGAACAGCCCCCACTGCACGCCTGCCTTGATCTGCAGCGACGGGTCGCCCGCGACGAGCTCCTCGAACCGCGACAGCGAGCCGCCGTGGTCGTCGGCCCCGCCGAGGTGCGACGGGAACGCCCGCAGCACGTCGTGGTGGGCGGCCAGCTCGCGCAGCTGGTGCAGCACGCGCTCGCGGTGCTCGGCCAGCGGCTGGCCCTCGATCTTCTGGAAGTCGGGGTTGCCGGCGACCGCTCGCGCCTCGCGGCGCAGCTGCGCGTAGGGGCCCAGCAGCTGGTCGGCGAGCGCCTGCACGTCGATGCGGACGTCCCGTGGGTCGTTCACGAGCGCCTCGAGCGAGGCGGGCCGGTCGGTGATGGCGGTCATCGGTTCTCCCTGGTGGTGCTGGTGTGCTCGTGGTGCGCTGCGGTGGGGTCGTGGGGGTCGGAGAGCTCGGGGCGCGTGCGCTCGCGGGCGAGCAGGCCCACCGGGCCGGCCCACAGCCACGCGGCGACCTGCGCGGTGATGTCCTCGCGGTCGGGGCTGCCCGGCTCGTCGCGGTGGGCCAGCCACCACTCGCCGGCGCCGCGGACGAAGCCGACGGCCCCGGCCGCCCACGACTCGGCCAGCGCGATGCGGGCCGTCGTGGCGTCGTCGGGCGAGCCCTCGGGGCGGCGCGCGTAGCGACGACCGTCCGCGGCCTCCTCGGTCAGGCCGCGCGCGAACGGGGCCGCGACCAGGGCGGTCACCGAGTCGAGGAAGTGGCCGAGAGGGCCGCCCGACTCGACCGACCCGTTGCGCGTCACGAACGCGTAGACGTGCGGCGACGACTCGATCATCTCGAGGTAGACCGCGACCATCGCCCGCAGGCCATCACGCGGCGTGGGTGCGACGCGGAGCACCCCCTCGAGCGCGCCCTGGATCTGCAGCACGACCGCCTCGGCGACCGCGATCTGCAGGCCGGTCTTGTCCGCGAAGTAGCGGTACACGATCGACTTGGAGGTGCCCGCGGCCGTCGCGATCTCCTCCATGGAGACGTCGGGGCCCTTGTGGTGGACGGTGCGGCGCGCGATCCGGACGAGCTCGGCGCGGCGGGCCTCACGGTGGTCGGCCCAGCGCGTGGACCGGCCGTCCGACGCGAACACGTCCTCGGCCGGGCGCCGCGAGGCGGGCCGGGTGGAGGGCGACGCAGGCGTGCGACCGGCGCCGCGTCCCGAGGGGGCCTCGGCGTCGTTGCTCAGCAGGGTCAACCCGCTCGTCGTGGAGGCGCTCGTCTTCGAGCTCGGTGTGATGGGGCTCACGGGACCGAAGGTATCAGGTACTGTGGGTTCCGGAAACACCCAGGGACGAAAGTCCGTGGACACGCACTTCACCAGCCATCACCGCCGATGCACCCGACGATGCGAGAGGGGCGCCCCATGGCAGCCTCGAAGACCACCACCCCCGCTGCCGCGCCGCGCGCGCTGGTGCTGGGCGGCAACCGGATCCCGTTCGCCCGCGCCGGGGGCAAGTACGCCCACGCGAGCAACCAGGACATGCTCACGGCCGCGCTCGACGGGCTCGTCGCGCGCTACGGACTGCAGGGCGAGCGGATCGGTGAGGTCGCCGCGGGCGCGGTGCTCAAGCACAGCCGCGACTTCAACCTCACGCGGGAGACCGTGCTGGGATCGGCGCTGTCGGCCGAGACCCCGGCGTACGACCTGCAGCAGGCCTGCGCGACCGGCCTGGAGACCGTGGTCTCGCTGTCCAACAAGATCCGCCTCGGCCAGATCGAGTCTGCGGTCGCCGGCGGCGTCGACACCACGTCCGACGCCCCGATCGCCGTGAGCGACCGGCTGCGCCGCGCGCTGCTCGACCTCTCGCGCGCCCGATCGGTGGGCCAGAAGATCGCCGCCGCGTCGAAGATCCGCCCCAAGGACCTCGCGCCGGCCACGCCGCGCACGTCCGAGCCGCGCACGGGCCTGTCGATGGGCGAGCACCAGGCGCTGACCACCGCGCAGTGGGGCATCACCCGGGAGGCGCAGGACGAGATCGCGTTCGCGTCGCACCAGAACCTCGCGGCCGCGTGGGCGGCCGGCTTCTTCGACGACCTGGTCACCCCGTACCGGGGTCAGTCGCAGGACGGGAACCTGCGCGCGGACACCTCGCTCGAGAAGCTCGCGGGGCTGCGGCCGACGTTCGGGCTCGGCCTGGACACACCCGCGACGATGACCGCCGGCAACTCCACGCCGCTGACCGACGGCGCCTCGACGGTGCTGCTCGGCAACGACGCGTGGGCCACCGCGCACGGCCTCACCCCGCTCGCCGTGGTGGTCGACGCCGAGGCCGCGGCCGTCGACTTCGTGCACGGCGTGGACGGGCTGCTCATGGCGGGCGCGTTCGCCGTGCCGCGGCTGCTCGCGCGCAACGGCCTGACGCTGGCCGACTTCGACTACGTCGAGATCCACGAGGCGTTCGCGTCCACCGTGCTGACGACGCTCGCGGCGTGGGAGTCGGAGACGTTCGGGCGCGAGCGCCTGGGGCTGGACGGCGCGTTCGGCACCGTGGACCGCGCGCGGCTCAATGTGCACGGCTCGTCGCTCGCGGCGGGGCACCCGTTCGCGGCGACCGGCGGCCGGATCGTGGCGACCATCAGCAAGGAGCTGCACCGGCGTCGTACGGCCGAGGGCCGTCCCGTCCGGGCACTCGTGTCCATCTGTGCGGCCGGCGGGCTCGGCCTGACGGCGATCCTCGAGGCGGCCTGACCATGAGCGACACTTACCTGAACCTCGTCAACAGCGGCTTCACCAAGAAGCTCGCCAAGCAGCTCGGCCTTCCCCAGCCCGCTCCCCTGCGCCGCTACCGGCCGGGCCAGCCGCTGCTCGAGGGCCCGACCCTCGTGCTCGGTCGCGGCGCCGACGCCGAGGCGGTCGCCGGCTTGCTCTCGACCACCTGGGACCTCGAGGTGCACCGGCACGCGACGCCCGAGCTGCGCTACGCGGCCGTCGTCGTCGTCCTCACCGAGGTCACGCAGCCGACCGACCTGAGCGAGCCCGTGCTCGCGGCGGCGGGCGCGCTCAAGTCGCTCGCGCGCGGCGGGCGCGTGGTCACGCTGTCACGCACGGCGACGGCCGACGACGCCCCCGCGGTCGCCGCCGCACGGCAGGGCGTGGACGGCCTGCTGCGGTCGCTGGCCAAGGAGCTGCGCGGCGGGTCGACCGGCAACGGGATCGTGCTCGACGCCGCGGTGGGCGTCGACGCGCCGTCGGTCGTCGGCGCGCTGCGGTTCTTCCTCTCGACGCGCTCGGCCTTCGTCGACGGCCAGCTGCTCACGGTCTCGTCCGCCGCCGGCACGCTGCCGACGTCCTGGGAGCGCCCGCTCGAGGGCCGCGTCGCGGTCGTCACGGGCGCCGCGCGCGGCATCGGCGAGTCGATCGCCGACACCCTGGCGCGCGACGGCGCGACCGTCGTCGCGGTGGACATGCCCTCGGCCGGCGAGCACCTGACGACCGTGGCCAACCGTGTGCGCGGCACCGCGCTGCAGCTCGACGTCACGGCCGAGGACGCCGGTGAGCGCATCCTCGAGCACGCGCTCGCGCGGCACGGGCGGATCGACATCGTCGTGCACAACGCGGGCATCACGCGGGACAAGCTGCTCGCCAACATGACGCCCGAGAAGTGGGACCCGGTGCTCGCGGTCAACATCGCCGCGCAGCTGCGGATCAACGAGGCGCTGCTGACGTCGGGCGACTTCGCCGACGAGCCGCGCATCGTCTCGCTCGCGTCGACGTCCGGCATCGCGGGCAACCGCGGCCAGACCAACTACGCGGCGTCCAAGGGCGGCGTCATCGGCATGGTCCGCGCGACCGCGCCGCTGCTCGAGGCGTTCGGCGGTACCGCCAACGCGGTCGCGCCGGGCTTCATCGAGACCGACATGACGGCCCGGATCCCCGCGGTGACGCGGCAGGTGGCGCGCCGCCTCAACTCGCTGCAGCAGGGCGGCCAGCCGGTCGACGTGGCGGAGACGGTCGCGTTCCTGGCCTCGCCTGCCGCGGGTGGCGTCGTCGGGCGCGTGCTGCGCGTGTGCGGGCAGAACATGGTGGGTCAGTGACCCTCCCGACGACGCTCCGCACGGTCACCCTGCCCGACGTGCCCGGGCTCGGCGGCGTGTACGCCCGCGGGGCCGCGTCGGCGGGCCGGCTGGCGGTGACCCGACGGGTCGGGCGAGCGCCCGCCGGGCTGCCCGAGGTCGCCTACGAGGTCCGGGGCGTCGACGTCGACCCCACCCACCTCACCGACTACCAGCACCTGCTCGGCGAGCCCGGGAGTGACGTCCTGCCCGCCGGGTTCGTGCACGTGCTCGCGTTCCCGCTGGCCACCGCGCTCATGGCGCGGACCGACTTCCCGCTGTCCCTGCTCGGCATGGTCCACCTGTCGAACGTCGTCACCCAGCGGCGCGCGGTCCGGCTCGGCGAGGTGCTCGACGTGCGTGCGTGGGCGCAGGACCTGCGTCCGCACCGGTCCGGCACCCAGGTCGACCTGGTCACCGAGGTCTCGGTCGCCGGCGAGCTCGTCTGGACGGGCACCTCGACGTACCTGTCCAAGGGCGACTCGAACGGCGAGTCAGACGCCGGCCCCCGCGAGGAGTTCGTCGCGCCGGTACCGACCGGGCAGTGGCGGCTGGCCGGCGACGTCGGTCGGCGGTACGCCGCGGTGTCGGGCGACCGGAACCCCATCCACCTGTCCGCGCTGTCCGCCAAGGCGCTCGGCTTCCCGCGTGCCATCGCGCACGGGATGTACACCGCGGCCCGTGCGCTGGCTGACGTGGGCGCGGCCCGCGGCGAGGCGTTCGACTGGAGCGTCGAGTTCGCCAAGCCCGTGCTGCTGCCGGGCACGGTGACGGTCCGGGTCGCGGCCGACGACGAGGGCTTCGCCTTCACCGGCTGGGACGCGAAGCGGACCCGGCCCTACCTGACGGGCCGCGTCGACCCGCTCTGACCCAGCCCCAGGCGCGCGAGGTGCGCCGGGAGCCGGTCGAGGAAGTCGTCGTAGTCGTCGGCGGTCCCCCAGGCCACCTCCGCGAACGCGCACAACCGGGGGAACGCCTGGCGCAGCACGTCGTCCGGGGTCGGCAGGTACTCGGTCCACAGCTGCGCCTGGACGCCGAGCACGCTGCCCGCGGCGCCCGCCGGCGCGTCGGGGACGAACGCGTAGGCGTTCTCCAGCGGCAGGATGCGGTCGGGGCTGAAGGGGCCGTCCTCGTCGTGCGTCGGGTAGTCGAAGTACGTCCGCAGGTGCGGCGCGAGCACGACGTCGTGCCCCGCGATCGCCGCCGCCGCGCCGCTCTCCTCGTCGAGCCAGGTCATGGCCAGTGCACCGACCGGCCCGTCCGCCTTCTCGTACCAGTAGGCGGCGCGCCGACCGCGTGACTCGACGTGCGCGGCGAGCTGGGCGGTGAACCACGCGCGGGCGGCGCCCGGCCCGTCGATCCCGAGCTCGGCGATCCGGTCCAGGGCGCGCGGGCTGGCGGCCCATTCGTCGGCGAGGCACTCGTCGCCCCCCAGGTGCACGTACGGGCTCGGGAACAGGTCCACCACCTCGTCGATCACGTGCCGGAAGAAGTCGACCGTGCCCTCCTCGAGGTTGAGCGTGTGGGTGCTGATCCCCCACCCGCTCCACACCTCGACCGGCGAGCCCGGCGCGTTGCCGAGCTCCGGGTAGGCCGCGAGCGCGGCCTGCACGTGGCCGGGCAGGTTGATCTCGGGGACCACGGTCACGCCCCGGTCCGCGGCGTGACGCACGATCTCGCGGATGTCGGCCCGCGTGTAGTGCGCGCCCGAGACCTCGGTCAGCCGCGGGTAGCGCTCGATCTCGAGCCGCCAGCCCTGGTCGTCGGTGAGGTGCAGCTGCAGCACGTTGAGCTTGTGCTCGGCGAGCAGGTCGAGGAGCCGCAGGACGAACTCCTTCGGCATGAAGCTGCGCGCCGTGTCGAGCATGACGCCGCGCCAGGCGAACCGCGGGGCGTCGTCGACCGCCCCCAGGGGCACCGCTCCGAGCGCGCGCAGGGTGGTCCGACCGTGGCGCTCGCCCGCGTCGCCCGCGACCGTGAGCACCACGGCGTCGGGCGTGACGGCGAGCCGGTACCCCTCGGGCTCGATGCCCTCGTCGTACCGGACGACGAGCCGCTCCGGGTCGTACTCGACGAACCCGCCGCCGGTGTCCATGGCACGCGGCCGGGGAATGATCACAGTGGTGTCCCTTCTGACGCCGACGACCGGCTGGATGTGGTGGGTCAGCCCTTGACGGCGCCGGCGACGATGCCGCCGGTCACGCGGCGCTGCAGGACCAGGAAGATCGCCAGCACGGGCAGCATGAAGAGGGTGGACGCGGCCATGGTGGCGCCCCAGTCGGTGCCGAAGACGTTGCTGAAGGACGAGAGCCAGACGGGCAGCGTGCGGTTGCCCTGGTCCTTGATGATCAGCGCGTTCGCGAAGGCGAACTCGTTCCAGGCGGTGATGAACCCGAACAGGGAGGTCGACATGAGCCCTGGCGCGAGCAGCGGGAAGACGATCCTGCGGAACGCCTCGAACCGGCTCGCGCCGTCGAGCTGTGCCGCCTCCTCGAGCTCGGGCGGGACCGCGGCGAGGAACCCGCGCAGGGTCACGATCGTGAACGGCAGCGTCGCGACGAAGTAGATGAGCGTCAGCATCGACAGCTTGTCGAGCATCCCGACGTCCCTCGCGATGATGAACATCGGGATGAGCAGCGCCTCCCACGGGGCCATCTGGGCGATGAAGACCATGAGGACGAAGCCCTTGCGCCCGCGCCAGCGCATCCTGGCCACGGCGAACGCGCTCATCAGCCCGATCACCAGCGCGAGCACGACCGCCGAGACCGAGACCAGCGCGCTGTTGCGCCAGTAGCGCCAGAACCCGTCGACGCCGATCGCGTCGCGGAAGTGGCCGAGCGTGGGGTGCAGGGGCAGGAGCTGCGGCGTCGCGGCGTTGATGTCGGTGGTCGGCTTGAACGCGGTCACCACCATCCAGTAGACGGGGAACACGGTCGCGACGAGCACGACGACGGCCGCGACGTTGACGGGCAACTGCCGCACCCACGAGCGCCTCATGCCTGCGCCCCCTCGTTGCGGTACAGGTGCCGCAGGTGCGGGACCAGGACGACGAGCAGCAGGACGACCGTGAACGTCGAGATCGCGGCGCCGAGGTCGTACTTGTGCAGCGACTGCGCGACCTGGAAGGCGTAGACCGGCAGCGTGGTGGTGGCCCCGCTCGGGCCCCCCTGGCTCACGGCCCAGATCTGCGCGAAGCACTTGAAGACCCAGATGATCTCGAGCGAGGTGATCAGGCCGAACAGCGGGCGCAGCATCGGGAAGGTGACCAGGCGGAACGTCTGCCGCGCGTTCGCGCCGTCGATCCGGGCGGACTCGAACAGCTCGTCGGGCACCGTGGTCAGGCCCGCGTAGAGCGTGAGTGCCGCGAACGGCACGGACTGCCAGACCACCAGGACGACGAGGATGGTGAACGTCGCGGCACCGTCGGCGAACCACGCGAACCCCTCGAACTGGTCGAGCCCGACGCTCGTGAGCAGCCAGTTCACGACGCCGAGCCGCGACTGGAACAGCCACTGGAACACGGTCGTCGCGGCGAGCACCGGGACGGCCCAGGCCAGCACCAGCCCGCTCATCACCGCGAGCCGCATCCGGCGGCCCAGCCGCGCGAGCATCAGCGCGACCGCCGTCGAGATCACCATGATCAGCACGACGTTGACCACGGTCCACACCAGGGTGCGGGCGATGACCTGCCAGAACTCCGCGCTGCCCACCAGCTCGCGGTAGTTGTCGAGCCCGACGAACGGCGCACCGCCGCGGATCAGCTCGCCGATCCGGAAGTGCTGGACCGAGATCACCAGGCTGCGCACCAGGGGGTAGACGAGCAGCAGCACGACGCCGGCGACGGTCGGCAGGACGAGCAGGTAGGGCCAGGCACCCGCGACGCGCGGCGCCCTGCGGGACTGGCGGGCTGTCCGGGCCGCGGCCGGGCGTGGCCGCGGGGGTGCATCAGTGAGCACGTCGCTCCTCGAGCGTGGTCGGGGACGGTGGTCTGAAGAGGTGTCCTGAAGAGGTGTCCTGAAGAGGTGTCCGAGAGAGGTGTCCTGTCCCCGGCCGGCCGGAAGGCGAACCGACCGGGGACAGGACCCGGCCCACCGCGTCACAACCCCCGAGGGCGCGGCGGGCCGGTGGCCCGGTGGATCAGGAGTCGGTGTTGAGGATCTCCGTGATCTGCTGCGAGGCGGCAGCGGCGTCACCAGCGGCGTCCGACCCGGTCAGCGCCTTGGTCTGGTACTCCTTGATGACGTTCTTCGCCTCGACCGCGGCCCAGTTGGGCGAGTTCGGCGTCGCGTGACCGTTCGCCGCACCCACCGCCATCGCCGACGCGCCCTCGTTGCCCGCGAGCACCGACGCGTACGACGTCTTGTTCGGCACGTAGGACATCACCGGCGCCATCGCCGTCTGGAAGTCCTCGCCGGCCAGCGCCTTGACCACCTCGTAGGCGAGCTCCTGGTGCTGCGACGCCTCCGGGATCACGAGGTCCGAGCCCCCGGTGAACACCGCGCCGGGCGTGCCGGCCTCCTTGCCCGGGATCGGGAAGAAGCCGAGCTTGCCCTCGAGCTTCGGGTTGGCCTTGGTGATCGCGACGGCGCCGCCGGGCGACGAGATGATCTGGGCGACCTTGCCCGTGGCGAACACGTCGGCCTGCGGCGGGTTGGCCTCGTCGGAGTCCTTCGGGCCCTGGCCGAGGGCCTGGAGCTGCTTGTAGAAGGCCATCCCCGCGAGCGCCTCGGGCGTGTCCAGCGTGCCCTTCCACGTCCCGCCGTCCTGCGCCGCGAGGTCGCCGCCCTCGTCCCAGACGAAGCCCGCGAGCGTGTACCAGTTCTGCCCGGGCAGGTAGATCCCCTGGTTGCCGCCGGCGTTGAGCTTCGTGGTGTCGTCGATCCACGCGGCGCGCGTCGTCGGCGGGGCCGTGATGCCGGCCACGCTGAACAGGTCCTTGTTGTAGATGACGACGCGGTTGGCGGCGTACCAGGGAATGCCGTACTGCTTGCCGTCGATCTTCCCGGGCTCGGCCAGGCCGGGGATCCAGTCGCTGCCGCCGAGGTCGTCCACCTTGTCGCTGAGGTCCACCACGCCGCCGCTCGCGGCGTACTCGGCCACCTGGGTGTTGCCGACCTCGATCACGTCGGGCGCGTCCTTGCTGGCCAGCGCGCTCGTGACGCGCTGCCCGATCCCGTCCCACTCCTGGATCTGGATGTCGAGCGTGGTGCCGGGGTGCGCGGCCTCGAAGTCGGACTCGAACGTCGAGACGATGTCGTCCGAGAAGCTGTCCTTCATGAACCAGACCGTGAGCGCGGCCGGTTCGGGGGAGCCGGAGGCCGACGGTGCGTCGCCTCCGGAGTCGCATGCCGCGAGCGAGCAGGCGAGGGCGAGCACCGCGGGGGCGGCGACGAGGCGGAGCTTCATCAGGGTCTCCCACTGGTCAGTAATTGGTAAGCCGGATCGGCTGGGCCCAAGAGTGGTCCGAACCAGTTGCCGCGTCAAGACCCCTGGTCGTCCAAGTTTCCGAGTCGCGCGCACCGCTCGGCGCTGACCACTGGTAAGGTCACGCCCCGTGAGCCTCTCCAGCCTCCCGTTGCGCGCCGGCCTCAAGCGCGATGCCGTACGCGACTACCTGCTCGACCTCGTGTCCGGGCGCGAGCCGGGCTCGGCCATCCCCTCGGAGCGTGACCTGGCCAAGGAGCTGGGGGTCTCGCGGCCGACGCTGCGCGCCGCCGTGGACGACCTCGTCCGGGCCGGCGTGCTCGTCCGCGAGCAGGGGCGCGGGACGTTCACCGGGCCGCACCGCGTGACCCAGTCCCTCGCCGCGACACCTTCCGGCTCGTTCTACGTCCCGCCCGCCGAGGGCGACTGGGCCAGCCACGTCCTCGAGTTCGAGGTCGCGGCGGCCGGCCCGCAGATGGTGCGCCGCCTCCAGCTCGCGCCCGCGGCGCTGGTGCTCCGCGTGGTGCGCCTGCGCCTCGTCGACGGCGAGCCCATGGCGATCGAGAGGCTGCACCTCCCGCACGACCGCGTCACCGGCCTCGAGCCGTCCGACATGGTCTCCGGCTCGTTCTACCAGCTCCTGCGCGAGCGGTTCGCCGTCGACGTCCGCAGCGCCGTGCAGACCCTCGAGGCGACGGTCACCGACGAGACGGAGGCGCGGCTGCTGGCCGTGCCGGTCCACTTCCCCGCGCTGATGATCGAGCGCACGACGCGAGACGTCGACGGGCACATCGTCGAGTTCGTCCGCTCGATCTACCGCAGCGACCGCTACCAGGTCACGTCCGAGCTCCACTTCGACGCGGAGTCGGGCTGACCCCTCACGCCAGGCGAGCCTCCAGGCCAGCGCGGACCGCGGGCCACTCGTCGGCCAGGATCGAGAAGTACGCGGTGTCCCCGCGCGACCCGTCGGGCCGCACGCGATGGCTGCGCAGGACCCCCTCGGGCGTCGCTCCGAGCCGCTGGATGGCCGCGGTCGACCGGGTGTTCTCCGAGTCGGCCCGCAGCGCGACGCGCGCGCAGCCCCACGCGTCGAACGCGTGCGCGAGGAGCAGCAGCTTGCACGCGGGGTTCGTCGTCCCGCCCCACCACGGCCGCCCGTAGTAGGTGTGGCCGATCTCGACGCGCGCGTACTGCGGGGCCCAGTCGTAGAACGACGTGCTCCCCCGCACCTCACCGGTCACCGCGTCGAGCACCGCGAACGACAGCCGGCCGGGCACATCCACGGCGTCGGCGATCGTGGTCGCCATCTCGGCGGGCGTGCGCGGCGTCGCACTCGTCATGCCGCGCCACAGCGCGTCGTCGACGAACGCGACGAGGGCCGCGGCGTGCGACTCCTCGAGCGGGACGAGCCGGACGCCGTGGCCTGCGAGGACGAGGTCGTGGAGCACGGCGCGATCCTGTCACGGGTGCATGGCAGGGTGGGGCGCGTGACCGAGATCAGCCTGGAGCCCGGAGCCGACCTCGACGGTCTGGAGGTGCTCGCCAGCAGGCTCGACGGCCAGGACGGCTCGTCGGCGCGCATCCTGGAGTGCTCGTTCAGCGGCTGCTCGCTCGACGGCGTCCGCCTCGAGCACGCGCGGGTCATCGACACGACGGTGGCCGACTCGCGCGCCGGCGAGCTGCTCCTCGCCTCGTCGACCTGGCAGGACAGCGCGTGGGCCGACCTGCGGCTGGGCGCCGTGCAGGCGTACGGATCGACGTGGACCCGCATGCGCGTGACCGGCGGCAAGATCGACTACCTCAACCTGCGCGACGCGCACCTCACGGACGTGACGTTCGTCGGCGTGATGATCGACGAGCTCGACCTCGCCCGCGTCAAGGCCAAGCAGCTGTCCTTCGAGGACTGCCGCGTGCGGCGCCTGCTGCTCTCGGGCGCGACGCACCGGGACACCGACCTGCGCGGCATCGCGGGGCTCGAGCAGATCGAGGGGATCGACGGGCTGGCCGGGGCCACCATCAGCCCCGACCAGCTCGTCGACCTGGCTCCCGCACTCGCCGACCACGTGGGCCTGCGGGTGCGCTGAGCGTCAGAGGTCGGCGGGCCGCAGCACGAACGTGATGGCGTGCGCGATCTGCTTGTTGCCCTTGTTGATGTCCAGCTTCCCGGGGACGAGGAACGGGTTGATGTCGTTGCGGTCCTTGTCGACGAGCTGCACGATGCCGAACCGCTTGGACAGCACGTCGACCTTGACGGTCCCGCCCTGGGCCGTGGTGAGCACGGCGTTGTCCGAGGCCAGCGCGGTCTTCGAGTCGATCGTCGCGCCCGGGACCACGTGGTAGAGCAGCACCTGCTCGAGCGCGTCGATGCCGACGGCGTTGGCGAGCGCGGTGAACACGCCCTTCTCGCTGACGTACCAGCGGTGCGTCAGGTCGAGGGCCAGCAGCTGGAACGCCCGGTCTGTGGGGATGAACGCGGTCAGCGGCACGGTGCCGTCGGCGAGGACGGCGACGGCGCTGTCCGGCTTGGCGGCGAGGACCGCGCCGACGGCCTGGTCGAGGATGTCGAAGTCACCCCATTTGCGGTCGAACGTGTCGCCGTCCGAGGCGAGGACGGCGGCGAGGCTCGTCGTCCCGGACGGGGGCGCGGCTGACGCGGCGGGCGCCAGGACGACGACCGCCCCGCTCGCGAGCGAGACGGCGGCCAGGGCGGAGACGAAGCGACGGATCGGCATGGCGAGCTCCAGCGGACGAGGGGACGCGGGACGACGCCGGGCGCCGCACCGCGCGGGGCGCCGACCGGCACCCTCGCCCCCTCTTCCGTCCGAGCACCCGATCCGGATGCACGAGATGCCCGACTCGTTCCGGGCGGCTCAGTCGTCGAGCGCGGGCCCGCACGCAGCCGCGGCGGTCGCCGCGAGGTGGTCCAGGCCGTGCACCGCGAGCAGCGGACGCGTGTCGTCGACCACGGCCCAGCAGCCGTCGACGATCTCGTACGTCGAGCGCGCGCCGGCGCTCAGGTACGCGGAGAGCGCCGTGACCAGGCGGTCGACCGCCTCGCTCGTCGTGCCGACGCCGACCGACGCGCGGATCGCGCCGCCGGTCGCGCCGAGGTGCGCCAGGAGCGGGTGGGCGCAGAACCGGCCGTCGCGCACGCCGATGCCGTGCTCGGCCGCGAGGTACGCGGCGACCAGGCCCGGGTCGTGGTCCGGGACCGTGAACGTGACGACGCCGACGGGCTCGTCGGAGTCGGGCCAGATGCGCGCGACCTCGACGCCTTGGATGCCGGACAGGCCGGTGACCAGGCGGTCCCGCAAGGCCTGCTCGTGCGCGTGCAGTGCTCCGGCAGGCAGCGCGGCGAGCTGCTCGCAGGCCTCGGCGAGCGCGATCGCGCCGATGACGTTGGGCGACCCGGCCTCGTGCCGCGCGGGCGCGGGCTGCCAGACCGTCCGGTCGGTGCGCACGTCGCGCACCGCACCTCCCCCTGCGAGGTACGGCGTGCCGGCATCCAACCAGTCGCGGCGCCCGACGAGGGCACCGGCGCCGAACGGCGCGTAGGTCTTGTGCCCGGAGAAGGCGACGTAGTCCGCGCCGCTCTCGGCGAGCGAGAAGCCGCGGTGCGGCACCAGCTGCGCGCCGTCGACGGCCACGCGGGCGCCCTCGGCGTGCGCGATCTCGATGACCCGGTCCAGCGGCAGGGACTCGCCCGTGACGTTGGAGGCACCGGTCACCGTGACGAGCGCGTAGGGCTGCCTGGCCAGCTCGTCGGCCAGCGCCTGCAGCGTCTCGGCGACGGTGCGCGCGATCGGCAGGATCGTCGCCGAGTGGCCCTGACCCGGGCGCGAGTGCACCCAGGGCAGCAGGTTGGCGTGGTGCTCGACGTCCAGCACGAGCACGCGCCCACCGGCCGGGACCACGCCCGCCAGCAGGTTGAGCGAGTCCGTGGTGTTGCGCGTGATGATCGCGACGTCGTCCTCACGCGCGCCGACGAAGCGCGCGATGCTCTGCCGCGACGACTCGTACAGCGCGGTGGACACCTGCGAGAGGTAGCCGGCGCCGCGGTGCACGGACGCGTACAGCGGCAGCACCTCGGTGACCCGCGCGGCCACGGCCTCGAGCGCGGGCGCGCTCGCCGCGTAGTCGAGGTTGGCGTAGATGACCTGGGTCCCGTCGACGAGGGGGACGGTGGTCGTGCCGCCGACGACGGGGATCAGCGGGCTGATCACGTCGTCGACGCCCGCACAGGACGTCCGCTCAGCGATCGCAGTCATGGTGCACCTCCAGATCGAGGGACCACCGCCCATGGGTGTCCCGCGCTTGCCGGGCACCAATCGGTGCCGGCCTGGTCGTCACCCGGGGCACCCCGCCGCGGAGGAGGGTTGCCGGCCAGCGAGCCGGGGCTTGACGCTGGCGCTCATGACCTGAACCTGAGGGTTCCTCACAGCGGGCGTCCGGGTCAACGGGGCACGGGTCCCATCTCGCATGACGGGACGCGGTGTTCATCACGTGGATGGTCGGCGCTCCGGCACGCTAACATCGCCGGACCATCCAGAGCGGCCGAGAGATCTGGCTCGACGACGCCGCAGCAACCCATCCGGGGCAGGGCACACGCCCCGGAGCAGGGTGCTACCGCCAGGACCGATGGAGGAGAGCAATGCCCTACGCAGGCGACCTGACCCCGCAGCAGGCCTGGGAGCTGCTGGCGTCCGACGAGAGCGCGCTGCTCGTCGACGTCCGCACCGACGGCGAGTGGCGCACGATCGGCGTCCCGGACCTGACCTCGTTGCATGACCGGACAAGTTTCATCGAGTGGGTGACCCCCGCCGGGCCCAACCCGAGCTTCCTGGACCAGCTCGCCGAGTCGGGCCTCGAGCCCGGCGACGAGCGCCCCGTGATCTTCCTGTGCCGCTCGGGGGGCCGCTCCGTGGCGGCCGCGCACGCGGCGACGGCCGCCGGGTTCGGCCCGTCGTACAACGTGCTGCACGGCTTCGAGGGCGACGTGGGCGCCGACGGGCAGCGCGGCCACGAGGGCTGGCAGGCCGACGGCCTCCCGTGGCGGAACCTGTGAGCCGCGTCCCCGGACCGGGCGACTGGGACGCACGCCGTGTCGCGCGCGACGGGCTTCGGCCCGACACGCTCGCGGTGCGCGGCGGCCTGGTGCGCACCGAGTTCGACGAGATGTCCGAGGCGCTGTTCCTCACGCAGGGCTACGTGTACGGCTCGGCCGGCCAGGCGGAGGCTGCGTTCGCGGGCGACGTCGACCGGTTCCTGTACTCCCGGTACAACAACCCGACGGTCCAGACGTTCGAGGAGCGGCTGCGGCTGCTCGACGGCGCCGAGGCGGCGGTCTCGACCGCGACCGGCATGTCCGCCGTGTTCACGTCGCTGGCCGCGATCGTCAAGCAGGGCTCGCGCATCGTCGCCGCCCGCGCGCTGTTCGGCTCGAGCGTCGTGATCTTCGACGAGATCCTCGCGGGCTGGGGCGTGACCACGGACTACGTGGACGGCCACGAGCTGGCGCAGTGGGAGGCCGCGCTGGCGACCCCCGCCGACGTGGTGTTCTTCGAGACGCCGTCCAACCCGATGCAGGACCTCGTCGACATCGCGGCCGTCTCGGCGCTCGCGCACGCGGCGGGCGCGCTCGTCGTCGTCGACAACGTCTTCGCGACCCCGGTGCTGTCCCGGCCGCTCGAGCTCGGCGCGGACGTCGTCGTCTACTCGGCGACCAAGCACATCGACGGCCAGGGCCGCGTGCTCGGCGGCGCGATCCTCGGCCCGGAGGAGTACATCCGCGGCCCGGTGCAGACCCTCGTGCGCAACACCGGGCCGTCGCTGTCGCCGTTCAACGCCTGGGTGCTGCTCAAGGGCATCGAGACGCTCTCGCTGCGCGTCCGGCACCAGACGGCGTCGGCCCTGGAGCTCGCGCAGTGGCTCGAGGGCCGCGACGAGGTGGCGCGCGTGCGGTACGCCTACCTGCCCTCGCACCCGCAGCACGAGCTCGCGCTGCGGCAGCAGAAGGGCGGCGGCACGGTCGTCACGTTCGACCTGCGGGTGCCCGCCGACGCCACCGCGGAGGTCGCCAAGAAGGCGACGTTCGCGTTCCTCGACGCGCTGCGGATCGTCGACATCTCGAACAACCTCGGTGACTCGAAGTCGATCGTCACGCACCCGGCGACCACGACGCACCGCAAGCTCGGTGCCGAGGGCCGCGCCGCGGTCGGCATCGCCGAGTCCACGGTCCGCTTCTCGGTCGGCCTGGAGGACGTCGAGGACCTCAAGGACGACCTCACCCAGGCGTTCGCGGCCCTCGCCTGAACCGGGTCCGACCCGTGCTCGCGAGTGCGCCCGTCGTTGCGGGCGCACTCGCGAGTGTCAGAGAGAGACCGTCTCGTTCTCGCCGCCGTCGTAGCGCTCGCCCTTGACCTTCGCCTTGACCAGGCTCAGGACCGTCGCGATGCGACCGCCCGGGG
This sequence comes from Cellulomonas rhizosphaerae, assembly GCF_003470205.1. GTDB lineage: Bacteria > Actinomycetota > Actinomycetes > Actinomycetales > Cellulomonadaceae > Cellulomonas > Cellulomonas rhizosphaerae. Next base: position 74,045 of record NZ_QWKP01000220.1, read on the forward strand.
AGTCCCAGTACTCGGCCGTCTCGCCGCGCAGCACGACGAGGACCAGGCCGGGGGTCTCGGGCCCGTCGGGGTACCAGGCCTCGGCGACCGGTCCCCACAGCTCGCGCTGCTTGGCCACGTCGCGGACCACCTCGGCCGGGCCGGACACCGAGACCCACGACGACGAGGCCGCGAACGCGGCGTTGGCGGGGCTGCCGTGCTCGATCTCGGCGACCTTGTGCGAGTCGGCGTCGGCGAAGAACCAGAGGTCGCCGTCGAAGTCCACCTCCTGCACGCCCATCGGCCGGCTCACCAGGGAGCCGTCCGCGCTCACCGTGGTGAGCATCGCGAAGCGCGCGTCCTTGATCAGCTCGGCAACCTTGGCGATCTGCTCGTCGGGCATCGTGACCTCCTCGTCGGGGCACCCGGTCCGGGCGCGACGGCCACGGTAAGCACGCGTATCGGCACGCGCATCCGCTCGCCGCGGCTTCTCAGCCGGCTCTCAGACCATCGAGCGCAACGTCCGGGCGTTGCGGACCGCGTGGCCCTCGCCGTCGTTGTTGAAGTAGGCCAGCACGTCCCGGCCGCCGTAGGCCCACTCCCGCATCCGGTCCGCCCACCAGCGCAGGTCCTCGTCCGCGTAGCTGCCGGCGTAGAGGTGGTCGTGGTCAGGGCCGTGCAGCCGGACGTAGACGAACGGCGCGGTGGCGCGCAGCACGCACGGCAGGTGCGCGCCGCTCATCACCACGTACGCGGCACCGTGCCGCTCGAGGATCGCGAAGACCTCGTCGTCGAGCCACGACCGGTGGCGCAGCTCGACCGCGACCCGGACCCAGCTCGGCAGTGACCCGAGGAACCAGTCGAGGCGCGCGTCGTCACGCTCGTGGTCGGGCCGCAGCTGGACGAGCAGCACCTCGCGACGAGGACCGAGCTCGTGCCAGGCGCCGGCGATCCTGCTGGCCCACGCCTCCGGCTCGAGCAGCCGCTTGGCGTGGGTGAGACCGCGTGGGGCCTTCACCGACATCGCGAACCCGTCGGGCAGCCGGCGGCGCCAGCCCGCGAAAGTCGTGTCCCGCGGCCAGCGGTAGAAGCTCGCGTTGAGCTCGACGGTGTCGAACTCGCGCACGTAGTGCTCGAGGCGCGCGCTCGGCGCGGTGCCGTGCGGGTAGAGCACGCCGTCCCAGTGGTCGTACGACCAGCCGGACGTCCCGATCCGGATCGTCATGGGCGCCATGATCGCCCGCGCGGCGCGATCCGGCTCGCTACATCTCCTCGGCGGTGCCCGTGACGCGAATTCGCCCCTCGCGCGGGATCTCGACGACGAGGAGCGACGGCCGCCCGACCTCCGCACCCTGCTCGACCGTGATCACCACGGGCGCCTCGACGTGCCCGCCCGCGCGGAGGTAGGCACCGAGCCCCGCCGCGGCGGACCCGGTCGCGGGGTCCTCGCGGATCCCGCCCCGCGGGAACGGGTTGCGCGAGGCGAACCGGGTCGGGGAGAGCCGCTCGACCACGGGGACGGTCCCGTCCCAGCCGTGGGCGTCCTGGAGCCGGAGCACCGCGTCGCTGTCGTGGTCGAGCCGCGGCAGGACTCCCGCCCGCACCGCGAGCAGCGGATGCAGGTTGCCGCCGTGCACGAGCGCCGGGGGCAGCGCGGGGTCGAGGTCGCTCGCGTCCAGCCGCAGGGCGCGCAGGACGTCGGCGACGAGCACGTCGGCGAGCGTCTGGACCTCGGTGTCGACGGCCACGAGCGTCGCCCGGTCCGCGGTCACCTCGACGGGGACGAGCCCGGCGTTCGTCGTCAGCCGGACCGTCTCGGCGGCGGCGCGATGACGGGCGAGCACGACCCCCGACGCGATCGTCGCGTGCCCGCAGAAGGCGATCTCCGCGCGCGGCGTGAAGTACCGCACGCGGGCCGCGTCGGGCTCGATCGCGGTGAGGAAGGCCGTCTCGCTGAACCCGAGGTCGGCCGCGATCGCGAGCATCTCGGCGTCACCGAGCTCCTCGGCATCCAGCACCACGCCGGCGGGGTTCCCGGATTCGGGGTCGGGCTCGGCGGTGGTGAACGCGCGGTACCTCAGGATCTCCATGCGTCCATCGTCCCGGCGGGCACGCTGGCCCGCGATGGCCAATCCGGCACCGGTGGCCTTGGTCCAGCACCGTCAGACCGGCCCGGGAGGCGCGAAGCGTTCGATGAAGTCGAGGGCGGTCTGCGCGACCTCGCGCCAGCCGTGGTCGATGGTCAGCGAGTGGCCCCGCCCCGCCAACTCGACGAACTCCGTGACCGAGACGTTCTTGCTGTGCTTCGAGTAGGCGGCGTGGGAGATCGCGTGCGGGACAGTGTGGTCCTTCTCCCCGGAGACGACCAGCAGCGGACCTCGGCCCTCCGCCTTGTAGTCCACCTTCGTCTCGCTGAACGGGTTGAGGTTGGCCGCGGCGGCCTGGAAGATCGGCACACCCGAGGCCGCCACGTGGAATTCCTCGTAGAGCTGCTTCGCCTCGTCCTCGTCGAGGTTGTTGGCCCAGCCGTACACGAACTCGTCGAACGTCAGCGTCACTGCCCGACGAGCGTTGGCCGGGTTGCCCAGCACGGGCGAGCCGGACTTGAGAGCGGAAGCCGGGAGCGGCAGGACACCTCGACCCGGCGCCGGATCGATGGTGACCGTCGCGGCGGCAACCTCTTCGCCCGCAAGCTTCTGCACGATCAGGCCGCCGAACGAGTGACCGACGATCGCGGGCTTGAGGGTCAGGTGACGCGCGGCCTCGAGGTAGTGGTCGGTCACGGCCTGCACCATCTTGTGCGCGAAGACCTCCGGGTTGGCCCTGGCCTCGGCGACCGTCTCCGGGTCGTCCGGCCAGCCGGGGGCCACGGTGGCGTAGCCCGCCTCCTCGAACATCGCCCGCCAGCTGTCCCAGCTGCTGGAGAGGAGCCACAAGCCGTGCACGAACATCACGGGTCGGCGGCCCGAGGCGTTGGCGTCAGCGAGCTCGGCGCGCTCGCGCGCGGTCAGGGTGGGTCGAGGGGAGTCGGCCATCGCGTCGCCGCCGTTCCGCCGTGTGTCGTCGGGTGGTGCGCGACACGCTAGGACTGCGGCGGGGCGACGGGTTGATCCACCCTGCGTCGATCTGTGCTGTGCGTGCACAGACGATCAGCCGCGGGCCCAGCAGTCTTGTGCCCGGGCGTCCTCCCTGAGGATGCTGGGCCCACGTGGCGGCGACGCCACCCCATCGATGCTCAGCGGGCAGACGCGGAGAGCGGTCATGACGACCTTGTGGAGCGCGGCAGAGGCGCCCGGCGCCGACCGTGCCGCCGCTGTCCGCGAGGCCGTCGGGAGCAACGTGGTCCGGGTCGACATCGACCTGCCCGACGACCCCGATCGGATCGACGTCGAGCTGGCCCTCTCCGACGCCGGTCCGGTCCAGGTCCTCACGGTGCGGTCCATGGCGACCACCGTGACGCGATGCCCTCGCCTCGCTCGCGACGACTCGGAACCGCAGCTCTTCCTCACGCTGCAGGCGAGAGGCGCCTCGGGCATGGCGCAGCACGGCAGGTACGCGCAGCTCCGGCGGGGCCAGTTCGCCGTGTACACGACGACGAGTCCGTACACCCTGACCTTCGACCACGGGCTCGACGCGCACTTCTTCCGCATCCCGGTCGCCGAGGTCGCCCTTCCCCCGTCGGCCGTCCAAGAGGCCTCGGCCCGCACGCTGGGCGCCAACGACCCGGTCGCAGCCCTGGCGTCCTCCTACCTCCGCCGCCTCGCCGTCAGTCCAGGGCTGAGGTCGAGGGCGGTCGCCGACAGCCTGGCCCAGCCGACGATCGACCTGGTCCGGGCGGCACTCGTCTCCAGCCTGGGCGACCCAGGCCTCGGCAAGGAGTCGCTGGAGTCAACCTTGGAGATGCGGCTGCTCGAGCACATGAGGGCTCACCTCGGCGACAGCCGCCTCAGTCCTCGACGGGTCGCCGAGGCGCACAGCATCTCCGTCCGGCACCTCTACACGGTCCTGGGCCGATCCGGCATCACCTTCGGCGAGTGGGTCCGCACGCACCGGTTGGAGGCGTGCCGCGGCGAGCTCGCCCGGCCGCACGCCCGGGCACGGACGATCGCCTCGGTCGCCCGACAGTGGGGCTTCCCGGACGCGACCCACTTCAGCAGGGTCTTCCGCGAGGCCTACGGCATGACGCCTCGGGAGTGGCGGTCCCTCAGGACGGACCGCTGATCACCAGCGCGCGTCGGGCAAGGGTCAGAGCACCTTGCCGAAGCAGAGCGAGTGCAGGTCGGCCACGTACGGGCCGAACGGGGCGATCGGGCGCCAGCCGGTGGCCAGGTAGAGGCCGACCGCCTCGGGCTGCCGGATGCCGGTCTGCAGCACCAGGTTCGTGTAGCCGAGCGCCCGAGCCTCGTCGTCGGCCACGGCCAGCAGCGCGCGGGCCGCACCGGCGCCCCGCGCGGCGTCCTCGAGGAACAGCTTCTTCAGCTCGGCCGAGCCCGCGGGATAGCCGTCGCGCGGGGCCCGGATGCTGACGCACCCCACCGCCACGCCGTCGATCCGCGCGACCCACGTGGCCAGGTCGCCCACGCCCTGCGCGGCGTCGTCGGCCCAGAAGCCGCCGGCCTTCTCGAGCAGATCGGCCAGCTCGGGGTAGGTCGGCCCGTTGAACTCCGTGAACATGCGGTGCCGCAGGTGCGCGGCCTCGGGGTGGTCCCAGGTCACGCGCTCGACGACGACGGGCCGCCGCTCGCCGGTCGTGCGTCGGGGCGCCAGCTCCGCGACGAGCGACTTGGCGAAGCAGCGCGAGTCGACGACGCCGGCGTACTCGCCGTAGTTCTCGGTCGAGCGGTAGCCCGCCGCGAGGTAGAGGCCGATGGCCTCGGGCTGCAGCGGGCCGGTCTCCAGGACGAGGCGCTCGAAGCCACGCTCCAGGGCGATCCGCTCGAGCTCGGCCAGCACGGCCCGCGAGTACCCACGGCCGCGGTGGGCCGGCGGGACGAACATCCGCTTGAGCTCGCCGGTGGCCACGCCCAGCTCGTCGGCCGCACGCAGCGCGCCGCACGCGACGACCTCGCCGTCGGAACGCAGCACGAGCATCGCGACGATCGACTCGCCGGTCATGTCGTGCCCGAGATCGTCCTCGCCGTACCGCTCGCGCAGCTCGGCCTGCTGAGCCACGCGCAGCGCGGCGGCGTCCGGGTCGTCCCAGGCGACGAGGTCGAGCCTGGTCATCAACCGACGAGCGAGTGCAGCACCGACGTGAAGAAGCCGAGCCCGTCGGTCCCCGTGCGGGGGCCGTTCGCGCCGTCCGGGCCGAAGCCGGCCTCGACCGCGTGCTCGGGGTGCGGCATGAGGCCCACGACGTTGCCGGCCGCGTTCGAGATGCCCGCGATGTTGCGGCGCGAGCCGTTCGGGTTCCAGCCGACGTAGCGGAACACGACGCGGCCCTCGCCCTCGAGCTCGTCGAGCGTGGCGTCGTCGGCGACGTACTGGCCGTCCTGGTTCTTGAGCGGCACGGTGATGTGCTGGCCGGCGGTGTAGTCGCGGGTCCAGGCCGTGTCGACGTTCTCGACCGCCAGCACCTGCTCGCGGCAGACGAAGTGCAGGTGGTCGTTCTTGATCATCGAGCCGGGCAGCAGGTGCGCCTCGGTCAGGACCTGGAAGCCGTTGCAGATGCCCAGCACGGGCAGCCCCTTGCCGGCGGCCTCCACGATCTCGCCCATGACGGGCGCGAACCGGCTGATGGCGCCCGCACGCAGGTAGTCGCCGTAGGAGAACCCACCCGGCAGGACGACGGCGTCGACCCCGTGCAGGTCGGCGTCGGCGTGCCACAGCGAGACGGGCTCAGCGCCGGCCAGGCGGACGGCCCGCGCGGCGTCACGGTCGTCGAGCGTCCCCGGGAAGGTGACGACACCGACGCGGGTCATGCCTGCGCGTCCTGCGCGACCGCGTCCTCGTACACAGCGACGACGTCCTCGATCACCGGGTTCGACAGCACCTGCTCGCCGGCGGCACGGGCGGCCGCGAGGATCTCCTCGGTCACCGGCCCGTCCACCTCGAGCTCGAAGCGCTTGCCCTGGCGGACCGACGCGAACTGGCCGAAGCCGAGTCGCGGCAGGGCGCCGGCCACGGCCTTGCCCTGCGGGTCGAGGATCTCGGGCTTCGGCATCACGTCGACGACAACTCGTCCCACGGGTGTGCTCCTGGGGTCTCACGCGGCGATGGGGGTTCGCCGGGGAGTCTACCGACGGGTGCGGGGATCGAGGACCACGGCCCGATCGGTGGATGGCGCCGTGCCGTCGAGCCCGCGGTAGGGCAGGAACGGCCCCACATCGGATCCCGCCGGCGGCGGGAAGAGGTGCTCGATCCTCGTCGACCTGAGAACCGCCGTGACGATCGCCTGGCCTGTCGCGCGGCGACGCATCAGGGCAACGGGGCCGCCCACACCCCCGCGACGACGGTGCCCGCCACCCTGATCCCCCGCAGCGCGCCGGGCACCGCCGCGAGCGCGACCGGGTCGTCGTCGAGCACGACGAGGTCCGCCGGGTCGCCGACCCGCAGGCCGAGCGGGCGCCCGTCGACCGAGGCCGCGAGCGCGGTCAGCACGTCGAGCCGCTGCTCGGGATGCCAGGGCGACTCCCCCGGGTCGGTCCGCCAGACGGCCGCGTCGATCGCCGCCCACGGGTCGAGCGGCGCAACGGGAGCGTCGGAACCGAGCGCCAGGCGGGCGCCGGCGCGGTGCAGTGCGGCATAGGCGAACGCGTCGCGGCCCGGCCAGTGCCGGTCGGCGACGTGCCGGTCGTCGACCGCGTGCCGCGGCTGGACGCTCGCGGTCACGCCGAGCCCGGCGAAGCGTGGCAGGTCGGCCGGGGCGACGAGCTGCGCGTGCTCGACCGAGCCGCGCGCGCCCGTGCCGGCGAAGGCGTCGAGCGCGAGCCGGTTGGCCGCGTCGCCGATCGCGTGGACGGCGACGCGCAGCCCGTGCGAGTGCGCGTGGGCGAGCAGCGGCTCGAGCCTCGCCGAGGGAACCGACAGCACCCCGTGCGACGACGAGCCCGGGTACGCCTGGTCGCACCAGGCCGTGCGCGTGTTGAGCGAGCCGTCGACGATGGCCTTGAGCGGCCCCTGCTCGACGAGCCCGGCCACGCGGTCGCCCGTGTGCAGGTCGGCGTGCAGGACGCGGTCGAGGTAGTCCGCCCACACGCCGGCCCGCACCCGCACGGCGGGCGGGGCCGACGCGGCGCGGCGGCGCCAGACCGCGAGGTTGTCGGCGATCTCGAAGTCGACGACGCCGACCACGCCCAGGGCGGCGGCGTGCCGGGTCGCGTCGGCGACCAGCTCGTCGGACTCGTCGTCGGGCATCCGGTCGACCGCGCCCTGCAACGGCAGCCACGCGCCCTCGCGCAGCAGGCCGTCCACCGGTGGTGCGCCCAGGTACCGCAGGCCCGCGCTCGAGGCCCACGCGCAGTGCAGGTCGCCCGAGACGAGCACCACGGGCACGTCGCCGGCCGCGGCGTCGAGGGCCGCCACGGTGGGGACGTCGGGCCACAACCCGTCCCGGAAGCCGTACCCGACGAGCAACCGCGGCGAGCCGGCGGCGACGCGTGCGCGGACCAGCGCGACGGCGTGGGCCGCGGACGTCGCCGACGAGACGTCGAGCCGGCGCCGCGCGAGCGCCCACTGCGTCAGGTGCACGTGCTGGTCCCACAGGCCGGGCATGACGATCCGGCCGTCGAGGTCGACCTCCTCGGCCGCCGTCCCGCCGGAGAGCGACGCGATGCGGCCGTCGCGCAGGAGCAGGTCGACAGGCTCGTCGTGACCGATGCGCCGAGCCCGACGCAGCAGCAGCGCGCTCCCCGTCGGCATGAGTCCGCGAGCCAGCGTCAGAGCGCGAGCGAGCTGCCGGTCAGGCGCTCGTAGGCGTCGAGGTAGCGCTCGCGCGTGCGGGCGACGACGTCCGCGGGCAGCTCGGGCGGCGTCGTGTCCGACTCGCGGTCCCAGCCCGAGGCGGCCGACGTGAGCCAGTCGCGGACGAACTGCTTGTCGAAGCTGGGCTGCGCGCGGCCGGGCTGCCAGCCGTCGGCGGGCCAGAACCGCGAGGAGTCCGGGGTCAGCACCTCGTCGCCGAGCGTGACCTCGCCCGTGACCGGGTCCGTGCCGAACTCGAGCTTGGTGTCGGCCAGGATCACGCCGCGCTCGCGCGCGATCGCCTCGGCGCGCGCGTACACCGCCAGCGTCAGGGCGCGCAGCGTCTCGGCCGCCTCGGCGCCGACGGTCTCGACGACGGCCGCGAACGGCACGTTCTCGTCGTGGTCGCCGAGCTCGGCCTTCGTCGCGGGCGTGAAGATCGCCTCCGGCAGGCGCGAGCCGTCGACGAGGCCCGCCGGCAGGTCGATGCCGGTGACCGAGCCGGACACGCGGTACTCGGCCAGGCCGGAGCCGGTCAGGTACCCGCGCGCGACGCACTCGACGGGGAACATCGCCAGGCGGCGGCAGACCATCGCGCGGCCGGCGACCTCCGCGGGCACGTCGGTCGAGACGACGTGGTTCGGCACGAGGTCGGCGAGCTGCTCGAACCACCACAGGCTCAGCTGCGTGAGCACGACGCCCTTGTCGGGGATGCCGGGGCTGAGCACGTGGTCGTACGCGGAGACGCGGTCGCTCGCGACGACGAGCACGACGTCCCCGTGCTCCGCGGTCAACGCCTGCCCCGCCTCCGAGGAGTCGGGCACGTACAGGTCGCGGACCTTGCCGGAGTACGTGTGCGCCCAGCCGGGCAGGTCCGTGGTCGTCGTCGTGGAGGTCACGGCCCTAGTGTGCAGGTCCGCGCGGCCTCAGACGAGGTCGTCTCCGCCTTCGAGCCCCTCGGGCACGGCCAGGCCGACGAGTCGCACGAGCCGCTGGGCCGTCTCCTCGACGAACGTGTCCACGGGCTCGTCCACGTGCGCCTCGGCCAGCAGCCGCCGCACGTGCTTCGCC
>NZ_QWKP01000221.1 GCF_003470205.1 Cellulomonas rhizosphaerae
GGTGCGGTTGGGTGTGCGACACGCCGGGGTCCGCGCGGCGTGTCGCACACCCAACCGCTCACCGCCCCGGACGACCGCGCGCCAGCGCTCCACGGCGCCCCCCGGACGCCCCGAGTGTCCGCCGAGGCCCGCGGGGAACTACGGTGAGCGGTGTGAGCACCAAGAAGTCGCAGGAGATGAAGGCGTCCACCGCCGCCGCCAAGCTGGACGTGTACCTCCCGGCGACCCCGGAGGAGTTCCAGAACAGCACGGTCACGCGCGACGAGCTGACCGAGCTGCAGCGGACCCCGCCGCAGTGGCTGGTCGACCTGCGCCGCAACGGCCCCCACCCCCGAGGTGTGGTCGCAGCACGGCTGCGCGTCTCGACGAGCGGGCTCGCGCGGGCCGGCATCACGGACCCGCTGACCACCGACGAGATCTCCGCGCTCATCGCCGACCCGCCCGAGTGGCTGGTCCAGGAGCGCGCGACGTACGAGGAGGTCCGCCGCGAGGAGCGCCGCCTCGAGTCCCGCGAGGCCGACCGCCGCGCGGCCCAGGCCGCCAAGGACTGACTCAGCGCTTGCGCGGGCGGCGGGTGCCCTTGGTGCCCAAGGGGGTGCGGCCCGAGGCGCCCGGCGTGGGCTTGGCCTTCGGGGCCGGGCGGGGCTTCTTCTTCTCCTTGGCCGGCGGCTCGGGCGTCGCACCGCGGCCGCGCGACGAGGACGCCTTGCGGCCCTTGACGATCCCGATGAACTCCTCGGTGAGCTCGTCGTACCGCTCGTCGACCCACACCAGGGCGACCGACGAGGTCGGCGCCTCCGGCACGGCCCGGACGGTGAGGCCGCGGCGCTGGTGCAGCCGCGCGACCGACTGCGGCAGGTAGACGACCCCGACCCCGGCCGCCACGAGGTCGATCGCGTCCGCGGTCGTCGCCACCTCGCCGCCCGTGAACGCGGTCCCGGGGGCTGAGGTCCAGCCGAGCAGGTCGTCGTCGGGCACGATGACGGTCTCGTCGGCCAGGTCCGCGACCGGGACCTCCTCGACGACCGTCACCACGTGGTCCTTGGGGACGACGACCATCGTCGTCTCCTCGTACAGCGGGATGACCGCGAGGCCGTCGCGGTCGACCGGCAGCCGCACGAGCGCGACGTCCGCCTCGCCGGCCCGCACCCGCGCGACGGCATCGGCGGGATCGGCGTGCACGAGCGTCGCGGGCACGTCGCGCAGTCGCTCGGCCCACACGCGCAGCCAGCGGTCCGGGTTCACCCCGGGCACGAGCAGGATGCGGAAGCTCATCGGATCCTCCGGGCGATGACGTCGTGCACCGCGTGGCCCAGGTCCAGGCCGCGCTGCTCGAACTTGGTGACGGGGCGGTGGGCGGGGCGCGCGACCAGCCCGCTCGACTCCATGTCAGGGTCTGCCTCGAGGACGTCGCGCATCTGCTCGGCGTAGTCGAGCCAGTCGGTCGCGCAGTGCAGGGTGCCGCCCACGCGCAGCCGGCTGCGCAGCAGGTCGACGTGCATCGGCTGGATGAGCCGGCGCTTGTGGTGCTTGTTCTTGGGCCACGGGTCCGGGAAGTAGACGTGCACCGCGTCGAGGCTCTCCGGGGCGACCACGCGGCGCAGCAGGTCCAGCGCGTCGCCGTGGCCGACGCGCACGTTCGTCAGCCCGGCCTGCCCGACGAAGCCCAGCAGGCTCGCGATGCCCGGCAGGTGCGCCTCGAGCGCGAGGTAGTCGCGGCCGGGATCGGCGGCGGCCATCGCTGCCGTGGTCTCGCCCATGCCGGACCCGATCTCGACGACGAGCGGCGCCGCCCGGCCGAACAGGGCGACCGTGTCGAGCAGGCCGTCGGGCGTCGTCGGGTACGGGTGCTCGTCGTCGTGCACGGAGAAGCCGAACAGCGGCCACAGGCGCTCGAGCGAGTCCTCGCGGTCCTGGCTGAGCGGCGAGCGGCGCGGGTGGTACGTCCGCAACGGCTCGTGCGCGCGGATCGCCGTGAGGCGGAACGCGTCGGAGGGCAGGGTCACGAGGCCCCAGCCTACGGATGCCAGGCGGGCGTGATGATCGCGAAGGTCTCGCCGAACGGCCCGCGCAGGCGCGCGACGCGGCCGTAGGGGGAGTCGGCCGCCCCGGCGGCGACGGTGGCGCCGAGCCCGGTGGCCGCCTCGATCGTCGCGTCGACGTCGGCCACCTCGAGGTAGAGCGTCCACGCGGAGTTCGCCTCGGTCTGCCCGACCCCGGCGACGGAGAGGTCGCCGCGTCGAAGCACCGCGTAGACGAAGCCGTCGCCGCCCGCGTCCATGACGTCGAGCTCGAGCACGTGCTGGTAGAACGCCAGTGCCTGCGGCTGGTCGGTCGACATCACCTCGGTCCACGCGACCGTGCCCGGCTCGCCGGTGACGTCCCAGCCGGTGTGCCTGCCGCTCTGCCAGAGCCCGAACACCGCGCCCGTCGGGTCGGCGGCGATGGCCATCGTGCCCATGCCCGGGAGCGGCGTCGCGCTCACGACCACGCGCCCGCCCGCCGCGGCGACCCGCGTGGTCGTGGCGTTGGCGTCGTCGGTCGCGAGGTAGAGGCACCACTGGGGATCGCTCGGCTGGTCGGTCGCGGACTCGCCGAGGCCCACCACGCGGCGGCCGCCGACCGTGGCGACGGTGTACCCGCCGGTCTCGGGCCCGCCGACCTCGAACTCCCACCCGAGCAGCGGACCGTAGAAGGCACACGCCTGGTCGAGCGAGGGGACGGTGATGTCGGCCCAGGCGGGCGTGCCCGCCGGCCAGCGCTCGGAGTGGGTGGTCATCGCCCCATCCCACACCCGGACGTCGCGCCTCCGCGACCCGGCCGACGGCAGGTGTTCGCGGTGGTCAGGCGCAGACACCGAGGGGGGCGGTGTGCTACTCACGTCACATGACCTCGGACGACGCACCTCCCGCCGGCGCCAAGCCCGGCGGCGAGAGCGGGCTCACGGTCGTCATCGCGCTCGGCGCCAACCTGCTCATCGCGATCGCCAAGACCGCGGCGGCGATCCTCACGGGCGCCGCGTCGATGCTCGCCGAGGCCGCGCACTCGTGGGCGGACACGGGCAACGAGGTCTTCCTGCTCGTCGCGCAGCGCAAGGCCGCCAAGCCCGCGGACGTCACGCACCCGCTCGGCTACGGGCGCGAGGTCTACGTCTGGTCGATGTTCGCGGCGATCGGGCTGTTCGCGGTCGGCGCCGGTGTCTCGGTGACGCACGGGGTCCAGGAGCTGATCGACCCCGAGCCCGCGAGCGACTTCCTCGTCGCCTACGTCGTGCTGGCCGTCTCGTTCCTGCTCGAGGGGACCTCGTTCCTGCAGGCGAACCGGCAGGCGCGGCGCGAGGCCAAGGAGCGCGAGACCGAGCTGCTCGACCACATCCTCGCGACCTCCGACCCCACGGTGAGGGCGGTCTTCTTCGAGGACGCCGCGGCGCTCGTCGGCATCGTCATCGCGGCGGCGGGCATCGGGCTGCACCAGGCGACGGGCTCGGCGGTGCCCGACGCGATCGGGTCGATCCTGGTCGGCGTGCTGCTCGGCGTGGTCGCGGTGGTGCTGATCCAGCGCAACCGGCGGTTCCTGGTGGGCGAGTACGCGGACTCCCGGGTGAGCGCGGCGGTCGTCGGCCAGCTGCTCGAGCAGCCCGAGATCGCGCGCGTCACCTCGCTCAGCCTGCAGTACGTGGGCGCGCAGCAGCTGTCGCTCGTGGCGGCCGTCGACCTGCAGGGCGACCCCGGCGAGACCGAGGCGTCCCACTTGCTCGCGCAGCTCGAGCGGCGGATCGCGACCCACCCCGCGATCGTCCGCGCCATCCTGTCCCTGTCCGAGCCCGAAGAGGCCTCCCTCGAACCCGGTGGTGCCGCATGACCGAACGCCCGGCCGACGACCAGCCCCCCGCCGAGGCGCCCGCCCCGACCGACTCGGGCGGCACACCCCACATCCCCGTGCAGCAGCTGCTGCGGATGGTGGTCCCGTCCGCGCTCGTCGGCGCCCTGTGCGCGCTGCTGCTGATCGCGCTCTCGTGGCTCGCCGAGCGGCTCCAGGAGCTGGTGTGGGACGACCTGAGCTCCGCGATGGGCGTGGACCCGGACTCCGCGTGGTGGATCATCAGCGTCCTCACGCTCACGGGAGTGCTCGTCGGGCTCGTCGTGAAGTACGTCCCCGGCCACGCCGGGCCCGACCCCGCGGCGCACGGGCTGGTCGAGGCGCCGCTCAAGCCGTCCGTGACCCCGGGCCTCGCCCTGGCGCTCGTGCTCATGCTGGCGGGCGGTGTCAGCCTCGGGCCGGAGAACCCGATCATGGCGATCAACGGAGCGCTCGTGGTCTGGCTCGGCGCGCGCTACCTGCCGCGCGTCGGTGCCGGGCAGTGGGTCGCGCTGGCCACGGCCGGGACCATCGGCGCGATGTTCGGCACGCCCGTCGCCGCCGCCCTGATGTTCTCCGAGCTCAACGTCGGCAACCCCAAGATCCCGCTGTGGGACCGCCTGTTCTCGCCGCTGGTCTCCGCGACGGCCGGCTCGATCGTCATGCTGTCGCTGTCCGACCTCGATCTGGCCATCGACCTGCCGGGCTACGAGTTCCACCCGGGTGACCTGGCGATCGGCCTGCTGATCTCCGTGGTGACCGCCGGCATCGGGCTGATCGGCGTGTGGGTCTTCGTACCGCTGCACCGCCTGTTCCGGCGCATCAATGACCCGCTGCTGATGCTCACGGTCGGCGGGCTGCTGCTCGGCGTCATCGGCGCGATCGGCGGCCCGCTCTCGCTGTTCAAGGGTCTGCACGAGATGCAGGAGCTGCCCGCGCAGATCGGCACGCTCTCCGCGCTGGGCTTCCTGGGCCTCGGGCTGATCAAGATCGTGGCCCTGCTGGTCGCCTCGACGAGCGGCTTCCGCGGCGGCCGGATCTTCCCCGCGCTCTTCGCGGGCGTCGCGCTCGGTTTCGCTATCCACGAGTCGTTCCCCTCGGTCTCGCTCCCGCTCGCCGTGTCCACCGCGTGCGTCGGCATCCTCGTGGTGGTCGCCCGCAGCGGCTGGCTGAGCCTGTTCATGGCGCTGGCGGCGGTGCCCGACGCGAACCTGCTGCCCATCCTCGTGCTCTCGTCGCTCGGCGCGTGGCTCATGGTCGCCAACCGCCGCGAGCTGATCGACCCCGAGCGGATGCCGCACGCCGCGGAGGGCAGCGAGGTCAGGCCGGCGTGACCTCGGAGCCCCGGATCACCCGGCCGATCGGCCCGTCCGCCTCGGCGCACGCCCGGCCGATGACGGTGGTCGCGACGAGCACGAAGGCGATCGCGAACAGCCACCCGATGTAGGCGAACACGAGCCCGAGCACGCCGAACTGCCGCGCGCCGCTCTCCATGGCGATCGGCAGGTAGATGCCGCCCGCCACGCTGAGCAGGCCCATGCAGACGGCCGTGAGCGCGGCGGTGAAGGCGAGGACCCGCACGGCCACCTGGCGCTGCAGCAGCATCCACGGCACGAACGTCCACACCGCGGTCCACACCGCGATCTGCAGGAGCACGGCGAGCGTGCCCCGCCAGATCGCTCCCTCGAGCACCGACTTCGTGAAGGCGACGATCAGCACGGCCAGCACGACGGCGAGCACGGTCGCGAGCCACCGCCATGCCGTCCGGACGCTGGCCTTCTGCACGTCCCACGTGCGCAGGTAGACGCGCTCGAGCGCGCGGGAGAACGACGTCGCGCTGAAGATCGCGACGACGATGCCGAAGAACCCGATCGACCCGGCCGCGGTCGCACCGGCCGGGATCGAGCCCGCCAGGGTCGCGCGGGTCTCCTCGGAGAGGCTCAGCGAGTCGGCGACGACCGAGCCGAGGCCGGGATGCTGCGGGCGCAGGGACGAGGCGACGAGCATGAGCGGCACGATCGAGGTGAAGGCCTGCGCCGCGAGGGTCATCGCGCGGTCGAACACCTCCAGCCGTGCCAGGTCCCGCACGATGCGCTCGAGCAGCCGCCCGACCCAGGTCTCGCGGATCGAGTCCCAGAAGCCCAGGCCGCGCTCGCGGAGGTTGGCGAGACGCATCAGCCGAGCCGCGCGCCCAGGAACCGCAGCACCTCGTCGAGGTACCGCTCGCGCGTGGGGCTCGGCGACAGCGCCAGGTCGTGCGCGCCGCCGGGGACCTCGACGAAGGTGACGTCGTCCCCGAGCAGCACCGCCCGGGCCGCGATGTGGGACACGTCGAGCACCGAGTCGGTCGTCACCAGCTGCTCGTGCCACCGGTCGTCCGGCCCGTTCGCGTCCGAGGCGAGCACGAGCACGGGCGCGTCGATCGCCAGTCCCCGGGCGACGCGCGCGTGCCCGCGGCGGACGGTGCGGATGAAGCCCGCCGTGACCGGGAACCCCTCGAACGGCTTCCAGGCCAGGTCGTAGTCCCACTCCCCGCCGGTGCTCGCGTGCAGCGCGGGCCCGTAGTGCTGGCCCAGCTTGGCGACGGGAAGGGACGGCGCCGCGCGCCCGACGAGGTCCAGCAGGCGAGTCGCGACGGTCCGCTCGAACCAGCTCCCCCGCAGGTCGAGCCACGGGCTGTTGAGCACCACGGCGTCGATAACCCCCGGGCGCGCGTCGGCCCACAGCGCGCTGACCAGCCCGCCCATCGAGTGGCCCATGAGCACGACCTCGTCGTGGTCCGCGCGCAGGATGCGGACGGCCGCGTCGATCTCTTCGGCGAACCGCCCCAGGTCGGTGGGGGAGTTCGGCCGGCGGCCCGGGCGGATCGAGCGACCGAAGTCGCGTAGGTCGAGCGCGGCGAAGTCGTAGCCCGCGCCGACGAACGCGTCGCCGACGTGGGTCTGGAAGAAGTAGTCGACGAAGCCGTGCACGTACAGCACGGCCCGACGAGAGGGGCTGGCGACCCGTCGGACGAGCGTCGCGACCGGGTCCGGCTCCACGCCGTCGGGCCGCAACGGCAGGGTGGTGGCGGTCCAGCCCGCGCCCAGCACGTCGGTGTCGTCAGCCATGACGGGATCGTGCCATGGTCGGGGCGGGATCGGGCGAGAATCACCCGGTCGCCAGAGTTGAGCGGAATAGGCTCAAGTCTGACTAGGGTTGCACCAGGTAGACATCCGTTCTCGACCCTCAGGAGGTCACGTGGACGCCAAGTTCACCACCCGGTCCCAGGAGGCCATCGGCGACGCCATCCAGCAGGCGTCCGCGGCCGGCAACCCCCAGCTCGAGCCCGCCCACCTGCTCAACGCGCTGCTGCAGCAGGAGGGCGGCGTCGCGGGTGCCCTGCTCGACGCGGTCGGCGCCGACCGGTCCGCGCTCGGCCGCTCCACGCGCGCGGTGCTCGTCGGCCTGCCCGCCGGCTCGGGCTCGACCATGGCCCAGCCCACCGCCTCGCGCGCGACGTCGGCGGCCCTCGAGGCCGCGAGCACCGAGGCCCGCGCGCTCGGCGACGACTACGTCTCGACCGAGCACCTGCTGCTCGGCCTCGCCACGGGCCAGTCCGGCGTCGCCGACGCCCTGCGTGCCGCGGGCGCCTCGCGCGACGCGCTGGCCGCTGCTCTGCCGGCCGTACGCGGCAACACGCGCGTGACCAGCCCCAACCCCGAGGGCACGTTCAAGTCGCTCGAGAAGTACGGCGTCGACCTGACCGAGCGCGCGCGCGACGGCAAGCTCGACCCCGTCATCGGCCGCGACTCGGAGATCCGCCGCGTGGTGCAGGTGCTCTCGCGCCGGACCAAGAACAACCCCGTGCTGATCGGCGAGCCCGGCGTCGGCAAGACCGCCGTCGTCGAGGGCCTGGCCCAGCGCATCGTCGCTGGCGACGTCCCGGAGTCCCTGCGCGGCAAGCGGCTCATCTCGCTCGACCTGGCCGCGATGGTGGCCGGCGCGAAGTACCGCGGCGAGTTCGAGGAGCGGCTCAAGGCCGTCCTGCAGGAGATCACCAGCTCGGACGGCGAGGTCGTCACGTTCATCGACGAGCTGCACACGGTCGTCGGCGCGGGTGCCGGCGGCGAGGGCGCGATGGACGCGGGCAACATGCTCAAGCCCATGCTGGCCCGCGGCGAGCTGCGCCTGGTGGGCGCCACCACGCTCGACGAGTACCGCGAGCGGATCGAGAAGGACCCCGCTCTGGAGCGCCGCTTCCAGCAGGTCTACGTCGGGGAGCCGTCCGTCGAGGACACGGTCGCGATCCTGCGCGGGCTCAAGGAGCGCTACGAGGCGCACCACAAGGTGACGATCTCCGACGCCGCGCTCGTCGCGGCCTCGAGCCTGTCCGACCGGTACATCCCCGGCCGCCAGCTCCCTGACAAGGCGATCGACCTGATCGACGAGGCCGCCTCGCGCCTGCGCATGGAGCTGGACTCGAGCCCCGTCGAGGTGGACGAGCTGCAGCGCGCCGTCACGCGCCTCGAGATGGAGGAGGTCGTGCTCTCGGAGTCCGACGACGAGGCCTCCGCCGAGCGTCTCGAGCGACTGCGTGCCGATCTCGCCGACCGGCGCGAGGAGCTCGCCTCGCTCACGGCCCGCTGGGAGAAGGAGAAGGCGGGGCACAACCTCGTCGGCGACCTCAAGGCGAAGCTCGACACCCTGCGCACGGACGCCGAGCGCCTGCTGCGCGAGGGGTCGCTCGAGGCCGCCGCGCGCCTGCAGTACGGCGAGATCCCGGCCCTGCAGGCCGAGATCCAGCGCGCCGAGGAGTCGGAGGCCGCGGTGGACGAGGAGGTGGCGCCCCAGGGCACCCCGATGATCGCGGAGAAGGTCGGGCCCGACGAGATCGCCGAGGTCGTGGCGATGTGGACGGGCATCCCCGCGGGCCGGCTGCTCGAGGGGGAGACCGCCAAGCTGCTGCGCATGGAGGACGTGATCGGCGAGCGGCTGATCGGCCAGCGCACGGCCGTCTCCGCGGTGTCCGACGCGGTCCGCCGCGCGCGCACCGGCATCTCCGACCCGAACCGCCCCACGGGCTCGTTCCTGTTCCTGGGCCCCACCGGCGTCGGCAAGACCGAGCTGGCCAAGGCGCTCGCGGACTTCCTGTTCGACGACGAGCGCGCCATGGTGCGCATCGACATGTCCGAGTACGCCGAGAAGCACTCGGTCGCCCGGCTCGTCGGCGCCCCTCCCGGCTACGTCGGCTACGAGGAGGGCGGCCAGCTCACCGAGGCCGTCCGTCGTCGCCCGTACTCCGTGGTGCTGCTCGACGAGGTCGAGAAGGCGCACCCCGAGGTGTTCGACGTGCTGCTCCAGGTGCTCGACGACGGCCGCCTGACCGACGGCCAGGGCCGCACGGTCGACTTCCGCAACGTGATCCTGGTGCTCACGTCGAACCTGGGCTCGCAGTTCCTCGTCGACCCCACGCTGTCCGACGACGCCAAGCGCGACGCCGTGATGAGCGCGGTGCGCTCCGCGTTCAAGCCGGAGTTCCTCAACCGGCTCGACGACGTGGTGCTCTTCGACCCGTTGTCGATCGGCGAGCTCGGGCACATCGTGGAGATCCAGGTCGCGTCCCTGGCGTCTCGGCTGCGCGAGCGCCGGCTGACCCTCGAGGTCTCGCCGGCCGCGCGCGAGTGGCTCGCGCTCGAGGGCTACGACCCGGCGTACGGCGCCCGGCCGCTGCGCCGGCTGGTGCAGCGCGAGATCGGCGACCGCCTGGCCCGCGCTCTGCTGAGCGGAGACATCCGCGACGGCCAGATTGTGACCGTCGACCGCGCGGACGAGCACCTGACGATCACGGCGAGCTGACCGCCAGCTGAACGAGAGAGCCGGGCGTTCACCCGAAAGGGGTGGACGCCCGGCTCACAGCGGGAGCACAGTGTTCGATGCCGCCTTCGGGCGGTTTGTCCGGTTCTGGACGGGCGTCGACGAGGCGCCGCAGGCCGGGCACCTCGACGAGGAGGATCCGCATGCGGCTTCGCACCTGTGCCGTCTCGGCACTCGCGGTCGCCGGGCTGGTGATCGCCGGCGCCCCGGCCACCGCCCGCTCGTCCGACCACCACACCTCGGGTCTCGCGCGCGTGGCCCACTACGGGCACGGCGTCTCGCTGCCCGACCACCGCCATCCGGTGAAGTCCCACCACGCGCCCCGGGCAGGGACGCCCACGACGGTGGCGACCGGCCTGGCTGGACCCCTGACGTTCGGCGTCGGCGCGAAGTCGCTGTACGTCGGGCAGGCGTTCGCGGGGATCGTCTCCAAGATCCCGAAGACCGGCGCTCCGACCGTCGTCGGCGCCGCCACGCCCGGCGCCGACGCAGCCGGCGTCGAGGTCTCCCGCGGCGCGCTCACGTGGACCGAGCGGGCCGGCGAACCCGGTGCCCCTCCGACCGCCTCGCTGCTCCACCGCCAGACGCGCGACGGCGCCACGACAGTCGACCTGCTCGCCTACGAGCAGACCGCCAACCCGGACCAGAAGAGCACCTACGGGTTCCGCAACCTCGACGCCGCCTGCGCCGCGCAGCTCGACCCGATGTTCCAGAGCTACACCGGCGGCGTCGACTCGCACGCGTACGGCACCCTGCACGCCCAGGGCGCCACGTACGTCGCCGACGCCGGCGCGAACGCGATCTTCAAGGTCAGCGCCAAGGGCAAGGTCAGCACCGTCGCCGTGCTCAAGGCCGTGCCGGTCGTCGTGCCGGCCGCCGCGGCCGCCGCCCTCGGGCTGCCCGCCTGCGTCGCTGGCAAGAAGTACTGGTTCGAGCCGGTCCCGACCGACGTCGAGCAGGGCCGCGACGGCTGGCTCTACGTCTCGCTCCTCCCCGGTGGTCCGGAGGACGGCAGCCTCGGCGCCAACGGCCAGGTCGTGAAGGTCAACCCGCGCACGGGCAAGGTCTTGACGGTGGCCAAGGGCCTCGCGGGGGCCACAGGCCTCGCGGTCGGGCCGAAGGGCACGGTCTACGTCGCGCAGCTGAACGGCAACGCGGTGTCGTGGATCGACAAGCGCGGCACGGTGCGGCCGCTGCTCACGCTCACCCAGCCGGCGGGCGTCGAGTGGGCCCACGGCAAGCTCTGGGTCTCGACCGACGTGTTCGGCGCGGGGAGCATCATCTCCGTCAAGGTCCACTGAGCACGCGGGCCGGGCGGACGCAGCGGTCGCGGAAAGCCGCTGCGCCCGCCCGGGCCGACGAGGATGATGGGCGCATGAGCACTCTCGACCAGCTGACCGCCGACCTCACCACCGCCATGAAGGCGCGCGACTCCGTGCGCACCAACACGATCCGCCAGGCCATCGGCGCCGTGCGGGCCGAGGCGAAGGCCGGACCCGTCGAGAAGGACCTGTCCGAGGACGAGGTCCTGAAGGTGCTGTCCCGCGAGGTGAAGAAGCGCCGCGACAGCGCGCAGATCTACACGGACGCCGGCGCCGACGAGCGCGCCGCGATCGAGACCGCCGAGGCCGACCTCTTCGAGACGTACCTCCCGGCCCGGCTCTCGGACGACGACCTCGCCGCGCTGGTCGCGTCCGTCATCGCTGACACCGGGGCCACGTCGATGCGCGACATGGGCGGCGTGATGAAGGAGGCCACCGCCCGCGCGGGTGCGTCGGCCGACGGCAAGAAGCTCTCGACGCTGGTCCGCGCCGCACTGGCCTGAGCATCGGACCGAGCACGACGACGGGCGGCCCTCGAGATGAGGACCGCCCGTCGTCGTCAAGAGCCGGGGAGCACGGGGCAGGGTGGGAGTCGCCCGTGCCCCCCGGCGGTCTGGATCAGCGGCGCTTGACCTTCAGCACCGCCGAGTGAGACGTGACCGACCCGGCCTTGTTCTTCACGACGACGCGGTAGGCGTTGCCGTTCTTGCCGGTGGTCGCCTTCACGACGAGCGTGCGGCCCGTCGCCCCCGTCACGGCCTTCCACTTCGAGGACCCGGCGACCCGCTGGTACCACTGGATCGTGGGCGCGGGCGTGCCGGTCACGGTGACCGAGAAGCGGACGGACTTCCCCGCGGCCACCGTGGCCGACCGCGGCTGGGCCGTGATCCGCGGCTTGACCGGGGTCGGAGTCACGGTGGCCGTCTTCGTGGTGGCCGTGCCGCCGCGGTTGGTGAACACCGCCCGGTAGGCGACCGGCTTGGCGCCGACCTTGACGGTGAGCGACGTCCGGGTCGCCCCGGAGATGGCACGCCAGGTCGACGACCCGGACGCCCGCTGCTGCCAGCGGACGGTCGGTGTCGGGTACCCGCTCGCGACGGCCTTGAGCGTGACCGACTTCCCGGTCTTGGCCTGCGTCGACCCGGGCTGGGTCGTCACGCGGGGGGCCTGGGCCTTGACGGTCACGGTGGCGGTCGTCGTCGTGGCGACGCCGCTCGCGTTGGTGAACACCGCCCGGTAGCGGGCGCCGTCGGTGCTCGCGGAGAGCTTGACCGCGAGCGACGTGCTCGTCGCGCCCGGCACGTCGGCCCAGGACGAGCCGAGGCGCTGCCACTTCACCGTCGGAGCAGGGACGCCCGAGGCCGAGGCCGTGAGGGTCACGGTCGCTCCGAGAGCACCGGTCACCGAGGCCGGCTGCTTCGTGACGGCCGGGGCCGTCGGCTGCGGGCCGACCGGCTCCACGAGCTCGGCGACACCCCACCGGCTGGTGTCCTGGTACGAGCGGCCGGTCGGGTCGGACCAGGTCCGCACCGCGTTCCGCACGCCCGCCGTGCCGTCGTTGACCTGGAAGTCCAGGCCAGCGAGGTCGCCGGGCGTGACCGCGTGGCCGAGCTTGAGCGAGGCCTCGACGACGTACCCGCCGTCGACGACCTTGGTCGCGCTGGTCAGGCGCCCGCCGATCACGGACAGGTCGCCGCTGACGGACTGCGCACCGAGGTAGTTGATCCGGTACTGGCCGTCGGCCGGGTGGTAGGCGCCGGACTTGGCGTTCGCCGGGTCGAGGAAGATCTCGACCGAGTCCTGCTCCCACGCGTTCGAGCTGGTGGCGTCCAGGTGCGGGTCGGTGACCTCGGCCAGCACGTCGACCGAGTCGTCGTGCCAGAGCAGCCGCACCTTCGCGGTCGCGCCTTCCGAGCCCTCGACCTGCACGTCCGTCCGGACGCTCGGTGCGGAGGCCCAGGCGGCGTCGATCTCGCCGTCGATCGTCGGTGCCGTCGCCGCGCGGGGCACCGAGACGAAGGCGATCGGCCCGACGAGGGTGACGACGCCGAGCGCCCCACCGGTCTCCTGGTGGTTCGACAGGTCGTTCCACGAGGTCGTGCTGCCGCTGCCGTCGGTGACGCGGACGTCGAACGGCACCGTCGTGCCGACCGCCCCGGCCTCGGCCAGGGGCAGGCTCGCCACGACGTCGTAGCCCTCGGCGGTGGACGTCGCCTCGCTCCGCTTGACGACGACCGGGTCGCCGCCGCCGAACAGCGTGACCGAGTCGTCGGCGTCGTCCGTCGCGTCGACCACGTGCACGCGCGCGGTCAGGTGGTCGCCGGACCAGCGGAGCTGGAACCCAGCCGACGCGTTGATCTCCACGTCCGGCAGGAGCCGCCAGTCGGCGGACCCGGAGGACTGCTGCGCGTTGGCCGTGCGGGTCAGCGTGGGCAGCTCGGTCGGGTCGACGATGCCCCAGTACGCGGGCTTGGCCTGCAGGTCGTCGTCGAACACCAGCGGCGCACCCGTGCGCCAGCTGCGGCTGTCGTACGGACCCCAGACCGTCACGGAGAACAGGTCGGGGAAGTCGCGCAGCATCGAGAACACGTCGGCGAAGTAGTAGCCCTGCGCGACGAGCTTCTCCTGCGTGACCGTGCCGTCGATCTGCACGTCGAGCTCGGAGACGTCCTGCAGCAGCCCCAGCGTGGCGAACTTCTCCAGGGTCACGCGCATCTGGTCGACCGGCTGCGCGAGGCTCACGTGGAACTGGTGGCCCACGCCGTTGATCGGAGCGCCGGCCTTGAGCAGCCCGTCCACGACGTCGAACATCGCCTGCCGCTTGGCGGGCAGCTCGGTGTTGTAGTCGTTGATGAACAGTTTCACCGGGCCGTTGACGTCGCCGTCGTTGAACGCCTGCGAGGCGATGTCGAACGCGTCCTTGATGTAGGCCGGGCCGAGGGTCCGGTACCACTCGCTGCGGCGCAGGCCGTCGCTCTCGCTCTCGGCGATGACCTCGTTCACCACGTCGAACCCGACGATCGGGTTGCCGGCCGTGCCGTACTCGCCGTACGTGGTCCGGAAGTGGTCGGCCACGGTCTCGATGTGGGTCTTCATGCGGCCGAGCAGGAGCGCCTGGTCGTCGGCGCTGTCCGTGAGCGGCGTGCCGTCCTCGTGCTGGAAGAACCACGCGGGCGTCTGGCTGTGCCACACGAGCGTGTGCCCGTAGACGCGCAGGCCGTTCGCGATCGCGAAGTCGACGAGCTGGTCGGCGGCCTCGAAGGTGAAGGTGCCCTCCGTCGGCTGGATCGCCTCGGGCTTCATGACGTTCTCGGGCGTGAACTGGTCGAAGTGCTTGGTGACCAGCTCCTTGCCCGGGCCCGCGGTCTCCCGCTCGTCGATCGCGACGCCGACGGGCCACGGGAGCTCGTCCTTGAGCGAGGGGATGTCCTGCTGGACCGGCGGCGCGGTCGAGCCGGTCACGACGACGTCGTCGACCAGGAAGGACGCGGTGCCGGACGCCGTCTCGAAGTACAGCAGCGCCGAGTCGGCAGACGTCATCGTGTAGCTGCCGGTCAGACGCACCCAGGCGTCGGCCGTGACGGCCGCCGCGGTGGTCACGGTGTCGTACGACGAGGTGCCGCCGTTGTCCCGCTGCACGCTGACGCGCACGTCGGCGGGTGCCGCCTCGCCGGCCGCGAGCCGGACCCAGGCGGAGATCTGGTACGTCCGGCCGCTGACGAACGCGTCCGTGACGGTCGCGCCGAGCCCGTGCCAGCCGTCGGTGCGGCCGGTCACGCTCGCCGACTGCACGCCGCCGTGGGCGACGTCGGAGATCGCCACGACGGGTGCGGTGCCGTTGCCGCGCGCGCCCCAGACGCCGAGGCCGTCCTCGAACCCGGTCGACAGCGCCGTCGGGGCGGGGCCGTCGTCGGATGCGCCGCCCGCGGGGAGCGTGAACGACCAGCCCGCAGCGAGGCGCTCGGTCACGACCGTGCGGACCGCCGCGAGCGTGCCCGAGCGGTCGCCGCCGCCGTCGTGCGTGAGCACGACCTGGCCGGGCTTCATCGCCGCGCGCAGGTTCGTGGTCAGCGTCGGGACGTCCTGCGTCGCCCAGTCGTTGATGGTGTTGGTCACCGCGAGCGGCTGCATGCCGAGCGACACGGCGACCGCGGCCGTCTGGCCCCAGCTGCCGTTCGGCGCCCGGAAGTACGGCACCTTGGCCTGCGGGTCGCCGAGCGCGGTGCGGATGATCGCGAGGTTCTCGACGAGGTCCGCGCGCACCTGGGCCGGGGTCCAGCTGCCCATGTCCGCGTACGAGGTCGAGTGGTTGCACAGCGTGTGGCCGTCCGCGACGATCCGGCGCAGCACGTCCGCGCCGCCCGGTGCCTGGATGTTCTGGCCGATCACGCAGAAGGTCGCGTGGATGCCCTGCTCCTCGAGGAAGTCGAGGAGTGCGCCGGTGGTGGCGCCGTTGGGGCCGTCGTCGAACGTCAGCGCGGCGACGTCGCCGGTGCCGCGTGCTGCCGAGACGGGAGTCGTGGTCGGGTCCACGGCACCTCCGGGGACGACGTCGGGATCGGGGTCCGGGTCGGGGTCGACCGAGCCCGGCGTCGTGACGAGCACGTCGTCGACGAGGAAGCTGGGGTTGACGCCCGCGACGGGCGCGGCCTCGAGGTAGAGCGTGGCCGCCGTGACGGAGGCAGCGCGCGTGTAGGTGCCGGTCAGCTCGACCCAGCCGTCGGCCGTGGCCGTGACCGCGGAGCCGACCCAGGCGTACTGGTTGTCCGCCGGGCTCTGCTGCACCGTGAAGTGCATCGCCGACGAGCCCGTGGTCCCGGGCGCGAGCTTGACCCACGCCGAGACGGTCACGGGGGAGCCGGCCGGGAACAGGCCGACGACGTCCGTGGCCGGGCCGTTCCAGTCCCCGGTGCGACCGCTGACCAGCATGCTGCGGTCACCGCCGTGCGCGTCGGTGTCGACGGTCGCCAGCGTGACGGGTCCGCGCGGTCCCCAGGGGGTGGTCGCGCCGGACTCGAAGTCGTTCGAGATGAGCGTCGTCGGCCCCTCGTCGGCTGCGGCTGTCACGGCCGTCAACCCGCCTGTCCCTACCGCCACGGCCAGCACCACAGCCGCCGTGCCGATCCTCAGATGCGAACGTACCGATCTCATCAGCGCTCCTTTGCGCGATTCGGGTCCCACCCCGACCGGGAGGTTACGTGTGATCCGGACAGAGTTCGATAACGTTACCCATAACGTTATCGAACTGACACCAAGCGGGCGGGTTCCATCGAGGGGACGACGATCGGTGCGGCGGTGCAACGGTTCGATAACGTTATCGCTAACGATTGACAGACCAGCCACGCGGCTGTCAACGTTGCGTCGTCCATCCCTCTCAGTGACGACGAGGAGTTCAACGATGAAGAGGACGCCAGTCCTGCGTGCCCTGGCCGTCGCCACGGGTCTCGCACTGCTCGCAGCGTGCAGCTCGGGCGACAACAACGAAGGTGCAGACCCGAGCTCGTCCGGCTCCGGCGGCGCCAAGGACGTGACCATCACGTGGTGGCACAACTCGAACACCGACCCGGGCAAGGGCTACTACGAGAAGGTCGCCAAGGACTTCGAGGCAGCCAACCCCGGCGTGACCGTCGAGATCAGCGCCATGCAGCACGAGGACATGCTCACCAAGCTCGACGCCGCCTTCCAGAGTGACGACGCCCCCGACGTCTACATGGAGCGCGGTGGCGGC
Organism: Cellulomonas rhizosphaerae; assembly: GCF_003470205.1. GTDB lineage: Bacteria > Actinomycetota > Actinomycetes > Actinomycetales > Cellulomonadaceae > Cellulomonas > Cellulomonas rhizosphaerae. The sequence continues at coordinate 16,765 of NZ_QWKP01000221.1, forward strand.
GAGCTCGCCGACCACGTCGAGGCGGGCCTCACCAAGGACATCTCCGACGCCGCCAAGGACGAGATCGGCAAGATCGGTGGCTCGGTCGCCGGCTGGCAGGTCGACGGCAAGACCTACGCGCTGCCGTTCTCGGTCGGCGTCGTGGGCTTCTGGTACAACAAGGCGCTCTTCGAGCAGGCCGGCATCACGTCCACGCCCACGAGCTGGGACGAGCTGTACACGGACATCGACAAGATCAAGGCCGCCGGCATCGAGCCGATCTTGGTCGGCGCGGGCGACAAGTGGCCCGCCGCGCACTACTGGTACCAGTTCGCACTGCGCGAGTGCTCCCAGCAGGTGCTGACCGACGCGGTCAAGAGCCTCGAGTTCTCGGACCCGTGCTTCGTCAAGGCGGGTGAGGACCTGGAGAAGGTCATCGCCGACAAGCCGTTCAACAAGGGCTTCCTGTCCACCCCCGCCCAGACGGGCGCGACCAGCGCCTCGGGCCTGCTCGCCACCGGCAAGGTCGCCATGGAGATGCAGGGCCACTGGGAGCCCGGCGTCATGCAGGGCCTCACGGAGGACAAGAAGGGCCTCGGGGACAACACGGGCTGGTTCTCGTTCCCGACCGTCACGGGTGGCCAGGGTGACCCGGCCGCCCAGCTCGGTGGCGGCGACGCGTGGGCCGTGTCCCAGAAGGCGCCCGACCAGGCTGTCGACTTCGTCAAGTACCTGCTGTCCGACGAGGTGCAGAAGGGCTTCGCCGAGCAGGACATGGGCCTGCCGACGAACTCGACGGCTTCCGAGTTCGTCAAGGACCCCGCCCTGGCTGGGCTGCTCAAGGTCCGTGACTCGGCGCCGTACGTCCAGCTCTACTTCGACACCGCATTCGGTGCCTCGGTGGGTGGCGCGATGAACGACGAGATCGCCCTGATGTTCGCCGGCAAGGCGAGCCCGCAGGACATCGTCGACGCCACCCAGGCGGCGGCTGACGCGGAGAAGTGACCGACGTGGCAGACGACACGACCGCCCTGCGCGGCGACTCCGTCTCGCCTGCGACGTCCAAGCCCCAGGCCCCGGCCGCCGGTCGCGCTTCGGCGCGGCCGGCCGGCCCGGGCCCGGGTGGGCGCCGCCGGTCGAGGTCCTCGGTCCGCATGCGCCTCGAGATCCTGTTCTTCGTGGCGCCAGCCCTGCTGGTGTTCCTCTTCTTCGTGGTGTGGCCGATCATCAAGGCCGTCCAGTTCTCCGTGTACCGCTGGAAGGGCTACGGCCCGCTCGTCGACTTCGTCGGCCTCAAGAACTACGCCAGCGTGCTGCAGAACGACGTCTTCACCGGCGCGTTCACGCACAACATCATCATCGTGGTGCTCTCGATCCTCATCCAGCTCCCGCTGGGCCTGGCGATCGCGCTCCTGCTCAACCGCAAGATGTGGGGCCAGGGCGTCCTGCGCACGATCATCTTCGTCCCGTACGTGCTGGCCGAGGTCATCGCCGGCGTCGTGTGGTTCCAGCTGCTGCAGCCGCAGTACGGCGTGATCGACACGATCCTGTCCGCGGTCGGGATCAGCGGGCCCGAGGAGGGCTGGCTCGGCACGCCGGACGTCGCGCTCTACACCGTCATCGCCGTGCTGACCTGGAAGTACCTGGGCCTCGCGGTGATCCTGTTCCTCGCCGGCCTGCAGGGCGTGCCCGAGGAGCTCTACGAGGCCGCGCAGATCGACGGCGCCACCTGGTGGCAGGTGCAGCGCAAGATCACGATCCCGCTGCTGGGCCCCACGGTCCGCACCTGGGCCTTCCTGTCGATGATCGGCTCGCTGCAGCTGTTCGACATGGTCTGGATCCTCACGCAGGGCGGTCCCGCGAACGCGACCACGACCATGGCGACCTTCCTCGTCAACGAGGGCACCAAGCGGTCGAACTACGGCATCGCCTCGGCGGCCTCCGTGATCCTCTTCGTCGTCGCGCTCGTGATGGCGCTCCTGTACCAGTTCTTCATCCTGCGACGCGACGTCCACGACACCCCCCGGAAGAAGGCCAAGCGATGAGCGCGGGCACGATGACCGGGGCGCCGATCACCCCGACGACGCGGCAGGCGACGCACACGCCCCGGCGCAAGCGGCAGGGCGGCGGCAACCCGCTCGTCTACCTCATCGCGCTGGTGGTCGTCGCGTTCACCGTCGGCCCCGTGCTGTACGGCGTGCTCGGCGGCTTCCGCACCAACGCGCAGCTCGCGGACAAGCCGGCCGCGCTGCCGAGCCCGTGGGTGCTGAGCAACTACACGGGCGTGCTGACGAACCCGGACTTCTGGCAGTACGCGCTGAACTCGACCGTCATCGCGGTGCTCACCACCGCGATCGTGGTCGTCTTCGGGATGATGGCGGCCTACCCGCTGGCCCGCTACCAGTTCCGCTGGCGCGAGCCGCTGTTCATGGTGTTCGTCCTGGGACTGCTGTTCCCCGCGACGGTCGCGATCATCCCGCTGTTCATCCTCATCACCAAGGACCTCCACATGGGGAACACCTGGTGGGGGGTGGCGCTCCCGCAGGCCGCGTTCGCGCTGCCGATGACGGTGGTGATCCTGCGCCCCTTCCTCATGGCGCTGCCCAAGGAGCTCGAGGAGGCGTCCCTGCTCGACGGGGCGTCCCGGATCGGCTTCTTCTGGCGGATCCTCGTGCCGCTGTCCGGCCCGGGCATGGTCACCGTCGGCGTGCTCGCCTTCGTCGGCTCGTGGAACGCCTACCTGCTCCCGCTGCTCCTGCTGCAGGACGACATGAAGACCCTGCCCCTGGGTGTCGCCGACTTCTCGTCGGAGCACGCCTCGGACACCGCGGGGGTGTTCGCCTTCACCACTCTGGCGATGATCCCCGCGCTGATCTTCTTCCTCGCCCTGCAGAAGCGCATCGTCGGCGGGCTCCAGGGCGCCGTCAAGGGCTGAGCCCGCCCCCTTCGCTTCCCGTCATTCCCCAGAAGGAGAACGATCCCGTGACGGATCTTCAGACGTCCCGCCCCACCGGGATCCCGGTTCCCAGCGCCGACGGCCGCGCCGCCGAGCTGCTCGCGCAGATGACCCTCGAGGAGAAGCTCGCGCAGCTCGTCGGCTTCTGGGAGAAGGGCGACGGCGAGGCCGTCGCCCCGCTGCAGGGCGTGTTCGACGTCGAGCAGGGTCTCGACGAGGTCAGCCGGCACGGGCTCGGCCACCTCACGAGGCCGTACGGCACGCGGCCGGTGGACGCCGACGAGCGTGCGCGGTGGCTCTGGGGCCAGCAGCGCCGGCTGGTCCGTGAGACGCGGCTCGCCATCCCGGCGCTGGTGCACGAGGAGTGCCTCACCGGGCTGTCGGCCTGGCGGGCGGCGACGTTCCCGACGCCGCTCGCGTGGGGCGCGTCGTTCGACCCCGAGCTCGTGGCCGAGATGGGCGCCGCGGTCGGCGGCTCGATGCGCGCGCTCGGCATCCACCAGGGACTGGCGCCCGTGCTCGACGTGATCCGCGACCCGCGGTGGGGTCGGGTCGACGAGTGCATCTCGGAGGACCCGTACGTCGTCGGGACGCTCGGCACCTCCTACGTGCGCGGCCTGCAGTCGGCCGGGGTGCACGCGACGCTCAAGCACTTCGTCGGGTACTCGGCCTCGCAGTCGGGCCGCAACTTCGCGCCCGTGCACGCCGGCCCGCGCGAGATCGCGGACGTGCTGCTGCCCCCGTTCGAGATGGCCGTCCTCGACGGCGGCGTCCGCTCCGTCATGCACTCCTACGCGGAGATCGACGGCGTGCCCGTGGCCGCCAACGCCGAGCTCCTGACCGGCGTGCTCCGCGACCGGTGGGGCTTCGACGGGACCGTCGTCGCCGACTACTTCGGCGTCGCGTTCCTGCACCTGCTGCACGGCGTCGCGGCCGACCTGGGCGACGCCGCGGGCCAGGCGCTCGCGGCAGGCGTGGACATCGAGCTGCCGACGGGCGACGCGTTCCTCGCGCCGCTCGCCGACGCGGTGCGCGCGGGCAGGGTCGACGAGGCGCTCGTCGACCGGGCCGTGCTGCGAGCGCTGCTGCAGAAGGCGGAGCTGGGCCTGCTCGACGCCACGTTCGACGACGAGCCGCCGACGGGCGTGGACCTCGACAGCCCCGAGCACCGCCGGATCGCGGCGCGGCTGGCCGAGGAGTCCGTCGTCCTGCTCTCCAACGACGGCACGCTGCCGCTCGCCGCACCGGGCCGCGTCGCGGTGATCGGGCCGAACGCGGACCGGTACGACGCGCTGTTCGGCTGCTACTCGTTCGTCAACCACGTCCTGGCGCACCACCCCGAGGCCGAGGTCGGCCTGGAGGTCCGGACCGTGCGTGAGGCGCTCGCCACCGAGCTGCCCATGTCCTCGATCGTCTTCGAGCGCGGCTGCGCGGTCGACGACGACGACACGTCGGGCATCGCGGCGGCGGTCGACGCCGCCCGCGCGGCCGACGTGGCCGTGGTCGTCGTCGGCGACCACGCCGGGCTGTTCGGCCGGGGGACCGTGGGTGAGGGCTGCGACCGGGACGACCTCGAGCTGCCGGGCGTGCAGCGCGCGCTCGTCGACGCGGTCCTCGAGACCGGCACGCCCGTCGTGCTCGTGCTGCTCACCGGGCGGCCGTACGCGGTCGACTGGGCGCTGACCCGCGCGGCCGCCGTCGTCCAGGCGTTCTTCCCCGGCGAGGAGGGCGGCCCCGCGATCGCCGGCGTGCTCTCGGGTCGCGTCAACCCTTCCGGCCACCTGCCGGTCAGCCTGCCGCGGTCGGCCGGAGCGCAGCCCTACTCCTACCTGCACCCTGCGCTGGGCGGCGACGGCGACGTCACCAACCTCAGCTCCGTGCCCGCGCTGCCGTTCGGCCACGGCCTCTCGTTCACGACGTTCGCGCACGACGAGCTCGTGGTGGAGCCCGGCGCCAGCACGGACGGCTCGATCCGCGCCTCGGTCCGCGTGACGAACACGGGCGACCGCGCCGGAGCCGACGTCGTCCAGCTCTACGGGCGTGACGTCGTGGCGAGCGTGACCCGGCCGGTCGCGCAGCTGCTCGGCTACCGCCGCGTGCACCTCGAGCCGGGGCAGAGCGTGGTCGTCGACCTCGACGTGCCGACCACGCGCCTTGCGTTCACGGGGCGCGCGGGCGTGCGCGTCGTCGAGCCCGGGGACGTGCAGCTGTGGGTCGGCCCGTCGTGCCTTGAGCGCGAGACCGAGGCGAGCGTGACCCTCGCGGGCGCTGTGCACGAGGTGGGCATCGCCGACGAGCGGTGGACCTTCACCGCGGTCCGCTGACCGCGGGTGCGGGAGTCAGATCCGGCGGCAGGACGCGCGCTCGACCATCGCGGTGGGCAGGCGCACGTGCGTCGACTCCGGCTCGCGGCCCTCGAGCAGCTCGACGAGCATGCGCAGGGCCGCGGCGCCGATGTCCTGCAGGGGCTGGTCGATGGTCGTGAGCGGCGGGTTGGCCAGCGCGGACTCGGGCACGTTGTCGAAGCCGATCACCGACACGTCGTCGGGCACGCGCAGGCCGAGCTCGTGCGCGACCTCCATGGTGCGGATGGCCGACAGGTCGTTCGCGGCGAAGATCGCGGTGGGGCGGTCGTCGAGCGTGAGGAGCTCGCGCGCGGGTGCCGTCGCGGTCTCCGGGCGGTAGCCGCCGACCCGGACCAGGTCCTCGTCGACCTCGACGCCCGCGGCGGCCATCGCCTGCCGGAAGCCGTCCTCGCGCAGCCGGGCCGACTCGAGGTCGGTGCGGCCGCCCAGGAGGGCGATGCGGCGGTGGCCCAAGCCGAGCAGGTACTCGGTGGCCAGGACCGCGCCCGCGAAGTTGTCGGAGTCGACCGTCGGGATGCCCGACGGGCCGGTGTGCGGGTCGACCGCGACCACGGGCACGCCGTTGGACGCGCCGACGACGGTCGGGGTCACGATGATCGCGCCGTCGATCAGCGTGCCGCCGAGGCGGGACAGCGAGCGCCGCTCCCAGCCGACCGCACCGCCCTTGTGGCCGCCCGAGTAGGCGAGCAGCTCGTAGCCGGTCGAGCCGATGGCCTCCGACGCGCCCTTGAGCAGCTCGGTGCTGAACGGCTCGAACTCCGCGACCAGGACGCCGATGACGTTGGTCTTGTGGCTGCGCAGGCTCTGCGCGCCGAGGCTGGTCTCGTAGCCGAGCTCGTCGATCACCGTGGAGACGCGCTCGAAGGTGGCCCGGGAGACGCCGTAGCGGCCGTTGACGACCTTGGAGACCGTCGCCACGGAGACGCCGGCAGCGCGCGCGACGTCTTCCATCTTCACTCGTCCGCCGGTCTCCACGACCCGGAGCCTACCGTGCCGATAACGTTATCGATAACGGCTTTCGAACGACCAGGAAGAGGTGTCCCCCATGACGTACGCGCATCGGCTCGGAACCTGCGAGGTGACCGTCCTGCGAGCGGACGGGACGCCGGCCGCCGGATGCCCCGTGACGGTCGAGCAGGTCCGGCACGCGTTCGGGTTCGGCAACATCGGGTTCGACCTGATCGCGCTCGCGAACGGTGAGGACCGCGCGCCCGACGGGGTGTTCGGCGGCGCGTCGGCCGAGCACGGCGCGCACCTCGCCGCCCTGTGGCTCGACCTGTTCGACACCGCGACGCTGCCGTTCTACTGGGCCGGCTACGAGCCCGTGCGCGGGACGCCGGACACGGCCCGGCTGCAGCGCGCCGCGCGGTGGTTCGTCGAGCGCGGCGTGCGGGTCAAGGGCCACCCCCTCGTCTGGCACACGCTCACGCCGCCGTGGCTGTCCGCGGTTCCCGACGACGAGGTCGAGGAGGTGCTCCGGGCGCGCGTCACGCGCGAGGTCGGTGACTTCGCCGGGCTCGTCGACCAGTGGGACGCGATCAACGAGGTCGTGATCCTGCCGGTGTTCACCGCGGAGGAGAACGCCGTCACGCGCCTCGCTCAGCGCCTCGGGCGCGTGGAGATGGTGCGCCTCGCGTTCTCGTCGGCCCGCGCGGCCGACCCCACGGCGCGGCTCGTGCTCAACGACTTCGACCTCGGCCCCGACTACGAGCGCCTCGTCGAGGAGTGCCTGGCCGCCGGCATCGCGATCGACGCGATCGGGCTGCAGACCCACATGCACCAGGGCTACCGCGGCGAGGACCAGGTGCTGGCGATCGTCGACCGGTTCGCGCGTTTCGGCCTCCCGCTGCAGCTGACGGAGACCACCTTGCTGTCCGGCGACCTCATGCCCGCGCACATCGTCGACCTCAACGACTACCAGGTGCCCTCGTGGCCATCGACGCCGGCGGGCGAGGCGCGGCAGGCCGATGAGGTCGTGCGGCACTACCGCTCGCTCGTCGGGCACCCGGCCGTCGAGTCGATCACCTACTGGGGGCTGACCGACGAGGGCAGCTGGCTCGGTGCGCCGGCAGGGCTCGTCCGCGCCGACGGGACGCCCAAGGCCGCGTACGACGCGCTGCACGGGCTGGTGCGCGGCGAGTGGTGGATGGCGCCGACCTCGATGCGGACCGACGAGGCGGGGCGGCTCGTCGTGCGCGGGTACGCGGGCGACTACCGGCTCACGGTCCCGCACGGCCCGACCGCCGACCTCGCGGTCACCGCCGCAGGCTCGTCGGCCACGCTCACCCTCTGACCGGGACGAACCGGGCGCGCGCCGGCGGGGTCGCTGGCATCATGGGGCGCACCGGACGGGGGAGGTCACGCGTGGGGCTCGCGGAGCAGCAGGAGCAGGTCGAGGTGGTGGTGCGCCGGTTCGCGGCGATCGCGCCGGCCGGCTGGGCACGCCTGGTCGGCAGCTGGGAGGCCACGGGGTCCGACGAGGTCACGCTCAACTGGATCACCACGGCCGTGGTGAACGGCGGCGACCGCTGGCTGTACGGCCAGGTCGGCTACGACGAGCCCCTGTACGACGCGGTCGCGCGGCTGAACCAGCTCTCCGCCGAGCCCGGCCCGCGCTGGACCACGCTCGACCTGACGGTCGACGCGGACGGCTCGTTCCGGCTGACCCCCGGCTACGAGCCCCCCAAGCGCAGCCAGGGCATCCACGACGAGGAGTCGCTCGGGCGCTTCGAGCGGTACCTCGACACCTGGGTCGCCGAGCACGGCGCCGTCCCGGGGGCGTGAGGTCCCCGTGGCCGACGAGATCCCCAACCCCTACCTGGCAGCGATCCGCAGCCGGCGCGGCCTGGCGGTCCCGGTGGCCGCGGACCTGCGGGACGACCTCGACGCGGTCGTGCGCGCGATGGACGCCGGCGCGTGGGTCAGCAGCGCCGCCGACGACTTCTACACCGACCTCACGGGCCACCGGCGCAGCGTGACCACGGCGTCCGACGGCGCGATCGCCACGTTCGACGACGCGATCCGCCGCCAGCCGGAGAAGGTCGAGCCCGGCGCGTGGCAGACCCGCTGGCGGAACCTGCGGTGAGCGTCGCGTCGATCGACCTCGCGCAGATGGTCGCGCTCGTGCGCGCGCTCGAGGACGCGTCCCACGACGTGACGTCGCACGCGTCGTCGCTGCAGTCGGGGCTCGAGGGCGTGATGCTCGGCTCGGAGGACCTGCGCCGGCTCGACGCGGTGCGCTCGTGGATCGACGGGCAGCTGCCCGGGGTGCGGAGGCGGCTCGCGCTGGCCCGCCACATCGAGGCGCAGACCCCCGGGATCCAGGGGTACGTGCAGCTCGACGAGTCCACGCTGCCGACGACCACCCCGGCCGAGGCGCGCGAGCTCGCGGACCGCGCCGCGAAGCTCATCGACGAGTACGGCGACGGCGAGGACCTGCCCGCCGAGCTCGTCGACCTGCTGACCCAGAACGGCTCCGACCCGTACTTCGCCTACCAGCTGGCGACGCACGTCTCGCCGGAGGACGTCGCCGACCTCGTGATCGACGCCTCGAGCACACGCCGGGTGCTCGCGCAGAACAGCTTGGGCTCGGACATCGACGACGTCGAGAAGTTCGACGAGGCGTACGAGGCGCTGCTCGACGGTCTGGGGACGACGTTCGGCACCGCGACGCAGGGGACCGGCGACCAGTCGCTGCCCGCCGGGTACGCCACGCAGTGGTCGTCGGCCATCACCGACGACAACCCGGCCACGCTCGGGCAGGCCAGCGCGCTCGGGCTGGTCCTCTCGCGCGGGACGTTCTCGGCCGACTTCATCACCACCGTCGCGAACGACGTCTACGACTACGAGCGCCAGGTCGACACGCGGGACATGTGGTACGAGCGCTCTCACTCGTTGGGCGAGCCGTTCGGTGCGGTCGACCCGGTGCAGGGTGACGACGAGGGCGCCCCCACCGGGTACACCGACTACTACGACCCGTTGGCCGGGATCCTCGCGGCGGTCGGGCGGACGCCGGAGGCCGCGCACAGCCTGTTCGGCACCGGCGAGGTCATCACGATCGAGGGCGGCGGGAAGTCGGCGAGCGTCAACGGCTTCCTCGACTACGTGCTCGCGCGGCGGCGCTGGCCGGTCGACGACGGCGCGGGCTCGAACGCCGCCATCGCCGCGGCGATCACGCCGTTCGAGGGCGGCGACACGATCAGCGCGGACATCGCGGCCGACGCACGCGAGGTCTTCGACATCAAGGCCGCGGAGATCGAGGAGCGTCGCAAGGACTCCAACCCGTTCTCCGACATCGGGCACCTCGTCTTCGACGGCCTGGGTCTCATCCCGGTGGTCGGGGAGCCGGCCGACGCGATCAACGCGATCTGGTACGCCGCCGAGGGCAACGCCGTCGACGCGGCCCTCTCGTCCGCCTCGCTCATCCCGTTCCTCGGGTGGGGAGCCGCGGGCGGCAAGTGGGCGCGACGCGCGCTGACCGCGGAGGACATCGCGACCTTCGCGGCGCGCGGCATCGACATCGACAAGCTCCGCTCCCTGGACGCGACCCTCGAGGTCGTCGCCAGGGCCGACGGGGTGCCGATCCCGCACCTGAAGTTCGACGACCTGGAGGCCTTCAACCGGGCCGCGAACGTGCCCCACCCGAACGCGATCTACGAGTACAAGGGCGTGGCGTGGGAGACCGACGCGCTCGGCCGCCCCAGCAGCGTCAGCGGGAAGCTCAACCTGGGCGACGGCGGCCGGAACAGCGACCTGACCGCGGAGATCGGCAAGGAGGGCCTCCCGCACGACATCGGGTTCCACCTCATCGCCGACTCGCTGGGTGGCCCGACCAACCGGCTCAACGTGCTCCCGGGGAACGGCAAGCCGTACGACGGCCTGACGAACCTCAACCAGGGGCAGTGGGCGAGCATGGAGCGCAAGATCCGCAAGGCTCTGCGCGGTGAGACGCCCGGCAACGTCGAGATCCACATCGAGCCGATCTACTACGACACGAACGTCTCCACCCGCCCGAACGAATTCGTCGTCAATCTGAAGATCGACGGTGACACCTTCGAGTACGAATGGATCAACGATGCCCAACCACCCCGGTGAGAACGCGACCGTCACGCTCGACGGCGAGCAGCAGGCGCTCGTCGAGCAGATCGCCCGGAGCTACGCCGGCGCCGCCCCCGCGGGGTGGCTGCGCATCGTGTCGCGCCAGGAGTGCTCGGTCGCCGGGGACTCCGCCGGCATCGCCAACGTGCGGGTCGTCATCGTCGAGACCGCGGACGGTCTGGAGCAGCAGGACTACCGCCCGCCGCGCGACCTGCACCGCCAGACCGGTGACCTGCTGCGCGGCCTCGCGGCCGCATCGCCGACCGGGGTGATCGTGTTCCTGCTGGTCGTCGACCGGGGCGGCAGCCACACCGTGACCGTGACGCAGGACGAGGCGCGCGTGCTGGTCGGGACGCGCGACGAGACGTCGTCCCGTCCGGTGCACGACTACCTCGAGCGGCACCGCGAGGAGCTCATCGCGCTGCTGGGCTGAGTCGACGCCTGCGGGTGACATGCTTTCGCCATGTCCACCGAGGTGCCCCGAACCGGCTACGCGAAGGGGCGCGCCACGCGCGAGGACATCCTCGACGAGGCCATGAAGCTGTTCGGCGAGGTCGGCTACCGCACCGCGTCCCTGCGCGAGGTGGCCTCCCGCGTGGGCATCTCCCACCCGGGCCTCATGCACCACTTCGCGAACAAGGCCGTGCTGCTCGCGGCGGTGCTCGAGCGGCGCGACGAGATCGACGGGCTCGCCCTGCAGGCGGACCTCGACGAGGGGCTCGACTTCTTCGCGGCGCTCGCGCAGGTCGCCGCCCGGAACGCGTCGCGGCCCGGGATCGTCGAGCTGTTCGTCAACCTCTCGGCCGAGGCGACCGCGGTCGACCACCCCGCGCACGCCTACTTCCAGCGCCGCTACGCCGACCTGCTCGCGAAGGCGACCACGGCCTTCGTCGCGCTGCGGGATGCCGGGCGGCTGCGCGCCGACGTCGACCCGCGCACCGCCGCGCGGCAGACGATCGCGACGATGGACGGGCTGCAGGTGCAGTGGCTGCTCGAGGTCGACGGTGGCGGCGAGCGCGTGGACATGTCCGCCGCGCTCGCCGCGCTGCACCACAGCTTCCTGGTCGGCTAGCTCCCGGCGCGCGCCTGCTCGACCAGCCGGTCGAGGGCCTGACGGTCGAAGCCGGCCAGCCCGAAGTCCGCGATCGTGAGGGCGGGCATCTCGAGCATCATCGCCTGCATGGTGTCGTCGATCGTGACCCCTGCAGGCGGCACGAGCGCCGCTTGCAGCAGCGGCCCGCCCACGGGGTGCGCGAACCACTCGGCGACCGTGGACATGGCCTCGAGCGGGCCCCACGTGGGCTCGCCCTCGACCTCGAGCTCGACGCTGTCGCGCAGGTCGCGCGACGAGGCGCCGACCTCGACGACGAACGTCCCGCCCTCGACCACCCAGCGGTGCAGCCCGGGGTGCCAGTAGGACAGCGCGCGGGAGTCGAGCGCGATCGCGACCTCCTGCGAGGCGCCCGGCTCGAGCACCACCTTGGCGAAGCCCTTGAGCTCGCGCACGGGGCGCAGGACCGCGGCCTCGGGGTCGCGGACGTAGACCTGCACGACCTCGGCGCCTGCGCGGTCGCCCGTGTTGGTGACGGTGACGCGCACGTCCACGGCCGCGTCGGAGCCCGTGCCCGAGACGGTCGCCGCGACGTCGGAGTACGCGAAGGTCGTGTACGACAGGCCGTGGCCGAACGGGTAGGCGACGTCGAGCTCGCGAGCGTCGTACCAGCGGTAGCCCACGAGCACGCCCTCGCCGTAGCGGACGTGGCCCGCCTCGCCCGGGAAGTTGCCGAACGCGGGGGTGTCCGTGATCCGGTGGGGGATCGTCTCGGTGAGCCGGCCCGACGGCGTGCGCGTGCCGCGCAGCAGGTCCGCCACCGCGCTGCCGCCGGCCTGGCCGCCGAGCCAGGTCTCGAGGATCGCCGCGGCGTGCCCGCGCCAGGGCACGGAGACCGCCGAGCCGTTGGCGAGCACGACGACGACGCGCGGGTTGACCGCCGCGACGGCCTCGAGCAGCGCCACCTGGTTGTCCGGCAGGCCGAGGCGCGGCCGGTCGTAGCCCTCGGACTCGTCGGGCCCGGGCAGCCCGAGGAACACGACGACCGTCGCGGCCTCGCGCGCCGCGGCGACGGCGGCCGCGCGCAGGGCCTCGTCGTCGCCCTCGGGACCGCCCGCGATCGTGAAGCCGGGCTCGAACGGGACGTCGCCGAGCGCGTCGAGCGCGGTGTCGAGGCGCGTGGGGTTGACCTGCGACGAGCCGGCGCCCTGGTAGCGGGGCGTGCGGGCGAACTCGCCGACGACGAGGAAATCGCCCGTCAGCGGGAGCAGCGGGGTGCCGTCGACCGGATCGTTCTTGAGCAGCACCGAGCCGTCCGCCGCGGCCTCGCGGGCCAGCGCGTGGTGCTCGTCGACGTCGAACGTGTCCTGGCTGCGCACGCCGGGCAGCGAGCGCTCGACGAGTCGCAGCACCCGGCGGACGGCGACGTCGAGCACGGCCTCGTCCAGCGTCCCGGCGCGCACGGCGGCGACGACCTCGTCGTCGGGCCGCGACCCGGCCGACGGCATCTGGAGGTCGAGGCCCGCGGTCAGCGCGGGCACGCGGTCGTGGACCGCTCCCCAGTCGGACACCACCAGGCCCTCGAAGGCCCACTCGTCGCGCAGCAGCTCGGTCAGCAGCCAGTGGTTCTCGGACGCGTACGTGTCGTTGACCTTGTTGTACGAGCACATCACGGTCCACGGCTGGGCATTGGTGACGATCGCCTCGAACGCCGGCAGGTAGATCTCTCGCAGCGTGCGCTCGTCGATGTCGGCGGAGACGCGCATGCGGTCGGTCTCCTGGTTGTTGGCCGCGAAGTGCTTGAGCGAGGTGCCCACGCCCTGGCTCTGGATGCCGGCCACGATCGCCGTGCCGAGCACGCCCGCGACGAACGGGTCCTCGGAGACGTACTCGAAGTTGCGCCCGCACAGCGGCGTGCGCTTGATGTTGACGCCCGGGCCGAGCAGCACGGCCACGTCGTTGGCGCGCGTCTCGCGGCCGAGCGCCTCACCCACGCGGTGCAGCAGGGCGGGGTCCCACGTCGAGCCGAGCGCGGCCGCGGGCGGGAAGCAGGTCGCGGGGACGGAGGCGCCTAGCCCGAGGTGGTCGGCGTCCTCCGCCTGCTTGCGCAGGCCGTGCGGGCCGTCGGTCACCATGACCGCCGGGACGCCGGCGCGGTCGACGCCCTGCGTGTGCCAGAAGTCGGAGCCCGACGTCAGGGACGCCTTCTCCTCCAGCGTGAGACCGGCCAGGACGTGTTCGACGTCGAACACCATGCGGCACCTCCTCGTGCGAACTGCGGATCCCGCCAGGGTAGCGCAATACCTACCACGCGGTAAGGGGCTAGGGGGTGCGAACGAGGCAGAGCCCGGTGCGGTCTCCCGAGTCCCAGCCGTCCTTCGTCGGCGCCCAGGTCACGATCGTCGCGCCCACCGACTGCTCCTCCTCGGTGAGCACGCAGGCGCGGGCGACGCGCGCGTCGGCGCCGTCCTGGCCGGGCCACACGGCGTCCTCGTCGAAGTCGTACTCCGAGGAGACTCGGGCCTCGTGGTCCTGCGCGCAGGGCACGACCCGGACGGAGTCGACGGTGCCGTCCGCGGGCAGCGTGGCCAGGCAGTTGCCGACGACGAGCTGGCTCACGTGCGCGTTGCGCGGCTCGCTCACGTCGGACGGCAGCGGCCGGGTCTGGACGAGCGTCACGACGAGCACGACGACGAGGATCGTCCAGCCGATCGTCGCCAGGATGCCCAGGACGATGCCGGTGATCGCGAACCCTCGTCCTCGCGTGCCGCGCTTCGTGGTGCGGTAGAGCCCGACGAGCCCGAGGGCGAGCGCCACCGGGCCGAGCGCGAGCAGGCCCGTGACCAGCGCGGCGACCGAGACGCCGTCGGTGCCCGGGCGGGGCTGCTGGTCCCAGCCCGGCGCGTAGTACGCCTCGGGGTAGGCGGCCTGGGGGTCAGACACCGACGTCGAACCCCGGGACCACCTGGGCCGTGGTGCTCACGTCGTCGACGTCCCACTGGAAGTCGGGGTCGTCGGGGTGGTTGGCCGCGAACACGATGCCGAAGATGATCAGCGCGGCGAACGCGAGCAGCAGCACGGTGCCGATGGCCCCGACGATGACACCCGCGATGGCCAGGCCGCGGCCGTCCGCGCCCGTCTTCTTGATGCGGCGCAGCGACGCGATCCCGAGCCCGAGGCCCACCGGGCACGGGACGGCGGCGAACACCGTCAGCCCGACCGCGCTCGTGACGAGCGAGGCGATCGCGAGCCCGTCGGTCTTGCGGGGCGGGCCGTAGACCCCCGGGCCGTACGCGGCCGAGCCGTAGCCCGGGGCCACGGGCTGGCCGGGGCCGTACGTCGGCGCTCCGTACTGGGGTGCCCCGTACTGGGGGGCGCCGTACGGGGGCGCTCCGTAGGGCGACTGCGGAGGCGGCGGGTACTGCTGCCCCTGTCCCTGCCCGTAGGGCGAGGTCGGCGCGGGTTGGCCGTAGGCGGGCTGCCCGTACTGACCCTGCCCGTACTGGCCCTGCTGGCCCGGCGCGGGATGCCCGTACGCAGGCTGCCCAGCTGCGGGCTGACCAAAGGGCTGCTGCCCGTACGGCAGCTGCCCGCCGTCGCGCTCGCCGTCCGCCGGCGGGGGCGGCGGGAGCACGGCCTCGTACCCGCTCGGCGGCGGCGCGGCCGGCATCCCGGAGGCCGCCGGGCGCTCGGGCTCGGGCTGCTTGGCCAGCGAGGGCGGGGCGAACGGGTTCGGCTCGGGCGACTCGCCGCGGTCGGAGCTCATGACGGCAACCTACCGAACCCGGGGCCGCTCAGTCGGCCAGTTCGAGGATGACCGGCACGTGGTCCGACGGCTGCTTGCCCTTGCGCTCGTTGCGCTCGATCGTCACGCCCTGCACGCGGGCGGCCAGGGCGGGGGAGGCGTAGGTCAGGTCGATGCGCATGCCCATGTTCTTGGGGAAGCGCAGCTGCTGGTAGTCCCAGTAGGTGTAGGTGTGCTCGGCGGGGATGTGCTCGCGCGAGACCTCGGTGAACCCCGCGGACGCGAACGCCGTGAACGCGTCGCGCTCGGCGGGCGTCACGTGCGTGCGGCCCGCGAAGAAGCCCATGTCCCACACGTCGGTGTCGAGCGGTGCGATGTTCCAGTCGCCGACGAGCGCGACCTGCGCCTCCGGATCCTTCTCGAGCCAGCCGCCGGCGGTCTCCTTCAGCCGCGCGAGCCACTCGAGCTTGTACGCGTAGTGCGGGTCGTCGATCTCGCGGCCGTTCGGCACGTACAGGCTCCAGACGCGCACGCCGTTGCACGTCGCGCCGATCGCCCGCGCCTCCGCGGCGGCCGGGTCGCCCCACGTGGGCATGCCCTCGAAGCCGATCTCGACGTCCTCGATGCCGACCTTGGAGGCGATCGCGACGCCGTTCCACTGGCTGAACCCGCTGGTCACGACCTCGTAGCCGAGCGCCTCGAACTCCGCGCGCGGGAACTGCTCGTCCTTGCACTTGGTCTCCTGCAGCGCGAGCACGTCCACCCCCGTGCGCTCGAGGAACGCCAGGGCGCGGTCGGTGCGGGCACGGATCGAGTTGATGTTCCACGTGGCGACGAGCATGCGCCCACGCTACCGACATCCACCCACACCCCACGCCCCGCCCGCCCCTGCCGCGTCCCCCCGCGCCCGCACCCCGCCGCCGAGACCGTGACCCGCGGGTGAGACCGTCACCTGCGGGTAACGGTCTCACCGGGGAGTGACGGTCTCGAGGGTGGGGAGGCGGGGACGACGAAGGCCGCCCCCCGAGGCGGGGGAGCGGCCCTCGTCGTGAACCGGGAGGGTCAGGACACGTCGTCGTCGACCCAGTCGAAGGTCTTCGTCACGGCCTTCTTCCACAGCCGGTACTGACGGTCGCGCTCGTCGTCCTCCATGGACGGCTCCCAGCGCTTGTCCTCGGCCCAGTTGTCGATGACGTCCTGCTCGCCGGACCAGAACCCGACCGCGATGCCGGCCGCGTAGGCGGCGCCGAGCGCGGTGGTCTCGGCGACCTTCGGCCGGACGACCGGGACGCCGAGGATGTCGGCCTGGAACTGCATGAGCAGCTCGTCCTGGACCATGCCGCCGTCGACCTTGAGCTCGGTGAGGTCCACGCCCGAGTCGGCGTTCATGGCGTCGAGCACCTCGCGGGTCTGGAAGGCCGTGGCCTCCAGGGCGGCCCGCGCGATGTGGCCCTTGTTGACGAACCGGGTGAGCCCGACGAGCGCACCGCGGGCGTCCGAGCGCCAGTACGGCGCGAACAGGCCCGAGAACGCGGGCACGAAGTACGCACCGCCGTTGTCGTCGACCGTCTTCGCGAGCTCCTCGATCTCCGGGGCGGAGGAGATGATGCCCAGGTTGTCGCGCAGCCACTGCACCAACGAGCCCGAGACGGCGATCGAGCCCTCGAGCGCGTAGACGGCGTCCTGGTCGCCGATCTTGTAGCAGACCGTCGTCAGCAGGCCGTTCTTCGACGGGATCGGCTTCGTGCCCGTGTTGAGGAGCATGAAGTTTCCGGTGCCGTAGGTGTTCTTGGCGTGGCCCACCTCGAAGCAGGCCTGGCCGAACGTGGCCGCCTGCTGGTCGCCGAGGATGCCCGCGATGGGGACGCCGGCCAGGAGGCCGCCCTCGCGGCCGTTGCCGTAGACCTCGGACGACGAGCGGATCTCCGGGAGCATCGAGAGGGGGATGCCCATCTCGCCGGCGATCTCCTCGTTCCACGAGAGCGTGTCGAGGTTCATCAGCATGGTGCGCGACGCGTTGGTCACGTCAGTGACGTGGATGCCGCCCTCGACACCACCCGTCATGTTCCACAGCACCCACGAGTCGGTGTTGCCGAACGCCAGGTCGCCGGCCTCCGCTGCCTCGCGGGCGCCGTCGACGTTGTCGAGGATCCAGCGCACCTTCGGACCGGAGAAGTAGGTGGCCAGGGGGAGGCCGACCTTCTCCTTGTAGCGGTCCGCGCCGCCGCCGAGCGCACCGAGCTCGTCGGCGATCTTCTGCGTGCGCGTGTCCTGCCACACGATCGCGTTGTAGACCGGCTCGCCGGTCTTGCGGTTCCAGACGACCGCGGTCTCGCGCTGGTTCGTGATCCCGACCGCGACGATGTTGCGCGCCGTGAGGTTGGCCTTGGTCAGGGCCAGGCCGACGACCTCGCGGACGTTGACCCAGATCTCCGCGGCGTCGTGCTCCACCCAGCCGGCGCGCGGGAAGATCTGCTCGTGCTCCTTCTGCCCGGTCGCGACGATCTGTCCGCCGTGGTCGAAGATGATCGCCCGGCTGCTGGTCGTGCCCTGGTCGATCGCGAGGACGTACTTGCTGTCCGCCATGGTGGCTTCCTCCGTGTGAATGGTCTGCTGGGGGCCGGACGAGCCGCGCGGCTGCCCTGCGGCGCGGCCCGTCCGGGTCGATCAGTGGTGCGGGTGCGAGCGGGTCAGAACACGTACGCGTTGGCCAGGAGACCGGCGAGCACGCCACCGACGATCGGGCCGAGCACGGGGACCCAGGAGTAGGCCCAGTCGCTGCCGCCCTTGCCCTTGATGGGCAGGACGAAGTGCGCGATGCGCGGGCCGAGGTCACGTGCAGGGTTGATCGCGTAGCCGGTGGGACCACCGAGCGAGGCGCCGATGCCGACCACGAGCAGTGCGACCGCGAGCGGCCCGAGACCCGAGGGCGTCCCCCCGAACGCCAGGACCACGAAGACCAGCACGAACGTCGCGATGACCTCGGTGACGAAGTTCCACGCGTAGGAGCGCAGCTCCGGGCCGGTGGAGAACACGGCCAGCTTGATGCCGGGCTCGGCGTCCTCGTCGAAGTGCTTCTTGTAGGCCAGGAACGCGAGGACGGCACCGATGAACGCGCCGATCATCTGGGCCAGGAAGTACCAGAGCGCGTTGCCGAACGTCGGCAGGATCGATGCGGTGACGACACCGTTGGGACCGGTGACGCTGTAGAACGGCTGGTCGGACGTCCAGAGTCCGACGGTCACGGCCGGGTTGAGGTGCGCGCCCGACTTGAAGGCGACGTACACGCCGGCGAACACGGCAAGGCCCCAGCCGAAGTTGATGAGCAACCAGCCCCCACCGAAGCCCTTCGTCTTCGGCAGGATCACGTTCGCGACCACTCCGGCACCCATCAGGATCAGCATCGCTGTTCCCAGGATCTCGGAGACGAACGCGTGAGACATCAGTGTGTTCACTGAGCTATCCCTTCTGTACGGACGACGTTGTCACGTGCACCCCGCGCACCGGGCGCGGGGGGTCTTTGGTCAGGTCCCTGCGGGCCCCGAGGTTCCCTTGCCGGCCGGCGAGCCGGGCTTCTCCCCGGCGCCGACGTGCTTGCCGAGGTCGCGCATCGGCGCGAGATCGGCGGCTTCGAGGCGGACCTGCTCGGCGCTCACGTCGTCGGGCTGGGCCGCCGCGGCGTCCTCCGCCTCGGCGCGTGAGCGGTAGGCCGCGATCTCGTCGGCGCGCGTCGTCGCGTCCCAGCCCAGGACCGGGGCGACGAGGTCCGCGATCTCCTCGAGCGCGCCCACGCCCTTGTCCGCCTGCTCGTAGTTGAGCCGCGTGCGGTGCATGAGGATGTCGTCCAGGTGCAGCGCGCCCTCGTGGCTGGCGGCGTAGACGACCTCGGCGCCGATGTAGGCGCTCGCGTGCTCGAGGGGCTTGGCCAGGTCCGGGTTGGCGTCGCACAGATCGATGAGCTCGCCGAGCAGCGACCCGTAGCGGTGCAGCAGGTGGTCCATGCGCGGGCGGTCCCAGTCGTACTTGGCGCCGATCGCGCGCGCCTGACGCTGGAAGACCCGCAGGCCCTCGGCGCCGACGAGCTGCACCTCGTGCGTGATCGACGGGAGCGACGTGGCACGCGAGCCGATCGCGAAGTCCACCGCGTCCTTGGCCATCACGCGGTAGGTGGTCAGCTTGCCTCCCGCGATGACCGTCAGGCCCGGGGTGGGGGAGGCAACGGTGTGCTCGCGGGAGACCTTGGCCGACGAGGTGCCCTCCTTGGTGCCCGGCTGCAGCAGCGGTCGCAGGCCGGCCCACGTGCCGATGATGTCCTCGCGCGTGATCGGCCGGCTGAGCACCGCGTTGGCGTGCTCCATGACGTAGTCGATGTCCGCACTCGTGGCCACGGGGTGGGTGAGCTCCTGCTCCCACGGGGTGTCCGTGGTGCCGATGACCCAGTAGCGCGACCACGGGATGATGAACAGGACCGACTTCTCGGTCTGCAGGATCAGCCCCACGTCGCCGGCGATCCGCGAGCGCGGCACGACGATGTGGATCCCCTTGCTGGCCAGCACCTTGAGGCCGCCCTCGGAGCCCGCGAGCGACTCGGTCGCCTCGGTCCACACGCCCGTCGCGTTGATGACGTGCCGGGCCCGGACGTCGAAGTGCTCGCCCGTCTCGAGGTCGACGAGCTCGGCGCCGGTGACCGCGCCCCCGCTCGTCGTGTGCAGGTTGACGAGCTGCGTGCGGCTCGCGGCGTGCGCGCCGTAGCTCACGGCGGTGCGGACGAGGGTCTCGACGAGGCGCGCGTCGTCGACGCTCGCGTCCCAGTAGCGCACCGCGCCGATCGCGGCGTCGTGGCGCAGGTCGGGGAACAGGCGCTCCATGCCCTTGCGGGACAGGTGCCGGTGGATGGGCAGCGCGCGCTTGCCGCCGTTGACCGAGGCGAGCGTGTCGTACAGCGCGACGCCCGCGCCGACGTAGGCCCGCTCCCACACCCGGTTCTCGAGCGGGTAGAGGAAGCTGACGGGCTTGACCAGGTGGGGCGCGAGCCGGTTGATGAGCAGGTCGCGCTCGGTCAGGGCCTCGCGCACCAGGTGGAAGTCGAGCATCTGCAGGTAGCGCAGGCCGCCGTGCACGAGCTTCGACGAGCGCGACGACGTGCCGGACGCCCAGTCCTGGGCCTCGACGATGGCCGTCGAGAGCCCGCGCGTGACGGCGTCGACGGCGACTCCTGCGCCGGTGACGCCACCGCCGATCACCAGCACGTCGAGCTCGTCCTCGCGAGCCGCGCTGCCGCGCAGGGCGGCGAGCGCGTCGGTCCGAGCCTGGGCGGTGAGCGGTGCGGTCCTCATGGGTCGATCTCTCCTCAGGTGCGCGATCTGCGGGGTTCGCGCGAGCCGTGTCTGGTGGCTATCGTCGTCAGGTCCGAACAGATGCGCAACCGGGACGCACAAACGTGCACAGGAGGAGCCATGGAGTTCGACCGCGAGCAGGACATGCTCCGCGCGGCGTCCATGTACTACCTGCAGGACCTCAAGATGGAGGTCATCGCGCGGCACCTGGGCACGTCCCGCTCGACGGTGTCCCGGATGCTCAAGCAGGCGCGGGCGTCCGGCCTGGTCGAGATCAACCTGCGCCCGTCCAGCACGCGCGCCCCCGGCCTGGGCCGTTCGGTCGCCGCTGCGTTCGGGATCGACTCCTACGTCGTCCCTGTCCCGGACTCCGCGAGCCATCTCGAGCGGCTCACGCAGGTCTCGATGACCGCCGCGCGGCTGCTCTCGTCGTGGTTCGACTCGGACATGGTGATGGGCGTCGCGTGGGGGACGACGCTCGCCTCGGTCTCGCGCTTCCTCGTCCCGAAGCCCACCCGCGGCGCGGCGGTGGTGCAGCTCAACGGTGCCGCCAACATGCGCACGAGCGGGGTCGAGTACGCCTCGGACCTCATCTCGTCGTTCGGCACCGCGTTCGGCGCCGCGGTGCACCATTTCTCGGTACCGGCGTTCTTCGACTACCCGGACACCAAGGCGGCGATGTGGCGGGAGCGCTCCGTACGCCGCGTGCTCGACATGCAGGAGCGTGCGGACATCGCCGTCTTCTCGGTCGGGGCCGTCGCGGGGGCGGTCCCGTCGCACGTCTACTCGGCGGGTTACCTCGACGACGCGGACATCGAGGTCCTGCGCGACGAGGGCGTCGTCGGCGACGTCTGCACCGTGTTCCTGCGGGCGGACGGGTCGTGGCAGGACATCGCCGTCAACACCCGGGCCACCGGGCCGGACCCCCACCAGCTCGAGCACGTGCCGCGCCGGTTGTGCGTCGTGGCGGGCGACAACAAGGTCGCGCCGCTGCTCGCCGCCCTGCGCGCCGGGGTCGTCACGGACCTCGTGGTCGACGAGATCACGGCCGGGCTGCTGCTCGAGCAGGTCGAGCAGGCCCGGCCGCACCGGTCGCGCACCCGGGCCTGACCCCTACGCCGCGGTGGTCACCGCCTCCGGCTCGACGATGACGAGAACCTGACCGGGGCCGACCTGGTCGCCGGGCGTGACGACCACCTCGAGCACGGTCCCCGAGACGGTCGCGGTGACGGGCGCCTCCATCTTCATCGCCTCGAGCGCCAGCAGCTGCTGGCCGCGCACCACCCGGTCGCCCGGGCGGGTGTCGACGCGGAAGACGGTCGCCACGAACGGCGCCTCGACGCCCTCGCACCCGTCGGGCACGGCGACCCCGGGGCCGGCGGACGGTGGAGCGTCGGGCTCGGCGCGCCGGTCGAACTCGCCCGCGGCCTCCCACGCGTCCCGCTCGGCCCCGAACGCGCGGGCCTGCTGCGTGCGGAAGGCGTCGATCGACGCGGCGTTGTCGGCGAGGAACCGCTCGTGCTCGGCGATCGAGAACGTCCCCTCGTCGATCCGCACGTCCAGGCGACCGGCGGCCATGTCGGCGCGCATGTCGAGCAGCTCGTCGGCGCCGACCGGGTACCAGCTGATGGTGTCGAAGAACCGCAGCAGCCAGGGCGTGCCCGGCTCGAACGGCCTGCGACGCGCGTGGGTGTCCCAGACCTGGATGGTCCGCCCGACGAACTGGTAGCCGCCGGGACCTTCCATGCCGTAGATGCACAGGTAGGCCCCGCCGATGCCGACCGCGTTCTGCGGCGTCCAGGTGCGCGCCGGGTTGTACTTGGTGGTGACCAGGCGGTGCCGCGGGTCCAGCGGGGTGGCCACAGGAGCGCCGAGGTAGACGTCGCCCAGGCCCATGACCAGGTACTGCGCGTCGAACACGGTCCGGTAGACGTCGTCGACGGATCCCAGCCCGTTGATCCGCCGGATGAACTCGATGTTCCACGGGCACCACGGGGCGTCGTCGCGCACGCCCGCCATGTAGCGCTCGATGGCCTCGCGCGTGGCGGGGTCGTCCCAGCTGAGCGGCAGGTGGACCGTGCGGCTCGGCACGACGAGGTCGGTGGTCGCCGGCAGCGTGTCCTCGATCTCGCGCACCAGGTCGAGCGCGGTGCGCAGCGGCAGGCGGTCCGGGTCGACGTGCAGCTGCAGCGACCGGATGCCGGGCGTGAGGTCGACGATGCCGCGCAGCCCGTCGTGGTCGACGCGGGCCTGGACCTCCTGCGCGAGGGCGTGCACGCGCATGCGGGAGGCGAGGTCGAGCGTCATCGCGCCGTACTCGACGAGCAGGTTGTCGTCGCCGCTGCGGCGGTAGGTGACGCCGCTCTCGTGGCGGGCCAGGATGCCGCCGTCGGTGTGCGCCGCGCGGGAGACCAGCGGGATCGCCTGCGGGCGGCGGCGGAGCTCGTCGGCCCCCGCCTCGTCGACCGGGACGAACCGCACGCTGTCGCCGGGGCGCAGCTGCCCGAGCTTCCAGAGCTGGCCGAGCGCGACCGTGGCGGGGCACGTGAAGCCGCCGAGCGACGGGCCGTCGGGTCCGAGGAGGATCGGCAGGTCGCCGGTGTAGTCGACCGCGCCCACGGCGTACGGGGTGTCGTGGATGTTGGACGGGTGCAGGCCGGCCTCGCCGCCGTCGGGCCTGGCCCAGGTCGGCTTGGGGCCGACGAGGCGCACGCCCGTGCGCGCCGAGTTGAAGTGCACCGCCCACGTCGAGGCGTAGAACTCGGCGACGTCGTCGGGCGTGAAGAACTCGGGAGCCGCGTGCGGACCCTCGAGCGCGCCGATCGCCCACGAGCTGGTGATGTCCGGGCGGTCGTCGAGCGGGACGGCGCGCGGCCGGGTCGGGCCGGAGGGGGCGACCGTGAGCAGGTCGCCCGGCCGCAGCGGCAGGCCCGTGGTGCCGCCGATCTTGCCCAGGTCGAAGGTGGCGGCCGAGCCCAGGACCAGCGGCACGTCCAGGCCTCCGCGCACCAGCACGTACGTGCGCATCCCCGCCGTCGGGGCGCCGATCGCGAGCACGCCGCCGGGCGGGACATCGACCGGCTCCCACTGCGGGACGGGCCGGTCGTCGATCGTGACCGGCGCAGGGGCTCCCGCGACCAGGACCGTCGCACCGGTGACGAACCGCAGCTCCGGCCCGGCCATCGTGCACTCCAGGCCGGGCGCGCCCTCGGGGTTGCCGAGCGCGACGTTGCCGAGGCGGAAGGACAGGTCGTCCATCGGACCCGACGGCGGGATGCCGACGTGCCACAGACCCGTGCGGCCCGGCCAGTCCTGGATGGTGGTGAGCAGGCCCGCACGCAGGACGTCGACGCGCGGCGTCTCGTCGTGCAGGTGGGCGAGCGTGCCCGTGTGGTGCAGCGCGGCCGCGACGGCGGGCGCGTGCACGATCGTGCGCAGCAGGCCCAGGTTGGTGGCGATGCCGCCCAGGCGCGTGACCGCCAGGGCGTCGCCGAGCGCGGCCCACGCCGCCGCTCGGTCGTCGCCCGCGGTGATGACCTTGGCCAGCAGGGGGTCGTAGTGCGTCGACACCTCGGTCCCGGGCTCGACCCACGCGTCGACGCGCGCGCTCGCGGGCGGCTCGAACGCGACGACCGTGCCCGCGCTGGGCAGGTGGTCGCGGTCCGGGTTCTCGGCGTAGACGCGCGCCTCGACGGCAGCCCCTCGCGCGACGAGCGGGGTGTCGACGACGGAGGCGTCGCCCTGCGCGAGCCGGATCATCCAGGCGACGAGGTCGACGCCGTAGACGGCCTCGGTGACGGGGTGCTCGACCTGCAGGCGGGTGTTCACCTCGAGGAAGGCAGCCTCCTCGCGCTCGGCGTCGTAGACGTACTCGACGGTGCCCGCGGAGCGGTAGTCGACCGACTCGGCCAGGGTCCGGGCCGCGGTGGCGATCTGCGCGCGGACCTCGTCGGGCAGACCGGGTGCCGGCGCCTCCTCGACGACCTTCTGGTGGCGGCGCTGCAGCGAGCAGTCGCGGTCACCGAGCGTGACGACGCGGCCCAGCCCGTCACCGAACACCTGCACCTCGACGTGACGGGCCGCGGTGATGAGCCGCTCCAGGTACACGCCTGCCGAGCCGAAGGCGGCGCCCGCCGTGCGACGGACCGCCTCCCACGCGGCGACGAGCTCGTCGGGCCCGGCGCAGGCGCGCATGCCGATGCCGCCACCGCCCGCGGTCGCCTTGAGCATGACCGGGAACCCGATCGACTCGGCCGCGGCGAGCGCCTCCTCGAGGGAGTCGAGCAGGCCGGTGCCGGCGAGCATGGGCATCCGCACCGCACGGGCGGCGTCCCGCGCGGTGTGCTTCGCCCCGAACAGCTCGAGCTGCGCGGGCGTCGGGCCGACGAAGGCCACCCCTGCCGCCTCCGCGGCGCGGGCGAAGTCGGCGTTCTCCGAGAGGAACCCGTAACCGGGGTGCACGGCCCCGGCGCCGGTGGCCGCGGCGGCCTCGAGGATGACGTCCGCGCGCAGGTAGGACTGCGTGGCGGGGGCCGGGCCGAGCCGGACGGCCGTGTCGGCGAGGTGCACGTGCGCGGCGCCCGCGTCGGCGTCGGAGTAGACCGCGACGGTGCGCAGGCCGAGCTCCTTGGCGGTGCGCAGGATGCGGACCGCGATCTCGCCGCGGTTGGCGACCAGCAGGGTGTCGAAGGTCATCGGGTCACGACCATCCGGACGGGCGTCGGGTCGAACCCGTTGCAGGGGTTGTTGATCTGCGGGCAGTTGCTGACGACGACGAGCACGTCGCGCTCGGCGCGCAGGGACAGCGACAGGCCGGGCGCGGAGATGCCGTCGACGATCCCGAGCGCGCCGTCCGGGTCCACGGGCACGTTCATGTACCAGTTGATGTTCGAGACCAGGTCGCGCTTGCCCAGGCCATGCCTGCCGCCCTCGACGAGGAAGTTCTCGACGCACGCGTGCTGCGCCCACGTGTGCTGGCCGTAGCGCAACGTGTTCGACTCCTTCGAGCACGCGCCGCCGAGGGTGTCGTGGCGCCCGACCTCGTCGGCGACGACCGTCATCAGCGGGCCGTACTCGCAGTCGCGCAGGATCGAGCCCGTGGTCAGGAACACGGAGTCCTGCCCCTGGATGGTGTCCGGCGCGCTGTAGCGCAGGCTCGGGTCGGCGGCGTCGAAGACGAGGAAGTCGACGGCCTGGTTGCCGCCGAGGTCGATGATCGTCAGCACCTCGCCCGCGTGGACCACCGCGGACCAGGGGGCGCGGGCGGGGACGACGGTGTCGATCAGGCTCATGCGATCCCCCGGGCGGTGAGGTCGGTGACGGTGTTGACGAAGGCGCGGCGGCCCTCGGGGGTGGCGGTCCAGAGCTCGTCGGTGTCGGCCGTCGGCTCCCCGCGCCAGGCCACGACCTCGAGCGGTGTGCTCGTGAACGGGCGCGGGTCGAGCGGGTGGGCCGTGTTCGCGAC
Source organism: Cellulomonas rhizosphaerae (assembly GCF_003470205.1). GTDB lineage: Bacteria > Actinomycetota > Actinomycetes > Actinomycetales > Cellulomonadaceae > Cellulomonas > Cellulomonas rhizosphaerae. Next base: position 42,759 of record NZ_QWKP01000221.1, read on the forward strand.
GAGCAGCAGCAGCGGCACCTCGGCGCGCAGCGTGATCGCGGCGCCCGCTCCGGCCGAGCCCTCGAACACCGGGCGCCCCTCGTCGTCGACGCGGACACCCTGGAAGAACGAGATGCTCGGCGGCAGGTCGCGGCGGGCCAGGTCGTGCTTCGCGGCGGCGAGGGCGAACAGCTCCCGGCCGGCCGGGCTCTCGCCGTGGGCGGCGCCGTCGCCGTAGCGCTCCTCGTTGCGCGCCCTCGTCGTCGTGCCGTACAGCGCGTCCTGGCGGCCGGAGGTGTCGCCGACGATGCTCGCCAGGACCCTGCCCTGGTCGCTGAGCAGCAGGTGCCCGGCCGTCAGGTAGACCTGCCACTGGACCTTGACCGTGTCCGCGACGTTGAGGCGCTCCCACGGGCGGTCGAGGCGGTAGGCCAGGACGTGAGCGCACGCGTCGCCGACCAGGTCCGTGAGCATGACGTGCGTGCCGCGCGCCACGGCGAGGTGCGTGTACCCGCCTCCCGCGACGACCTCGGCGTGCACCATCGCGGTGGCGTCGATCCCCTCGGGCGGGGCGGGCCAGGCGGAGGCGGGGCGGGTGGGTTGCGTGGGGGTCGCGTCGAGCGCGGCCGCCTCCTGGGCCCGGGCGTGGGCGCGTGCCCCGGCCGTGGTGCCGGTCCCCGTGCAGGTGGTCGTCATGGCGTCCTCGATTTCTGTCGACTGACAGAAACAGCGTCGGCGCCCGAGGTTCCGCGGCCGTCACCCGGAGGTAAACCTTGTGTAACGCGGGCCCTGGTACGTTCGGCTGGCTATGGCACGCAGACCCGGTCGACCGCGCGCGAGCGGCGACCCGCACGGCGAGCGGGACACCCGCCAGGACGTGCTCGACGCCGCCGCGGCCCTCTTCTGCTCGGTCGGGTTCACCTCCACGAGCACGCGCGCCATCGCCGACGCCGCCGGTGTCCGGCAGGCCTCGATCTACCACCACTTCGCCGGCAAGGACGCGATCCTGCTCGAGCTGCTGCTCGGTACGGTCCAGCCGTCGCTCGAGCTCGCCGACGCGCTCGTCGCCGCACCCGAGCCCGCGCCCGCCCGGCTGTGGTCGCTCGTGCACGCCGACGTCGCGCTGCTCGCGGGCGGCCCGGTCAACCTCGGGGTCCTCTACGTGCTGCCCGAGGTCGCGGCCGAGCAGTTCGCGCCGTTCCACGTGCTGCGGGCCCGGCTGCGGGCGCGCTACTCGGAGCTGGCCGACGCCGCCGCGGCACGGAGCGAGGCCGACGACCGCGGGGCCCTCGTCCTCGGCCTCGTCGAGTCGGTGATCCTGCGTCGCCGTGACACGCCGGACCTCGACGTCCCGGTCGTCCAGCGCTCGGTCGCCGACGCCGTCCTGCGCCTGATCGGCTGCACCCCGACGCAGATCGCCGCCGCCTCGACGCCCTCCTGATCGGGCGGGCGCGGGTCGCGCGCGCGGGGGCGCGGGTGACGCGAGTGCTGCAGGCGCGGATTTAACACAAGCGTTTCGTGCGCGCCTCCGGCCCGACACGGCTCGGGTGGTCAATGAACCTGTCGGCCGACAGAAACTCGGCCGCTTCGTCCGTCCCCCCTGGCCCGCCTCTCCCCTCGGAGCCTCCATGATCATCGCCGGAGTCGGTCTGTCCGTCCTCGCCGTCGTCCTCGTCGGCATCTTCGTCGCGCGCAAGGTGGACGGCGACAGCGCCAACTACCTCGTCGCGGGCCGGCGCCTGGGGGTGCCGCTCGTCGCGGCCTCGCTCATGGCCGCGGCCGTCGACTCCAACGCGACGGTCGGCAACACCGACCTCACCGCGTCGTTCGGGTTCTGGGCCGGGGCGTCGCTCGCCCTCGGTCTGGCGCTGTGCCTGCTGCTCACGGGCCTGTTCCTGGCCAAGCCGATGAACCGCATGAAGCTGTTCACGCTCGCCGACTTCTACCGGCTGCGGTACGGGCGGGGCGTCGAGGTCGCGTCGTCGGTGTTCATGATCTTCGCGTTCGCGATCCTCATGGCCGGCAACCTCGTGGCCTGCGGGTTCCTGCTCGAGCGCTTCCTCGGCATCGACTACACCGTGGGCGTGCTCATCGCGGTCGGCCTCGTCCTGCTCTACACGATCGGCGGCGGCATGTTCTCCGACGCCTACACCGCGGCGATCCAGATCGTCATCACGATCGTCGCGACCGTCAGCCTCGTGATCTGGTTCGGCGTCACCTACGGGTTCCACGTCGACGAGGGCATGGGCCCGTTCGACCTCGAGCAGCTGACCCAGACCAGCGCCGGCGCGCCGATCAACTGGGCCACGCTCATCGCGCTCGGCATCGGCGACATCGTCGCGATCGACTTCATGCAGCGCATCTTCGCCGCGCGCAACCCCGAGACCGCCCGCCGGTCGTGCCTGACCGGCGCGGCGGGCACCGCCATCATCGGCGTCGCCTTCGCGATGGTCGCCCTGTCCGCCTCGTCGGTGCTCGGCCTGACGACGGACGCGGGCCCGATCCTGTTCCAGCTGCTCGACGACTACGCGCCCTCCGGCCTGACGGTGCTGGTGCTGTCCGGCATCGTGGCGGCGTCCTTCTCGACCGCCTCGGGCGCGATCCTCGCGACGTCGGCCGTGGCCGTGCGCAACATCTTCGGCGTCCGCCGCGTGGTGTCCGCGAAGGAGGAGGGCGTCCGCGACCCGCTGCTGCTGTGGACGCGCGTCGCGATGGTCCCGATCGTCGCGCTCGGCATCACGATCGCGCTCAAGGTCGCCCAGACCGGCATCCTGCTCACGCTCGCGTTCGACCTCATGCTCGCAGGCCTCCTCGTGCCGTTCATCCTCGGCCTGTTCTGGAAGCGCGGCGGCACCCGCGCGGCCGTCGCGGCGCTGTCGATCGGCGTCGGCGTGCGGATCGTGCTGTTCGTCCTGACGCCCACGATCTACGGCGTGCCGAACGACGTCTGGTACATCCCGAACACGCTGGTCGACGCCTCGTTCGACGGCTGGCCGACGTTCTGGGCGTTCGGCGCCTCGATCGTCGCGTACGTCGTCGCCGCCGCGATCTGGCCGCGCAGCGTCACCGAGGAGGCGTGGGCGATCGCCGACGGCATGCCCGACGAGACCGCCCCCGCTCCTCGGGAGCCGGAGCCCGCTCTCTGAGCCCCGCAGTCTGAGCACCCCAGTCTGAGCCCGCAGGACGACCGGCCCGGCGCCATCTCGGCGACCGGGCCGGTTGGCTGCTCGCGGTCGGGCCGCCGCTAGGTTGGCCCGGTGGCGACCTCAACCTTCCGCGTGCGACCCGCGCTGCCGGCCGACGTCCGCGCCATCCGTGGGCTCGTCGAGCCGTATGCCGCCGAGCGGATCCTGCTCGCCAAGGAGTGGGTCGGCTACTACGAGGCGGTGCAGGAGTTCCTGGTCGTCGAGGCCGAGGACGGCGCGGTCATCGGCTGCGGTGCGCTGCACGTGATGTGGCAGGACCTGGCCGAGATCCGCACGCTCGCGGCCGACCGTGCGTGGCGGGGAGCCGGCGTGGGGCACGCGCTGCTCGATGCGCTGCTGGTCCGGGCTCGCGAGCTGGGCCTGCGCCGCGTGTTCTGCCTGACGTTCGAGGTGCCGTTCTTCGAGGGCCACGGGTTCCACGTCATCGAGGGCACGCCGGTCACGCAGGACGTCTACCTCGAGCTGCTGCGCTCGCACGACGACGGCGTCGCCGAGTTCCTCGACCTCGCGCGCGTGAAGCCCAACACGCTGGGCAACACGCGCATGCTCATCGAGCTGTAGGCGGCTCGACCCCCGCCTGCGAGCGCCGCTCTCGCGGCCATCTCGTCGACGTCCATCTCGTGAACGCAGCTCTCGTCGCAGCGGACGCGCTGGTCAACGACGCGCGGGCTGCAACGTTCGGTGCAACCATCCGGGCACGGAGCCAGCCGCGCCGTCAGGGGAGCGGGGTGTGGTGCGTGAGGTCGAAGGTGCCGTCGGTCTCGACGACGACCGCCACCAGGTCGGTCAGCGCCCAGGTCTGGTGGTCCTCGCCCGGCTGCCAGACGACGACCGCGGCGGGCTCCACCTCGCGGCTCTCGTCGCCCGCCCCGACCCGCGCCCGGCCGCTGACGATCGCGAACGCCTGGCTCCGCACCGCCGGGTGCCGGCCTATGGTCCCGCCCGCCGCGACGCGCGCCACGTGCACCTGCGTCAACGCCCCGTCCACGGTCGGAGGCAGCGCGTCCATCACGACCCCCACGCTCGAGAACCGCTCGACGGCGTACGAGGGCATCGCGGCGATCTCCATCCCCCCATCCTGCCGCCGCGCGTCCGCCCGGGCGCCCGGGGCGGCTGACATCACGGGCATCCCGCTACATCACGGGGATCGCAACCCCCGTGATGAAGCGGAACCACCGTGCTGACCCCCGTCCGCGCTGCTCAGCGGGGGAGCGAGTACGTGGGCTCGGCGTCCGGGGACGGTGGGTCGTGGCGCGCGACGAGGCCGTCGGCGACGAGCGAGTCGACGCACCGCGCGCGCTGGGCCGCGTCCGGCCAGACCTGGTCGACCGCGTGCTGCGGCACGGGCCCGAGGGCCTCGCGGAGCAGGGCCATGATGCGGCCGCGGACCTGCCGGTCGGTGCCGGCCCAGGCCTGGGTGCGTCGGCGCGCGTGGTGCTCGTCGCCCGGGCGCCCGGCGGCGAGCCACGCGCACGACGAGGCGACCGGGCACGACTCGCACCGCGGAGCGCGGGCCGTGCACACCAGGGCGCCGAGCTCCATGGACGCGGCAGCCCAGCGCGCGGCCCCGTCGTCCGTCGCGGGGACGAGTGCCGAGGCGGTGCGGACCTCCGCGGCGGTCAGCGACGGCGCCGGCAGGGCCGAGCCGCCGACGGTGCGCGCCAGGACGCGGCGCACGTTGGTGTCGAGCACCACCGACCGCCGCCCGAACGCGAACGCCCGCACCGCGGCCGCCGTGTAGGAGCCGATGCCGGGCAGCGCGAGCAGCGCGTCCTCGTCGTCGGGCACCTCGCCGCCGTGCCGCGCGACGATCGCCCGCGCGCACTCCTGCAGCCGCAGGGCGCGGCGCGGGTAGCCGAGGCGGTCCCACGCGCGCAGCACGTCGGCGGTCGGGGCCGCGGCGAGGTCGGCGGGCGTCGGCCACGCGGACATCCAGGCGCGCCACGCGGGCTCGACGCGGACGACCGGCGTCTGCTGCAGCATCACCTCGCTGACCAGCACGCCCCACGGGGTGCGGTCGGGCGCGCGCCACGGCAGGTCCCGCGCGTGCTCGTCGAACCACGCCACGACAGTCCCGACGAGCGCGGGGTCGGCGGGGGCGGTCGGCACGGGAGCATCGTGCCCCGCCCGGCGGTCCGCGGCGAACGGATCCCGCGGCGCGCCGGTCAGGCTCGCCCGGACGGCCGCCCGCCCCTCGTACCGTGGAGACGGTCGATCGAACAAGGAGGTGGAACGTGTCCGCACCCAGGCCCGCACCCCGCCCCTCGGCGGCCGTGTACCGCCGTCGCCGGCTCGTCGTGCTCGGCATCCCGCTGCTCGTCGTCGTGCTGGTCGTCTGGCTCGTCGCGGGCCGCGGCTCGGCCGACGAGCCCTCGTCGGCCCCGAAGACGACGGCGACGACGACCACGAAGTCCACGCCGAAGGCCACCCCCAAGTCCACGCCGACCCCCACCGCCACGACCGGCGTCCCCGACTGCACGGACCTGAAGCTCAAGGTCAGCGCCGACGACGCGTCGTACGCGGCCGGCCAGAACCCCAAGCTGACCACGACGATCACGAACCAGGGCAAGGAGGCGTGCCTGGTCGACGCGGGCACGGACGAGGCCGCCCTGGTCATCACCTCGGGCGACGACCGGGTCTGGTCGAGCCAGGACTGCGCGAGCGAGGCGTCCGCGTACCGCCCGCTCCTGCTCGCCGCGGGCGAGAGCGTCAAGGACTCCGTCACGTGGAAGCGGGTGCGCTCGGAGGAGCAGTGCCCCAAGGACCTGCCGGCCCCCAAGTCGGGGACCTATGCGGCCACGTACACGCTCTCGGGCGTCAACGCGGCGCCCGAGGTCTTCACGCTCGGCTGAGCGCAGGCGTCAGACGTACCGCTCGAGGATCGACGACTCGGCCAGGCGGGAGAGTCCTTCGCGCACCGCGCGGGCCCGCTGCTCGCCCACGCCGTCGACGGCCATGAGGTCGTCGATGCCTGCGGCGAGCAGCTTCTGCAGGCCGCCGAAGTGGGCGACGAGGCGGTCGACGATCGCACCCGGCAGGCGGGGCACCTTCGACAGCAGCCGGTAGCCGCGCGGACCGGCGGCCGCGTCGAGCGCGTCGCCCCCGCCCGGCAGTCCGAGCACGCGCGCGATGTGCGCGATGTCGAGCAGCTCGGTCGAGTCCAGCTCGGCGAGCTCGGCCTGCACGGAGTCGAGGTCGCGGCGGATGGTGTCGACGTAGTCGCGGATGACGAGCTCGCGGTCCGAGCCGATGCCGCCCACGAGCTCGTCGAGCTGCAGCGTGAGCAGGCGGCCGTCGGTGCCGAGCTCGACGACGTAGCCCTCGATCTCCTCGGAGATGCGCCGCACCATCTCGAGTCGCTGGACGACGGCGGACACGTCCCGGACCGTGACGAGGTCCTCGATCTCGAGCGCGGAGAGCGTGCCGCTGACCTCGTCGAGGCGCGACTTGTAGCGCTCGAGCGTGGCGAGGGCCTGGTTGGCGCGGGACAGGATGGTCGTCGAGCCCTCGAGCACGTACCGCTGGTCGCCGACGTACAGCGCGATGATCCGCATCGAGGCGGACACCGAGATCACGGGCAGGCCGGTCTGCTTGGCGACGCGCTCGGCGGTGCGGTGGCGCGTGCCGGACTCGGTGGTCTCGATCGTCACGTCGGGCAGCAGCTGCACGGCCGCACGGACGATCTTGGAGATGTCCTGGTCGACGACGACGGCACCGTCCATCTTGGCCAGCTCGCGCAGGCGGGTCGCCGAGAACTCCACGTCGAGGACGAAGCCGCCCGAGCAGATGGACTCGACCGTCTTGTCGAAGCCGAGGACGATCAGCGCGCCGGTCCGTCCGCGCAGGATCCGCTCGAGCCCGTCCCGCAGGTCGCCGCCGGGCGCGACGGCAGCGAGGGTCGACCGCATGAGGTCGTCGGGGGCGTGCGGGGTGTTCGGCACGCGAGCATCGTAACGACGCCCGGCGACGCAGCGGGCATGCGACCCGCGACGAGGCGGTCGAACTCCGGACATCTGACGGAGCCGGCCGCCTATGACGGGCCGCGGACCCCGAGCGTGTAGCGGACCTCCTGGGCCAGGGCGAGGTGGCCCGACGGGTCGGTGATCGACGCCGCGAGCTCCAGGATCCGGGCGCGCATGGCGTCGTGCTCGTCGGCCGGGACCGCGTCCCACATGGCCCGTTGGCCGTGGGACTGCGTGAACGCCACGAGATGCTCGGGGTTGCGGAACACGGCCTCCACGGTGCGGGTCACGGTCCGGATCGCCGTCAGACCGGCGCCGACGAAGAGGTCCGCCATGCCCGCGTCGGACGCGAAGGGGCCGCTGCGCCCGCTGGTCCGGGCGTCGAGCAGGGCGGGCGGCAGGTAGGAAAAGAAGAGCTCGTCGACCCGCCGCCACCGCTCGTCCTGGGCTCCGAACGTCGTCGTCCCGAGGCGACCGCCGTGGACGACGAGCGACGCCCACACGCTCAGCGTCGCTGCGGGATCGGGCATGAAGAACAGCACCAGCGACGCCGACACCACGTCGAACGAGGCCGCCGCGAAGTCGGGCGCGCGGGCGTCGCCCACGGCGACCGTGACCTGCGGGAGGTCGGCGAGGTCGCGCGCGGTCAGCTCCACCATGCGGGGGGCGAGGTCGATGCCGACGGCCCGCCCGTCGGGGCCGGTCGCGAGCGCGAGCGGGCGCAGCGCGGCGCCACGGCCGCAGCCGATGTCGAGCACGCTCTCGCCGGGTCGCACGGCGAGCTCGTCGACCAGCCCGGCGGCGATCGGCTCGAACCACGGGACGCCCACGGCGTCGTAGGTGTCGGCGACGCGGTCGAAGATCCCGGCCGGCCCGTCGGGGTGTGCCATCGACCCACCCTCGCACCGGCGCCGGGGGCGAACAAGGGCTCTCGGCGGGCGGGACCGGCCCGCGGGGCGCACATTGAAGTGCGCTCACACCCGGGGCGCCGGTTTCGAGACAGAGGAAGTACACGATGAGCACCGACAGCGGCCACGGCACCCCCGACGTCCTCGACGACGGCGCGACCTCGCGCGTCGTCGAGGGCGAGACCACGACCCATGAGCACCACGAGCACCACGAGCACCACGAGCACGGCAAGCACGAGGTCCTCGACGACGGCGAGACGTCCGAGGTCGTCGAGGGCGACGAAGCCCCCTGACCCGCGGACCGGGCGGCCACGCACGCGGCCGCCCGGTCCGCTCCGCTCGGTCTGCTTCGACCCGTCGGTCGCGGACGCCCGAGCCGACAGCCTCGGGACCTCGGCCGCGGGGCACGCTGACTCGCGAACGCGACCAGAACGTCGCTGGGCCTCAGCCCCGGCGGATCGGCACCACGTTGTCCGTCATGTTCGCCACCTGCACGGCCCGAGCCAGGTCGGACGCCCCGAGCACGGTCATCCCCTTCGGCACCGCCAACCCGGCCACGGACGCGTGCGGCACGATCGCGCGGGTGAACCCGAGCCGCGCGGCCTCGGCCAGGCGGCGGCCCACGCCGGACACGTTCCGGATCTCCCCGGCCAGGCCCACCTCGCCGATGGCCACGAGCCCGCGCGGCAGCGAGGTGTTCTCCCGCGATCCGACCGCGGCCAGCGCGAGCGCGAGGTCGGCGGAGGGTTCGACGACGCGCGCGCCGCCGACGGTGGAGACGTAGACGTCCTGGTCGGCAAGCCGGGCGCCGAGCCGGCGCTGCAGGACCGCGAGCACCATCGCCAGGCGGGAGGAGTCGACGCCGCTCGTCGTGCGGCGGGGGTTGGGCACCTGCGAGGGGGCGACGAGCGCCTGGATCTCGGTGGCCAGCGGGCGGCGGCCCTCGAGCGTGACGGTGAGGCAGGTTCCCGGCACGGGGTTGTGCGACTGGGACATGAACAGGCCGGAGGGGTCGGCGAGGCCGACGATGCCCTGCTCGGACAGGTCGAAGCAGCCGACCTCGTCGGTGGGGCCGTAGCGGTTCTTGGTGGCGCGGAGCATCCGCAGGCGCGAGTGGCGGTCGCCCTCGAACTGGCAGACCACGTCCACCAGGTGCTCGAGCGTGCGCGGGCCGGCGACCGAGCCGTCCTTGGTGACGTGGCCGACCAGCACCACGGGCATGTCCCGGGACTTGGCGGCCTGGATCACCGCCGCGCTGACCTCACGGACCTGCGCGACGCCGCCTGCCGTGCCCTCGATCGCCGCGGAGGCGATCGTCTGGACCGAGTCGAGGACGAACAGGTCCGGGTCGACCTGCTCGATGTGGCCGAGGACCGTCGCGAGGTCGGTCTCGTCGGCGATCAGCAGGTTCGGGTCGAGCGCGCCGATCCGGCCCGCGCGCAGCCGGATCTGGGCGACGGACTCCTCGCCCGTCACGTACAGGACCCGGCGACCTCCGCGGGCGGTGCGTGCCGCGACGTCGAGCAGCAGGGTCGACTTGCCGACGCCCGGCTCGCCCGCGAGCAGCACCACGGCCCCGGGCACGAGGCCCCCGCCGAGCACGCGGTCCAGCTCGTCGACCCCGGTGGCGCGCGCGAGCGCGGACTCGACCGAGATCTCGCTGATCGGGCGAGCGGGTGCGCGGGTCGGGGCGGCCGCGACCGTCTTGGGGGCGCCGCCACCCGGGCCGGAGTCCTCGAGGACGGTTCCCCACGCCTGGCACTCGCCGCACCGGCCGGCCCACTTGGCGGCGGTCCACCCGCACTCGGTGCAGCGGAAGCCGGGGCGCGCGGCCTTCTCGGCGCGACGGGCGGCGGTGGTGCTCATGTCCCGGACGGTAGCCGCCGACACCGACACGACCGGGCTCGGCGCTCCGGGCGCGCCTTGTCACGGCGGCTGAACGGGTGTTTAGTCGAGTCGTGGACGTCGACGCCCGGGAGCGGATCCGGGACGCAGCGATCGCGCGGTTCGGGCGCGAGGGGTTCGGGGCGGGCCTCCGGGCCATCGCCCTGGACGCGCAGGTCAGCGCCGCGCTCGTGATCCACCACTACGGCTCGAAGGACGCGCTGCGCGCCGCGTGCGACGCTCACGTCCACGCGACGATCCGGCGGGCGAAGAGCGAGGCGATGCGCGACGAGTCGCCCGCGCAGGTCATCGGGCAGCTCGCGACGATCGAGCAGTACGCACCCGTGTTCGCCTACATGGTGCGCAGCCTCATGGACGGTGGCCCGGCGGCCGCACAGTTCGTCGACGGACTCGTCGAGGACGCCGAGTCCTACCTCGCCGCGGGCGTCGCGGCCGGCACCGTGCGGCCCAGCCGCGACCCGCACGGGCGGGCCCGCGCGCTCGTCGCGAGCAGCGTGGGGACCCTGCTCATGACCCAGCTCGACGCCGCGGCCGGGCGGGCGGTCGCGCCCACCGACCGCCCCGGCGAGGCCATCGTCGCGATGGCCGAGGCGACCGTGCTGCCCGGCCTCGAGCTCTACACCTACGGCCTGTTCACCGACTCGTCCTACCTCGACGCGTACCTGGAGGGGCACCCATGACCGACGCCATCACCGCGGCCGGACTCGTCAAGACGTTCGGCCCGAAGCGCGCGCTCGACGGCTTCGACCTGCGGGTCGCGACCGGCGAGGTGCACGGCTTCCTCGGCCCCAACGGCGCGGGGAAGTCGACGACGATCCGCGTGCTGCTCGGGCTGCTCCGGGCAGACGGCGGCGAGGTGAGCCTGCTCGGCGGCGGCCCGTGGCGCGACGCGGTCGCGCTGCACCGACGGCTCGCCTACGTCCCGGGCGACGTGACGCTGTGGCCCACGCTGTCCGGCGGGGAGTCGATCGACCTGCTGGGCCGACTGCGCGGCGGCATCGACCCGGCGCGGCGCGCGGACCTCGTCGACCGGTTCGAGCTCGACACCAAGGTCAAGGGCCGCGCGTACTCCAAGGGCAACCGGCAGAAGGTCGCACTCGTCGCGGCGCTCGCGGCCGACGTCGAGCTGCTGCTCATGGACGAGCCGACCAGCGGGCTCGACCCGCTCATGGAGGCCCTGTTCCAGGAGGTGGTCCGGGAGGCGGCGGCCGACGGTCGCACGGTGCTGCTGTCGAGCCACATCCTGGCCGAGGTCGAGGCGCTGGCCCAGCGTGTGACGATCATCCGCGCCGGGAAGGCGGTGCTCAGCGGGTCGCTCGAGGAGCTGCGCTCGCTCACGCGCACCACGGTCACGGTCGGGCTGCGCGACGCGGACGGCGCGGTGCGGACGCTGGGCACGACGACCGGCGTGCACGACCCGCGGCGCGACGACGGCCACGTGACGTTCGACGTCGACACCGACGCGCTCGACGCCGTGCTCGCCGCGCTGCCGGCCTTCGGCGTCTCGTCGCTCGTGGCCCACCCGCCCACGCTCGAGGACCTGTTCCTGCGCCAGTACGGCGAGGAGCTGGCCGAGATCAAGGCCGCCCGATGACCACCACCGTGGCGACCGCGCGGGGCGGCGCGCTCGCGGGCACGCGCGGACTGGTCCGGCTGGTGCTGCGTGCGGACCGCTGGCGCATCGTGATCTGGGCCGTGGCGGTCGCCTGGCTGACCGTCGTCTCGGTGCGCGCGCTCGACGACCTCTACGCGAGCGACACCTCGCGCGCGGCCCGCGCCGAGCTCATCGCCTCGCCCGCCGCGACCGCGCTGGCCGGGCCGGGCTACGGGCTCGACGACTACACGATCGGCGCGATGACGGCCAACGAGCTCGCGCTGTGGATCATGCTGCCGGTCGGCATCATGGCGGTCCTCGCGGTGACCCGGCACCTGCGCGCGCCCGAGGAGGACGGCCGCCTCGAGCTGGTCCGCTCGCAGCCCGTCGGGTCCGCGGCGCCCGTGGTCGCGGGGCTCGTCGCGGCCGCGCTCGCCGTGCTCGCGGTCGGGACGCTCACGTTCGTCGGGCTGCTCGCGACGTCCCTGGACCCGGCCGGCTCGGCGCTGATGTGCGCGTCGGTCGTCGTCGTCGCGCTCGTCCTGGCCGGTGCCTCGGCAGTGGCGAGTCAGCTCTCCGCGCACGCGCGCACGGCCTCGTCGCTGGGCATGGCCGCGATCGGGGTCGCGTTCCTGCTGCGCGCGGTCGGCGACGTGCGGGGGCCGCGGAGCACGAGCGTGTGGACGTGGCTCTCGCCGTTCGGCTGGTCGCAGGCCACGGCGCCGTACACCGAGGACCGGTGGTGGCCGCTGCTCGTCGGCGTCGCGGCCACGGCCGTGAGCGTGGCGCTCGCGTTCGCGCTGGCCGGTCGACGAGACCTCGGGACCGGCCTGCTCGCCGAGCGGCCCGGCCGCGAGCACGGGCGGATCCGCGGGGTCGTCGGGCTGACGTGGCGGCGGCAGCGCACCGCGATCTGGTCCTGGGGCGCTGCCGTGGTGCTGTCCGGGGCGCTCGTCGGCGTGCTCGCCGCGCAGATCGCCGACTTCGTGGCCGACCAGCCCTCGCTCGAGGACCTGTTCCCGGGCGGGGTCGGGGGAGCGACCGCGGCGGCGTTCGCGTTGTACAGCGTCTTCCTCGCGGTGCTCGCGTTCGCGTACGTCACCACGGCGGTCGGCGCCGCGCGGCACGAGGAGACCTCCGGCCGGGCCGAGACGCTGCTCGCGCTGCCGGTCTCTCGCGCGCGCTGGCTCGGCTCGCAGCTCGCGCTCGCGGGGGCGGCGGCCGTCGTCATGCTGCTCGTCGCGGGCCTCGTCATGGGCCTGACCGCGGCCGCGAGCCTCGACGACCCGTCCCAGGTCCGGACCCTCGTCGGCGCGGCGGCCGTGACGATCCCCGGGGTGCTCGTCGTGCTCGGTGTCGCGGTGCTGCTCCTCGGCGTGGCGCCGCGCGCGTTCGCCGCGGTGTGGGCGTACGTCGCGTACGTGGGCGTGATGGCGATGTTCGGGGACCTGCTGCCCGACGGCGCCGACGCGGCCTCCCCGTTCACCTACCTTCCGGCCCTGCCCGCCGAGCCGATGACCTGGACGCCCGTGGTCGGCTGCACGGTCGTGGGGCTGGTCCTCGTGCTCGTCGGCACGCAGGGTTTCCGGCGGCGAGACCTGCAGGGCTGACGGGCGCGCGCTGGATAGGCTGCCGACGTCCGGGACGCGCCGGGCGTCACGACGACGGGGGACAGCGATGAGCGAGACCGACGGACCCGAGTCGACCTCCGCCGACAAGCCGGCGTGGGCGACGACGGGCGCGACCGCCGCTGAGCCTGCGCCGGCCGCCGAGGGCGACGCCCCCGCGGCCGAGAAGAAGCCCCGTCCCGCCTGGCTGATCCCCGCGGCGATCGTCGCGGGCGTCGTGGTCGTCGGCGGCATCGTCGTCGCCATCGTGACGTCGGGCGGCGACGACACCGCCGCGGCCCCCGTCGCCACGCCGACCGTCGTGATCCCGAGCCCGACGCCCACGGCGACGCCCGCCGAGCGCCCGGACCCCACGGCCTTCACCTCCGCGCTGCCCGCGAGCGTCCTGCAGTACGCGTTCAGCGAGGAGAAGAAGGCCGACGGCTGGATCAAGGCCGACGCGCTCGAGGCCGTGACCGACACCTACACCGACGGCGGCTCGGGCACGCTCGTGGTCGACGCGGGGCAGTTCGCGACCGCGAAGGAGGCGACGGCGTTCGCGAAGACGCTGCTCAAGGGCGACGGGACCGCGAACGCGGCGCTCGGCCTCCCGGCTGCGGGCGAGGTCACCGCCGGCGGGGAGAAGGTCGGCACGTTCGTCGTGCACGACGCGGGCGACGGGACCGGGGTCGCGGTGTGGACCAACGGCACATCCGTCTTCCGCCTGACGACCGCCGTCGCGGACGTCCTCGACGCGTACAACGCGTTCCCGCTCTGACCCTTCGAGCGCGTGGACTGCTTGTCGAAGACTTCGTCACGCCCGGCGTGACCACGTCTTCGAGCTGATCAGGCTGCCGGGAGGCGGACCGTGAAGGTGGTGCCGCCGTCCGGGCCCGGGTCGGCGGTGATCGTGCCCGCGTGCGCGCCGACAACGGCGTCCACGATCGCCAGCCCGAGCCCGGTCGAGCCGGTCCCGCGCGTGCGCGACTCGTCGCCGCGCGTGAACCGCTGGAAGAGCCGGTCGCGCAGCTCCTCGGGGATGCCGGGGCCGTCGTCGGTGACGCGGACCTCGACGTCGGGCCCCACGGTCCGCACCTGAACGGTGACCGTGGTGCCGGGCGGGGTGTGCAGGCGCGCGTTGGCGAGCAGGTTCGCGAAGACCTGGCGCAGCCGGTGCTCGTCGCCGACGACCACGGGCTCGGCGTCGTGCTCGACGTCCGGCAGGTCGAGCCGCCACTGGTGGTCGCGGCCCGCGGCGTGCGCGTCACCGACCGCGTCGATCGCGAGCATGCCGAGGTCGACAGGCTCGGTCTCGAGCGTGCGGCCGGCGTCGAGGCGCGCGAGCAGCAGCATGTCCTCGACGAGCCCGGTCATCCGGGCGGCCTCGGACTCGATGCGGCTCAGCGACGTGACCGCGCCGTCGGGCAGCACCTCGGGGGAGCGGCGGACCAGCTCGGCGTAGCCGCGGATCGAGGCCAGGGGCGTGCGCAGCTCGTGGCTCGCGTCGGCGACGAACTGGCGCACCTGCGACTCGGACTCGTGCCGCGCGGTGAGCGCGGCGCTCACGTGGCCGAGGAGCTGGTTGAGCGCGGAGCCCACCTGGCCGACCTCGGTCGACGGGTCGGTGTCCTGCTCCGCGACGCGCTCGGCCAGCACCACCTCGCCGCGGTCCAGCGGCAGCCGGCTCACGCGCGTGGCGGTCGCGGCCATCCGGTCCAGGGGTCGCAGCTCGCGACGTACCAGGACGAGGCCGACGGTCGCGGCGACGAGCAGCGCGAGCACGCCGACGACGATCTCGACGACCACGAACCGGGTGACGGTGCTGGTCAGGGCGGTCGTCGGGAGAGCCGTGACCACGACGGCGCCGTCACCCGTCGTCGTCGACATCGCGCGGTAGGTACCCAGGTCGCCGAGCGTGACGGGGTGCGCGTGAGAGTCCTGCGGGACCGCGAGCAGCGTCGCGGACTGGTCGTCGTCGAGGTACTGGCGCTGGCCGTCCTCGTCGATGTAGTCCGCGCGCACGACGTCGTCGAGCTTGAACAGGTTGATGGTGTTGATCCCCTGGCCGGGGGCGAGGTTGCCGGGGGAGGGGCGGTCGTCGCCGCCCCCGGGGTTCGTCGTCGCGTCGCCGGGCGGGAAACGCATCGACGCGTTGGCGGCGCGCCCGTTGGCGGCGCTCAGCTGCTCGTCGACCTGTGTGACGAGCGACCCCCGCAGGGCGAGCGCCGAGACGGCCCCCATGCCGAGGGCGACGACCGCGACGAGCGCGACCAGGACGACGACGAGCCGCCGGCGCAGCGTCCAGCGCGACGGCGTGCGCATCACGCGGGCTTCAGCACGTACCCGACGCCGCGCAGCGTGTGCAGCATCGGCTCGCGACCCTTGTCGATCTTGCGGCGCAGGTAGGAGACGTAGAGCTCGACGATGTTCGCCTGGCCGCCGAAGTCGTACTGCCAGACGCGGTCGAGGATCTGCGCCTTGGACAGCACGCGCCGCGGGTTGCGCATGAAGTAGCGCAGCAGCTCGAACTCGGTCGCGGTCAGGCGCACGTCGTCGCCGCCGCGGGACACCTCGTGGCTGTCCTCGTCCAGCATGAGGTCGCCGACGACGAGCACGGCGTCCTCCCGGGCCGTCGTCGCACCCGTGCGGCGCAGCAGCGCACGCAGCCGCGCGACGACCTCCTCGAGGCTGAACGGCTTGGTCACGTAGTCGTCTCCGCCGGCGGTCAGACCGGCGATGCGGTCCTCGACCGCGTCGCGCGCGGTGAGGAACAGCACGGGCACGTTCGGGTGCGTGGCGCGTACGCGGCGCAGCACCTCGAGGCCCGAGAGGTCGGGGAGCATGACGTCGAGCACGATGACGTCGGGGTCGGTGTCCTTGACCTGCTTGACCGCGGCGATGCCGGTGAGCGCGTGCTCGACCTGCCAGCCCTCGTACCGCAGGGCGGTGGAGAGGAGCTCGGCAAGGGTCGGCTCGTCGTCGACCACGAGGGCGCGGACGGGCGAGCCGTCGGCGCGCGTGAGGGCCTGCGGTCGGGTGCCTGCGGTGATCGTCATGAGTGCAGCCTGGCCCGCCTCGCTTGCGAAGCCTTGGGAAAAGCCTGTGAACCTCCTGAGAAGGCTACTCCGGCAGGTGCGTGGTCTCCGCGGGGTTGAGCACGGCCGACAGGATCGCCTCGATCGCGAACGTCGTGGACTCGGCAAGGTCGACCGTGCCGTCGAGCAGCCACTGCACCTGCAGGCCGTCCATCACGCCGATGATCGCGCTCGCGGCGCGGGTCGCCTGCTCGTCGCTGACCTTGTGGTCGCCGATCTCCTGGATGGCGTGCGCGATCTCGCCGCGCAGCACCGCGAAGCGCTGCGTGACCCAGTTGCGCGCGGGGTGGTCCTCGGTGACCGACTCCGCGGTGAGCACGGTGTAGCCCTGCACGATGCCGCGGCGGTCCACGTTCGCCCGCGCGGTGCGCACGAGGTGGGTGAACAGCTCCATGCCATCGGGGATGTGCTGGCCCTCGAGGTCGCGCACGTCCTCGAGGTCGCGGTACTCGAGCACCTCGATGAGCAGCTGCTCCTTGGTGCCGAAGTGGTGCAGCACCCCCGCGTGCGTGATCCCGACCTGCTCGGCGACGTCGGCGAGCGAGCCGGTCTTGTAGCCCTTCGAGCCGAAGGTGTGAGCGGCTGCGCGGAGGATCTCAGCGCGGCGCTCGGCCGTTCCCTTGCGCGGTCTACGCACCGCGGGGCGCCGGCTCGTGCCCGCAGGCACCGGTGGCACGTCGTCGTCCATGACCGAAACCATACTGTGACCCAATGGCTTACTGACAAGTCAGCAACATGTGCTTGTATAACGAGCAGCAGACAACGACGTCCTGGATGGAGCACCACCCCCGTGTCCCTCGACACCGCTTCTCAGCCCACCGCCGACCGGCCGGTGACCGCCCTCGCGGAGCTGCGCGCGCAGCTCTCGCTCGAGGAGAAGGTCCGCCTCCTGGTCGGTGCCGGGCTCTGGGACACCACCGCGATCGACCGCATCGGCCTGCGTTCCGTGTTCGTCTCCGACGGCCCGGCCGGCGTGCGCGGGGTCGACGAGACCGGCCTCGAGACCTCCGCCTCCTTCCCGGCCCCGAGCGCGCTCGCGGCCACCTGGGACGTCGACCTGGCCGACGAGGTCGGCGCGGCGTTCGCGTCCGAGGCCCGGCGCCACGGCGTCGACGTGGTCCTCGCCCCCCAGGTCAACCTGCAGCGCACGCCCGTGGGCGGCCGGCACTTCGAGTGCTACTCCGAGGACCCCGTGCTCACGGGCGAGATCGCGGTGCACGTGGTCCGCGCCGCGCAGGACCGTGGCGTCGGCATGTGCGTCAAGCACTTCGTCGCCAACGACTCCGAGACCGAGCGCACCTCCTACCTGTCCCGCGTCGACGAGCGCACGCTGCGCGAGGTCTACCTCGCGCCGTTCGAGCGCCTCGTGCACGAGGCGCAGGCGTGGTCCGTGATGGGCGCCTACTCGGGCATCGACGACGGCACGACGGCGGCCCCCGCGCTCGAGCACCGGCCGCTGCTGACGGGCGTGCTCAAGGACGAGTGGGGCTTCGACGGAGTCGTCGTCAGCGACTGGGTCGCGACGAAGTCGGTCGCCGCCGCGCTCGAGGGCGGGCTCGACCTGCAGATGCCCGGCCCGGACGGCGTGTGGGGTGACGGTCTGCTGGACGCCGTGCGCACGGGCCTGGTCGACGAGGCCTTGGTCGACGAGAAGGTCGACCGCGTGCTGCTCATGGCGCAGCGGGTCGGCGCGATCGCCGGCCACGAGCCCGCAGGTGCGCTGCGCGACGAGGTCTTCGCGGTCGACGTCCCCGCGGTGCTGCGTCGCCTCGTGGCCCGCTCGATGGTCGTGCTGCGCGACGACGCCCACGCGCTGCCCGTCGCCCCCGACGCCGTCAGCCGCATCGCGCTCGTCGGCCCCAACGCCGTCTCGCCGTTCGTGCAGGGCGGTGGCTCGGCGTACGTCCGGCCGGACCGCACGTCGACCCCCGCCGACGCGTTGGCCGCCGCCTTCGGCGCCGAGGTCACCGTCCACGCCGGCGCGGTCTCGCGGATGCTGCCCCCGCAGCTCGACCTCGCGGGCCGCTGCCGGACGCCGGACGGCGAGACGGGCGCGCTGGTCGAGGTGCTCGACGCCGACGGCGCGGTCATCGACTCGCGCGTCGTCACGGCGTGGCACGGCTGGCTGCGCGAGCCCGCCGAGCACGCGGTCTCCGTCCGCATCCGCACGACGGTCGCGCTGACCGAGCCCGGCCACCACGAGGTGGGCGTCGGCACGGTCGGGCGGCACCGCATCCAGGTCGGCGGGCAGGTGCTCTCGACCGGCGAGAAGGTGGTCGGCGCCGAGGTCATCCTCGACTCGAGCGTCAACGCGCCGGCCCCCGCGGTGCTGACGATCGAGGTCACCGAGCCGACGACGGTCGTCGTCGACACGCTCGTGCAGGCCGTGCACCCCGTCGGCTACGCGTCCTTCGCGCGCGCCGAGCTGGTGCACCGCACGCCCGGCACCTCGCCCGACGAGCTGCTCGCCGCGGCGGTCGAGGCCGCCGCCGCGGCCGACCTTGCGGTCGTCGTCGTCGGGACCAACGAGGAGATCGAGTCCGAGGGGTACGACCGCACGTCGCTGGCCCTGCCGGGCACGCAGGACCAGATGGTCAAGGAGATCCTCGCGGCCAACCCGAGGACGATCGTCGTGGTCAACGCGGGCGCCCCGGTGCTGCTGCCCTGGCTCGACGAGGTGCCGTGCGTGGTGTGGGCGTGGCTCGGAGGCCAGGAGTGGCCCGAGGCCCTCGGCGACGTGCTCGCGGGCCGCACCGAGCCGTCGGGCCGTCTGCCCTGGACGCTGCCGGCCAACGAGACCGACGTCCCCGTGCCGCACGCCGTCCCGGTGGACGGCGTCATCGACTACCACGAGGGCGTCCACGTCGGGTACCGCTCGTGGCTCCGCCTGGACCGCACGCCCGCCGCGCCGTTCGGCCACGGGCTGGGCTGGACCGCGTGGGAGCACGACTCCGCGACGGCGACGCTCACCGCCGACGGCGGCCTCACCGTGGACGTCACGGTCTGCAACACCGGCCCGCGCGCAGGTCGCGAGGTCGTCCAGGTCTACGTCGAGCCCCCGGCGGGGTCGCCCTCGGGCGACCGGCCGGTGCGCTGGCTCGGCGGATTCGCTGTCGTGCACGCCGAGCCCGGCGAGCGCACGACAGTCCCCGTCCGGGTGGACGCGCAGGCGTTCCGGACCTGGGACACGGCACGGTCCGGCTGGGTCACCCCGCCCGGCACGTACCGGATCCGCGTCGGCCGCTCCTCGAGCGACCTGCGCCACACCGTCGAGGTGAGCCACCCTGGCTCGTCCCCGGCGGACCCGGACAGCTCGTCCAGCACCACCGCACACCCGTAGTACTCGACGCGATCCGCAGTCACGTCGATCGGTTCCGTCCCAGCAGTCCCGTAGGTTCCTGACAGTGCAAGGAGGCACTCGTGAGAAAGCACAAGCTCGCAGGCATCGTCGCCGGTGTGGCGACGATCGCCCTGCTCGCCACCGCATGCTCGGGGTCCGACGACCCCAAGGGCAGCGACCCGACCAGCACGGACAAGTCGTCCGGCGGCGCGGCCCAGGTCTCGGACAAGGTCCTGACCGTCGGCATGCCGAACGGCCCGCAGAAGGAGAACAACAACCCGATCGGCCCGAACTCCTCGGCCCTGTCGCTCGGTTACGCGTTCGCCGTCTACGAGTCGCTCATGCAGGTCAACGAGATCAAGCCGACCGACCCCCCGACCCCCTGGCTCGCCCAGTCGGTCGAGTGGAACGACGACTCGACCCAGGCTGTCATCACCGCCCGCGATGGCGTGAAGTGGTCGGACGGCACGCCGTTCACCGCTGAGGACATCGCGTTCTCGCTCGAGATCCGCCGGGACCACGACGAGATCAACGCCGACTTCCCCGGCCAGTACAAGGACATCAAGGTCGACGGCAACAAGGTCACGGTCTCGTTCACCGACGGCCAGTTCGTCAACCAGGCCAAGCTCTACAAGCTCCTGATCCTGCCCAAGCACATCTGGGAGTCGCAGGACCCTGTGAACTGGTCCGACCCGAAGATGGTCGGCACCGGCCCGTTCGTGCTGAAGTCGTTCACCGCGCAGTCGGTGACGCTGACGCCGAACGCGTCCTACTGGGGCACCAAGCCGCTCGTCGGTCAGCTCCGCTACGACACGTTCAACGACAACGCCGGCCTCACCACCGCGCTCACCACCGGTGAGGCGCAGTGGGGCTGGACGTTCATCCCGGACTACGAGAACGTCTTCATCGCGCAGGACAAGGAGAACTTCCACCAGGTGGCCGGCGGTGGCTTCGGCGTGGACGTGCTCTTCCTCAACAACGAGAAGGCGCCGTTCGACAACGTGGCCTTCCGCAAGGCGCTCAACCTGGTCGTCGACCGGGCCGACATCTCGACGACCGCCGGCTACGGCGTGTGGCCGCAGATCAAGAGCGTGACCGGCCTGCCCCAGCCGTCGGGCGACGCGTTCATCGCGCCCGACTACCAGGGCAAGGAGCTCTCGGTCGACCTGGCCGCGGCCAAGCAGGTCCTCACCGACGCGGGCTACACGTGGGACTCGGGCAACAAGCTTCTCGACCCGAGCGGCAAGAAGGTCTCGTTCACGCTGACCAACCCGGCCGGCTGGACCGACTACATCGACGCGCTGAACATCGTCAAGGAGGGCGCTGCGTCCCTCGGTGCCGACGCCAAGGTCGAGACGCCCCCCGTCGACACCTGGCAGAACCAGCAGATCAACATGGGCGACTTCGACGCCTCGCTGCACTGGACCGACGGTGGCTCCACGCCGTGGAACATGTACTCCAACATCATGGACGGCGCGTCGTACGTGGCCAAGGGCAAGTCGGCCAACTGGAACTTCGGTCGCTACAAGAACGACGAGGTCACCAAGGCCCTCGCCGACTTCAAGAGCGGCACGAGCGATGCTGACCGCCAGGCGGCGCTCAACATCGTCCAGAAGCACTTCGTCGAGGACGTCCCGGGCCTGGTCATCTGGTCGCGCCCGGCCGTCGCGCAGTACTCCACGAAGAACTACACGGGCTTCCCGACCGACGAGGACCCGTACGCGAACCCGCAGCCGACGGGTCCGCAGGCGGCACTCATCCTGTCCAAGCTCACGCCGTCAGACAGCTGAGTCGCAGCTGACTGTCCGTCAGACGAGATGACACCGGGTGCGGCAGGCGACCTTGCCTGCCGCACCCGGCGTCCGCCCGAACTCTTCCCCCCAAGGTGAACCGATGAGCGCACCACAGCCCACGCCCCCGCCGGCACCGGCCGCCCGCCCGCCCGTCGACGGCGAGGCACCCGTCCTCCAGGCCGTCCGCATGCAGAAGCACTTCCCCGTCCGCGGCTTCCGGTCGCACGACGTGGTGCACGCGGTCGACGACGTCGACATCGACCTGTACCGCGGTCGCGTGGTCGCTCTCGTCGGCGAGTCCGGCTCCGGCAAGTCCACGATCGCCCGGCTGCTCGCGCAGCTCATGCCGGTGACGGGCGGGCAGATCCTGCTGCACGGCGAGGACGCGAGCGTGAAGGGCCGTCGGGCCTTCCGGAAGTACGTCAGCCGCGTGCAGATGATCTTCCAGGACCCCTTCGGGTCGCTGAACCCCATCCACACCGTGCGCTACATGCTCACCCGGTCGCTGCGGATCCACCGCGGGCGCCTGCGCGGCACCGAGATGGAGGCCGCGCTCGAGGAGCTGCTGACGCGCGTGCAGCTCACGCCGCCGTCGCGCTACATCGACAAGTTCCCGCACGAGCTGTCCGGAGGGCAGCGCCAGCGCGTCGCGATCGCCCGCGCCCTGGCCGCGGAGCCCGAGGTGCTGCTGGCCGACGAGCCGATCTCGATGCTCGACGTGTCCATCCGCCTGGGCATCCTCAACCTGCTGCGCGACCTGCGCGACCGGCTGCACATCGCGATCCTCTACATCACGCACGACATCGCCTCGGCCCGCTACTTCGCCGACCGCACGATGGTCATGTACGCCGGCCGCGTCGTCGAGAGCGGCGACTCGGAGTCCGTCACGCAGGACCCGAAGCACCCGTACACCCAGCTGCTCGTGCGGTCCGCCCCGGACCCGGACGACCTGGACGCGCGCGCCCGCGGCGCGCGCGGCGAGGCCCCGAGCCTCGTGCGCCCCCCGACCGGGTGCCGGTTCAACCCGCGCTGCCCGTTCGCGACCGACCTGTGCCGGACCGAGACGCCGCCGCTGCTGGCCGTGGGCGAGGGCCGCCAGGCCGCGTGCTGGGGCTACTCGGACCGCGCGGACCGCCCGGTCCTCGGCTCCGTGCTCGACGCGTACGGCGAGCGCCCCTCGGCCGACGACGAACTGCTGCGCGCCGTCGCAGCAGCCCCCACGAAGGAGGACGACCGATGAGGTTCTTCGGCCGCCGGCTGGTCTTCTACGCCATCACCTTCTGGGCAGCGGTGACGATCAACTTCTTCCTGCCCCGTCTGCTGCCGGGCGACCCGGTCTCCGCCCTGATCGCGAAGAAGCAGGGGCAGCTGAGCACCGACGCGATCGCCTCGCTCAAGGCGATGTTCGGCCTCGACTCGAACCAGACGCTGTGGCAGCAGTACCTGCACTACTGGGGCGACCTGCTGCACGGTGACCTGGGCACGTCGATCAGCTACTACCCGGCGCCGGTCACGAGCATCATCAAGCAGGGCCTGCCCTGGACGATCGGCCTGGTCGGCATCTCGACGATCATCGCGTTCACGCTCGGCACGCTCATCGGCACGGCCATCGGCTGGCGCCGCGGGACCTGGGCCGACGCCCTGCTGCCGATCTCCACGTTCTTCTCGTCGGTGCCGTACTTCTGGCTCGCGCTGATCGTCATCACGATCTTCTCGGTGAACCTCGAGTGGTTCCCGTCGAGCGGCTCCTACGACCGTGACATGGTGCCCAACCTGTCATGGGACTTCATCGGCTCGGTGATCTACTACGGGACGTTGCCGGCGTTGACGATCATCTTGACGTCGATCGCCGGGTGGATCCTCGGGATGCGCAACATGTCGGTGACGGTCTCCTCGGAGGACTACGTCACGGTCGCCCAGGCGAAGGGCCTCTCGGAGCGGCGCGTCATGTTCGGCTACGCCGCCCGCAACGCGATCCTTCCTCAGATCTCGAGCTTCGCGCTCTCGCTCGGTTTCATCGTCGGCGGCACGATCGTCATGGAGCAGGTGTTCAGCTACCAGGGGATCGGGTTCTACCTGCTGTCGGCCACCTCGGCGCACGACTACCCCCTCATGCAGGGGTGCTTCCTCGTGATCACGCTCGCCGTGCTGCTGGCCAACATCGTGGCCGACTTCGTCTACGGCGTGCTCGACCCGCGCACGCGTCAGGAGGGCTGACCCATGGCCGCCGAGCTTCTCGACCTCGAGGACAGCGCCGAGCTCACGAGCGTGCAGACCGGGCCGAGCGGCAAGAAGCGCCGCTTCCTGTTCATGCGCAACGCCAAGGCCCTCACCGGCCTCGGCATCCTCGGGTTCTTCGTGCTGATCGCGATCATCGGGCCGTGGATCGCGCCCTACGACCCCGACGCGCGCAGCAAGGAGCTGCTCCAGCCGCCGTCGTGGGACCACCTCATGGGGACCACGCACACCGGGCAGGACGTGTTCTCGCAGGTGGTGCTCGGCACGCGCAGCGTGCTGGTCATCGCGTTCGTCGCCGGGTTCGCCGCGACGCTGCTGGGCATCGTCATCGGCATCACCGCCGGGTACATCGGGGGAGTGGGCGACGAGAGCCTCTCGGCGCTGTCGAACGTCTTCCTCGTCATCCCGCAGCTGCCGCTGATCATCATCATCACGGGCTCGCTGCCGTCCGCGGGCGGACTCTCGGTCGCGCTCGTCATCGCGATCACCGGGTGGGCATGGGGAGCTCGCGTCCTGAGAGCCCAGACCCTCTCGTTGCGCAGACGCGACTTCGTGGAGGCCGCGCGCGCCAACGGCGAGAAGACGTGGCGCATCGTCATGGCCGAGATCCTGCCCAACCTGACGGCGATCATCGCCGCGGGCTTCATCGGCACCGTCGGCTTCGCGGTGCTCTCGCAGATCACGCTGTCGTTCCTCGGCCTGACGCCGACCGACGAGTGGAACTGGGGCACGGTCCTGTACTGGGCGCAGTCGCAGCTCGCGCTGCAGCGGCACGCCTGGTGGTGGTTCGTGTTCCCCGGGGCCTGCATCGCCCTGCTGGGCATGGCCCTGACGCTGATCAACTTCGGCATCGACGAGTTCGTCAACCCGCGCCTGCGGAGCACCGGCATGAACGCCCGTGACCTGCGCAAGCGCGGCATCCGCCCCCGCATCGGGTTCACCCCGGTGGTGCACGAGGCCAAGGAGGACCGGGCATGAGCGCGCTGCCAGAGCCCCGTGGGTCAGCGCGTCCGGCGCACGACCCCGTCCTGGAGATCAAGAACCTCTCCGTCGACTACGGGTACGACGACCCGACGCACGTGCTGCGGCAGATCTCGCTGACCCTCAACCGCGGCGAGGTCCTGGGCCTGGCCGGGGAGTCGGGCTGCGGCAAGTCGACGCTCGCGTACGCCGCGACGCGCCTGCTGCCACCCCCGGGCCTCATCACGGGCGGCGAGGTCATCTTCACCGACCGCGACGGCGGGAAGTCCGACATCCTGGCGCTGAACGACAAGGACCTGCGGGCCTCGCGCTGGCAGGACATGGCGATCGTGTTCCAGGGCGCGATGAACTCGCTCAACCCGGTGTTCCGCATCGGCCGCCAGATCGCCGACGCGATCACCGCCCACGAGCCGGCCACGACCAAGAAGGACGCGCTGGCGCGGGCGGCCGACCTGCTCGACCTGGTCGGCATCAACCCGGACCGGGCGCGGGACTTCCCGCACCAGCTCTCGGGCGGCATGCGCCAGCGCGTGATGATCGCGATGGCGCTCGCGCTCGACCCGCAGGTGCTGATCATGGACGAGCCGACGACCGCGCTCGACGTGGTGATGCAGCGGCAGATCGTCGAGCAGATCGCGGACCTGCGCGACCGGCTCGGCTTCTCGGTCATCTTCATCACGCACGACGTGTCGCTGCTCATCGAGATCGCCGACCGCATCGCGATCATGTACGCGGGCGAGATCGTCGAGGACGCCGTCGCGCAGGACGTGTACCGCCGCCCGCGGCACCCGTACTCCGACGGGCTGCTGCACTCGTTCCCGCCCCTGCGGGGGGCGCGGCGCGAGCTGGGCGGCATCCCGGGCTCGCCCCCGGACATGGCCAACCTGCCCACGGGCTGCCCGTTCCGGGATCGCTGCGCCTTCGCGTTCGACGCGTGCGCGCACATCACGCCCGAGCTCGTGACCCCCGCGGTGCCGGGCGACGACCCGCGCCGGTCGGTCGCGTGCCTGCGTCACGATCCCGCGCGGGTCGCGGCGGGCGGCTTCGCTCCGGTCCCCGTGCCGGACCAGCTGGCGCTGCGCTGAGCCCTTGCGTGGTGCTCGCGTGTCAGCCGCGTGACCTACCGTGTTGCCGGTGAGCGACCGCCGACCCGTCCCCCTCGTGGCCGTGTCGGCGGTCGTCACGCTCGTCTCCGTCGTCGGCGTCTACGTGCTGTGGCGCGTGTTCGTCGACACGTTCGCGGGGCAGTCCGTGGACCAGGCCGCGATCGAGGGGGCCGCCTACGGGCAGACCCAGCTGTGGCGGGTCGCCGAGAAGGTGCTCGACGTCGTCTCGGTGGGCTTCATCGCGGCGGTGCTGCTGGCCGCGGTGGTCATCGCGGTGGTGCGCCGACGATGGGAGCTGGCGGTCCAGGCGGCGGTCGTCATGATCGGCGCGAACCTGACCACGCGCGTGCTCAAGCAGTACGTCTTCGAGCGCCCCGAGCTCGGCGTGCCGGGCGGCTACGGCAACACGCTGCCGTCGGGGCACACGACCGCGGCCGCGTCGATCTCGGTCGTGCTCATGCTCGTCGTCCCCCCGCGCGTGCGGCCGTGGGCGGCGGCGCTCGGCGCGCTCTACACGACCGCGACCGGCGTCTCGACGCTCATCGGGCGCTGGCACCGTCCGTCCGACGTCGTGGCGGCCGTGCTCGTCGTGCTGGCGTGGACCGCGGCGACGTGCGCGCTGGCCGTGCTGGTGCCGCGGTGGGGCAACCCTGTGGACCGCCCGGGCGTGCCGCGGGCGACTCGTGCGACGCTCGTCTCGCTCGTCGCGGTGGGGGTCGTCGCCGGGGTCGTGGCGGCGGTCGCGCTGTCCGCGACGTGGTCCCGAGTCCCCGACGTGACGAGCCGCTCGGACCTGCTCACCGCCTACCTGGGCGGGGCGGCGGGGACGGCGGCGGCCGCGTGCCTGGCGTTCGCGGTGATGCTCGGGCTCCGGCATGCGGCGGCGTCCGGATTGCCACGGACGTGACGGATGGTCGTAGAGTCCGCCTCGACGGAGAGTTGCCACGGGTCGACCGGCCCGTGAGTCGGTAGGGAAGGCCGTGGGCATGTCTGCAGGGCGCAAGCTCGTCATCGTGGAGTCGCCTGCCAAGGCGCGCACGATCGCGGGATACCTGGGTGAGGGCTACGACGTCGAGGCGAGCGTCGGCCACATCCGTGACCTGCCGCAGCCCTCGGAGCTGCCCGCGGACATGAAGAAGGGCCCCTTCGGCAAGTTTGCCGTCGACGTGGACAACGGCTTCGCGCCGTACTACGTGGTCGACGCGGACAAGCGCAAGAAGGTGAGCGAGCTCAAGAAGCTGCTCAAGGAGTCCGACGAGCTCTTCCTGGCCACCGATGAGGACCGCGAGGGCGAGGCCATCGCCTGGCACCTGCTCGCGGAGCTCAAGCCCAAGGTCCCCGTCAAGCGCATGGTGTTCCACGAGATCACCCGCGAGGCCATCGGCCGTGCGCTCGAGAACACGCGCGAGATCGACGACCGCATGGTCGACGCGCAGGAGACCCGCCGCATCCTCGACCGCCTGTACGGCTACGAGGTCAGCCCCGTGCTGTGGCGCAAGGTCCGCCAGGGCCTGTCGGCGGGCCGCGTGCAGTCGGTCGCCACGCGCCTCGTCGTCGAGCGTGAGCGCGAGCGCATGGCGTTCGTCGCCGCCGACTACTGGGATGTCAACGGGACCTTCGCGGTCGCCGACGCCGACCAGCCCGTGTTCCCCGCCCGCCTCACCGCGCTCGACGGCCATCGCGTAGCCAGCGGTCGCGACTTCGACGACCGCGGCGTGCTGCGCTCGTCCGAGACGACGCACCTGACCGAGGAGGCCGCGACCGCGCTGGTCGCCGGGCTCGCGGAGGCCTCGTTCGAGGTCCGCTCGCTCGAGACCAAGCCGTACACGCGCCGCCCGGCCGCGCCGTTCACCACCTCGACGCTGCAGCAGGAGTCGTCGCGCAAGCTGCGCATGGCCTCGCGCCAGACGATGCGTACCGCGCAGTCGCTGTACGAGAACGGCTACATCACCTACATGCGTACCGACTCCCCGGTGCTCTCGACGCAGGCGATCGACGCCGCGCGTCGGCAGGCCGCCGAGCTGTACGGGCCCGAGTACGTGCCGGACGCCCCGCGCGTCTACACGAGCAAGGCCAAGGGCGCGCAGGAGGCGCACGAGGCCATCCGCCCCGCGGGTGACCACTTCCGCACGCCGGCCCAGGTCGCCAAGGAGCTCTCGGGCGACCAGTTCCGGCTGTACGAGCTCATCTGGAAGCGCACCGTCGCCTCGCAGATGGGCGACGCGCGCGGTTCGACCGCGTCGGTCCGCATCGGCGCGCTCGCGACGACCGGCCAGGACGCCGTGTTCTCCGCGTCCGGCACGGTCATCACGTTCCGCGGCTTCCTCGCGGCGTACGAGGAGGGTCGCGACGAGTCCCGCGACGACGCGCCCGCCGAGGACGAGAAGGGCGACGCCCGCCTGCCGCGCATGGCCGAGGGCGACCCGCTGACCGGCTCCGACCTGGCCGCCGCGGGCCACCGCACGTCACCGCCACCGCGCTTCACCGAGGCCTCGCTGGTCAAGGCTCTCGAGGAGCGCGGCATCGGCCGCCCCTCGACGTACGCCGCCACCATCTCCGTGATCCAGGACCGCGGGTACGTGACCTCCCGCGGTCAGGCGCTCGTGCCGTCGTGGCTCGCGTTCGCGGTGACCCGGCTGCTCGAGGAGAACTTCGACTGGCTGGTCGACTACGACTTCACCGCCGAGATGGAGCTGGACCTCGACGCGATCGCGGCGGGGGACAAGGACCGCGTGGCGTGGCTGTCGCGGTTCTACTTCGGCGACGGCACCGGCACCGAGGAGGGTGAGGGTCTGCGCGACCTCGTCGCCAACCTCGGCGACATCGACGCCCGCGAGGTGAACTCGATCCCGATCGGTGACGGCATCACGCTGCGCGTCGGCCGCTACGGCCCCTACCTGGAGGACGCGTCCGCGCCCCTGGGCGAGGACGGCACTCCCCTGCGCGCGTCGGTCCCCGAGGAGCTGGCGCCCGACGAGCTCACGGTCGCCAAGGCGCGCGAGCTGCTCGAGACCCAGCCCGAGGGCGACCTCGTGCTCGGCCAGGACCCAGCCACCGGGACGACGATCGTCGCGAAGAACGGCCGCTACGGCCCGTACGTGACCGAGCTGCTGCCCGAGCCCGAGCTCGACGAGGGGCTGTCCGCCGCCGCCAAGAAACGCGCGCTCGCCGCCGCCCCCAAGCCGCGGACCGGCTCGCTGTTCAAGTCGATGAGCCTGCAGACGATCACGCTCGACGACGCCCTCAAGCTGCTGTCGCTGCCGCGCGTCGTCGGCGTGGACCCGGAGTCCGGCACCGAGATCACCGCGCAGAACGGCCGCTACGGCCCGTACCTGAAGAAGGGCACGGACTCGCGGACGATCGCGTCGGAGGAGGCGCTGCTCACGACGACGCTCGAGGAGGCGCTGGCCATCTACGCGCAGCCCAAGCGCGGGCGCGGGGCCACCGCGACGCCGCCGCTGCGCGAGCTGGGCGACGACCCGACGTCGGGCAAGCCGATCGTCGTCAAGGACGGCCGGTTCGGCGCGTACGTCACCGACGGGACCACCAACCGGACGCTGCCGCGTGACGTGACGCCCGAGTCGATCACGCCCGAGCAGGCGATCGAGCTGCTCGCCGAGAAGCGCGCGTCGGCGCCGGCGAAGAAGAAGGCCCCCGCCCGCAAGGCCCCGGCCCGCGCGAAGGCGGCTGCGAAGAAGTAGGCACCCGCCCGGCCGCGCCTCTCGGGCGCCCGGGCAGCGGACTAGGTGCAGCGTTAGTTGCGTAGAGCGGCATGAACGCTGCACCTAAGGTTCGGGGTGCGGGGTCAGCGCCGGGTGCGCGGCTCGTCGGGCGTGCCCGTCAGGATGGCCCAGCCGCGTGGGTGGACCTGCGCGCCGGTCGTCGCGCCGGCCAGGAACGCCGCGCCCGTGACCGTGGGGTCCCACGGCTCGTCGGCCAGGTTGAGGGCGACCAGGAGGGCGTCGTCGCCCGCGCGGACCTCGTAGAGCAGGTGCTCGTTGGTCAGCTCGATCGTGCGGGTCGTGGCGCGGTGCAGCCAGGGGTGCCGCCGGCGCAGCCCGATGAGCTCCTGGTGCAGCCGGTAGGCCCACCACCCCTCGGGCGCAAGCTCGGCCGGCGATCCGGGGAAGGCCGGCCGGATCGCGTCGTCCCCGCCGAACCGCTCCTCCTTGACCCCGCGGAACGCCTGCTCGTCACCGTAGTAGACCGCCGGCGTGCCTCCCACGGTGAACAGCACCGCGAGCGCGTGGCCGAGCAGCGCGTCGTCGTCGAGCTGCGAGGCGATCCGGGTGACGTCGTGGTTCCCGACGAAGGTCCACGGCGCGAACGCCTCGACGAACGTCGAGTGCCGGTCGAGGGTCCAGGCGAGCTCCCACCAGTTGCGCGTGGCGATCGCCGACCAGATCGACTTCCACAGCTCGTACTGCGTGACCGCGTCGAAGCCGGACTCCGCGACGATCGCCGGGTAGTCGCCGTGGATGACCTCGCCCACGACGTAGACGTCCGGGTGCCGCTCGCGCACCGCGGCGAGGACCGGCTGCCAGAACGCCGGGGGCACCGCGTAGGCCGCGTCGAGGCGCCAGCCGTCGGCGCCGAGGTCGAGCCAGTGGGTCATGACCTCGGTGACGAGGGCGGCCACGGCGGGCGAGGCGTGGTCGAGGGCGACGAGTGCGTCGTGGCCCTCGAAGACGGCGAGCGAGCCGTCGTCGGCGCGGGCGAACAGCGCCGGGTCGCTCGCGACGAGCGGGTGCGCGCGGCCGACGTGGTTGAAGACGCCGTCGAGCAGCACGCGCAGGCCGCGCTCGTGCGCCTCGTCGACCAGGGCGCGGAAGTCGTCGAGCGTGCCGAGGCGTGGGTCGATCGTGAAGTGGTCGGTGGTGTCGTAGCCGTGCGTGCTCGACGCGAACACCGGCCCGAGCGCGATGCCGGAGACGCCGAGGTCGCGCGCGTAGTCGAGCCAGTCGACGAGGCGGCGCAGGCGGTGGTTGTCGGCGGGTGCGTCGGCCGGTCCTTCGTCGGCCGCCCCGACGAAGCCCAGCGGGTACACCTGCCACCACATCGCGTGCTCGACCCAGCCCATCGCTCCACCGTACGGGCAGGAGACGCCCCACCGGCGGCTCGCCGGTGGGGCGTCGGGTCCGTCAGCGCACGCGGAGCGTCACCGTCCTGCT
Organism: Cellulomonas rhizosphaerae; assembly: GCF_003470205.1. Classification (GTDB taxonomy): domain Bacteria; phylum Actinomycetota; class Actinomycetes; order Actinomycetales; family Cellulomonadaceae; genus Cellulomonas; species Cellulomonas rhizosphaerae. Next base: position 73,644 of record NZ_QWKP01000221.1, read on the forward strand.
CGTCACCTTGCCCGCCGAGCTCTTCACGACCACCTTGAGCTTGGTGCCCGAGGCCGACGCCGTCGCCTTGAGCGAGTACGAGGCGGACGTCGCGCCGCTGACCTTGACCCAGGAGCCCGCCTTGGCGCGGTACCACTGGTAGGTCGGGGCCGGGTAGCCCGTGGCGACGACGCGGAACGTCGCCTTCGCGCCGCGTGCTGCGGACACCGACGACGGCTGCTTCGTGATCCGCGGTGCCACGCGCGTGCCCGTGACCTTCGCGGCGTTGCTCGCCGTGCTGCCGGCCGCGTTGCGGAAGACCGCGCGGACGTGAGCGCCGTCGAGCGCCTTCGTGAGCTCCAGCCGCAGCGTCGTCGACGTCGCGCCCGGGATCGTCCGCCACGTCGTCGAGCCCTTCGCGCGGCGCTCCCACGTCACGGTCGGGGACGGGTAGCCCGTGGCCGCGGCCGTGAGCTTCACGGTGCGGCCGAGCGGGGCCGACGCCGACCGGGGCTGGGTCGTGACGACGGGCTTGGTGCGGGTGACCGTGACGGTCGCCGCGTTCGTCGTGGCCGAGCCCGCCGCGTTGGTGAACACCGCGCGGTAGGCGGTGCCGTCGGTGGTGCTGCTCAGCGTGACCTTCAGCGTCGGCGCGGTGGCGCCGGCCACGGCGGTCCAGGACGACGAGCCCGCCTTCCGGGACTGCCACTGGACCGTCGGCGCCGGCTCGCCCGTGGCGGCCGCGGTCAGCGTGACCGTGCCCTTGAGCGACCCGGAGACCGACGCCGGCTGCGTGGTGATCGCCGGGGCGACCTGGACGGGCTCGGCCGGGAAGTCGCCGACCGCGAGGTCGTCGACGAAGAACGAGCCCGTCGCGGGCAGGGCGGGGTTGGCCTGCGTCGCCATGATGATGAACTCGTTGACCTTCGCGAGCTGGGCCCGGGTGGGGCGCAGCGAGGACGAGAGGCCCGACGGGTAGGTCACCACGGCGTCGTCGAACGCGAGCTGGACCGTGCGGGCCGTCCCCGTCAGCGGGACGGGCAGGTCCCAGAACCAGTCGTCGCCGGTGCCGTCGGCCGAGGCCGTGCGGAACCGGAGCGCGACCTGCTGGCCCGGGCCGTTCGGGTCGATCCACGCGGTGACGCCGTCCAGCCCGGCCCACGAGTGCCCGCCGAGCCAGCGCGACTCCTGCAGGTACGTCGTCGTGCCGAAGTCGTAGTCGAACCGCCCGGCCTTCGAGCCCGCCGAGCCCTTGCCCGGCGCGAGGGAGAGCTGCCAGCCGTCGCCCCACGCCTGGTCGGCGTTGTTGCTCCACGAGGCGCGCAGGTCCGTGGTCGTGGCGTAGGGGTCGAACGTGTCGAGGACCTCGGGCGTGCCGTCCGGGACCTCGGGTGCGACCTCGCCGCCGACGACGCGGATGTCGTCGGCGCCGAACGTGCCCGACCCGCTGGTCGAGCTCGAGGCGATGACGAGCTCGTTGACCACGCCCAGCGCGGCGTCGTCGAGCGGGTCCGTCAGGTCGGCCGGCCAGGAGGGTGCGAACGACGAGAACGGGATCTCGACCGTGTGCCACGACGAGTCCGCGAGCGGGACCTGCGCGAGGTAGTAGCTGCCGCCGCCGGTGCCGAGCTGGATCGCGAGCTGGTTGCCCGACCCGTCGCCCTTGACGCGCAGCGAGAGCGCGTCACGGCCTGCCCAGCTCTGCCCGCCGAGCCAGCGGGCGACGTCCTGCCAGCCGCCGTTCGCGTTGTCGTAGGCGAAGGACAGCGCGTGCTCACCCTCGCCCGCGTCCGTGGACAGCGAGATCAGGTCGGTCTTGCCGCGGTTGCCCCAGGCGGCGTCGAAGGCTGCCTCGTCCGCGTACGACTCGAAGTCGTCGACGAGGATCGGCTCGGCCGACGGCTCGGGGTCGACGTACTCGCCCTCGCCGGACGCCTCGATGTCGTCGACGACGATCGATCCGGTCAGCGGCGCGCTGCCGCCGGCGTCGTTGAGGTAGGTGAAGAACTGGCTGACGTTCGCGAGCCGCTCCCACGTAAGGGTGGCACCGGCATTGGCGGTGTCCCACGGCGCCGGGGCGAAGTCGGTCCACGGGAGGTGCGCCACGTACGGCTCGTCGCCGGCGAGCGACGGGTACGCCTCGAACGTCACGCCTCCGGCCTGCACCTGGACCACGAGCTTGTGACCCGACGCGTCCGGGTCGATCCACAGGTCCAGCTGGCCGAAACCGGACCAGTTCTGCGTGGGCGCGTAGGACGTGCCGAAGCCCAGGTAGCCCGTGCGTGAGGCGGGGAAGTCGTAGGACAGGCGCGCGGCCTTGCCGTCGCCGTGCTCGGCGAGGGTCAGGGCCGACGAGGACGCGTTGTTGACCGTGTACGCGGCGCGCAGCGCGACGTCGTCGCCGTAGCCCTCGAAGTCGTCGACCGTGCCGGCAGCGAGCACCGGGGCCGCGCCGAGGATGAGGGACACGTCCGCGGACAGGCTGGTCCCGCCGCCTGTCGCCGTGACCGAGGCGGCCACGGTCCGGTTGGTGAGCGCGTCCTCGCCGATCTCCCAGGTGCCGGACCAGTAGCCGTCCTCGTCGGGCGTGAGCGTGACCGGGGCGAAGCCGTCGGCCGTGAACGTCACCGAGGTGATCCCGGGCGCCGCGGTGATCTTGGCGCGCACTGTCGTCGTCGGGGTGGTGATCCGCGTGCCGTCGGCCGGCGTGACCAGCCGCACCGCCGGGTCCTGGGCGCCTGCGGTGGCGCTCAGCGAGTACGGCGAGCCCGTCTCGCTGGCGAACACGGACCCCGGGTCGTCGTACAGGGCCTGGAAGTCGCCGGCCATCTCGTGGCCCGCGTACGGGACGTAGATCTGGCCCGAGCCGAAGTTCGCCCACGTGAGCATCCACGCGACGCGGCTGGCCTTCTCGCTCGCGCGCAGGCCGGACAGGAGCTCGGTGAAGTAGTGCAGCGACTTGTTGCCGGTCGGCTTGATGGTCCGGTCGCCGTTGCGGCCGAACTCGGTGAACGCCGGCACCTTGTGGCGCGCCGCGGCGAGGTCGACGACCATCTCGAGGTCGGTCACGACGGCGTCGACGTAGGCGGAGGAGTCGTCGGCCGCGTTGGAGTTCTCGTAGTTGTCGTACCCCAGCACGTCGACCCACTGGTCGCCCGGGTAGGTCTCGAGGTAGCGGGCGGCGTCTCCGTCGAACGAGCCGTTGGGCGAGAACGCGTAGAGCAGGTTGTGCACGCCCTTGACGTCGCGCAGGTACTCGACCGTGTAGCGGAAGATCTCCCTGTACTCGCCGGTCGTCGCGTGCGCGGCACCCCACCAGAACCACGAGCCCGTGTTCTCGTGGAACGGCCGGAAGATCACCGGCACGAGCGAGCCGTCGGGCCGCTCGGCCCCGGTCGCGGCGAGCGCGACGAGGTCCAGGTACGCGCGGTAGGCGGCGTTCTTGTCCCCGCCGGGCAGGATGTGGCTGACCACCCGGCCGCTGGTGTCGTAGAAGTCCTTGCCCGTCACGAAGTTCGGCATGTGCGCCGAGAGCGTGACGACGGCACCGAGGCGGTCGGCGCGGACGAACTGCGCGGCGAGGGCGGCCGCGTTCTGCTCGTCGGTGTTCGCGGGAGAGCCCGGCTTCTCGTCGCCCTTGAGGGCGAGCGTGTCGAAGCCGAAGACGCCCGGCAGGTCGCCGGTGACGCTGTGGGCGTCCGACTCGATCGGCTGGCCGTCGGCCGCGGTGTACGGCTCCGAGATGGCCTCGTCCGTGGCGTGCTGCTGGCCGAACAGGATGCCGTGCGCCTGCTGGTCGCGCAGGTAGCGGAACAGCGAGCGCGTCTGGGCGGTGGCGCCGGTGTCGGCGATCGCCACGGTGCCGTCGTCGGCCGCGTGCGCCGTGGAGGCGATGGTCGTCAGGCCGGTGAAGGTCAGTGCCGCGGCGGCGACGGTCGCGGCCGCGCGCGAGAGCCGGTGTCTGGGGTTGGTCATCGTGTTCTCCGTTGAACGACCCCGCGTCTGCAGGGCGACCGCTCGGTCCGTCGTTGGGCCGATCGGGCCGAGGGTAACTAAATTAGGCGAGCAAAGAAAGGGGTCTAAGCGATTCGGCGGGACATTTCGCGCTCGGCGGGCCGCGCGGTCTCGTGGCGTGCGTGAGGTCGCACGGCGGCCGGATGTCGGTAGGTTGACGGCATGGCTCGCACCCCCGATCCCCGCTCCGCACCTCCGATCCGCTGGGGCATCCTCGGCGCAGGCGGCATCGCCTCGACGTTCGCCACGGCCGTCACGCAGCACACGCGCGCGCAGCTCGTCGCCGTGGGCTCACGCAACCGCGACCGCGCCGAGCGGTTCGCCACGGCGCACGGCATCCCGACGACGCACGTCGGCTACCGCGAGCTCGTCGAGGACCCGCAGGTCGACGCCGTCTACGTCGCGACCCCGCACTCCGAGCACCGCGACCAGGCGCTGCTCGCGATCAAGGCCGGCAAGCACGTGCTCGTCGAGAAGGCGTTCACGCGCAACGAGGCCGAGGCGCGTGAGGTGTTCGACGCCGCGCGCGAGGCGGGCGTGTTCGTCATGGAGGCGATGTGGACGCGGTTCCTGCCGCACGTCGACGCGCTGCACCAGGTCATCGACGCCGGTGAGGTCGGCGAGATCATCAACCTCAGCGCCGACCACGGCCAGCCCTTCGTCTACGACCCGAAGTCGCGCCTGTTCGACCCCGCCCTTGCGGGCGGGGCGTTGCTCGACCTCGGCGTCTACCCGGTCGCCTTCGCGCACGACTTCCTGGGTGTCCCGGACTCGGTCACGGCCGTCGGCACGCTGACGGACACGGGTGTCGACGGGCAGATCTCGATGGTGCTGTCCTACGGCCAGCGCACGCAGGCGACGCTCTCGACGACGCTGTGGGCCAAGACGCCCACGATCGCGACCATCTCCGGGACCGAGGGCCACATCTCGGTGGCGGGCAACTTCTACGGGCCGACGTCGTTCCGCGTGCAGCGGGCCGACGGGCGGGTGTGGGAGTTCGACCACCCCGGCACCAAGGGCCTGCAGTACGAGGCCGCGGAGGTCGCCCGACGCATCGCCGAGGGGGCCGTCGAGAGCGAGCGGATGTCCTGGCAGGGCACGCTCGAGGTGTTGCACACGATGGACCAGATCCGCGCGCAGGTAGGTGTCGTCTACCCGGGCGAGTGAGGCTTGTCGGCAGCCACCTATACCCTGGCGCACGTGACGTCACCCGGCCTGTTCGTGTCCCTCGAGGGCGGTGACGGCGCGGGCAAGTCCACGCAGGCCCGGCTGCTCCGTGACTGGCTCGTGGCCGCGGGGCGCGAGGTGGTGCTGACGCGCGAGCCCGGGGGCACGTCGCTGGGTCAGGTCCTGCGCGACGCGGTGCTGCACGGCGACCACATCGACGCCCGCACCGAGGCGCTGCTGTACGCCACGGACCGCGCGCACCACGTCGCGTCGCTGGTCCGGCCGGCGCTCGCGCGCGGGGCCGTGGTCATCACCGACCGCTACCTCGACTCCTCGGTCGCGTACCAGGGCAGCGGCCGGGACCTGGGGGCGGACGAGGTGGAGAGCCTGTCCCTGTGGGCGACGGACGGCCTGCTCCCCGCCCTCACGGTGCTGCTCGACCTCGACCCGGTGGTCGGGCAGTCCCGGCTGACGGGCGCGCCCGACCGGCTGGAGCGCGCGGGCGACGAGTTCCACCGCCGCACCCGCGCTGCCTTCCTGGCGCGCGCCGAGGCCGACCCCGGGCGCTGGCTCGTGCTCGACGCGACGATGCCCGCAGACGAGCTGGCCGCGGCGATCCGCACGCGCGTCGAGAAGCTGGTCGCGTGAGCGTCTGGGACGAGGTCGTCGGCCAGGAGCCCACGGTCGAGGTGCTCCGCACGGCCGTCGTCGACCCGTCCGCGATGACGCACGCGTGGCTGCTCACCGGGCCGCCGGGCTCGGGCCGGTCCAACGCGGCGCGCGCCTTCGCGGCGGCACTGCAGTGCGTCGATGGCGGGTGCGGGCACTGCCACGACTGCCTGACGACCCTGCACGGCACCCACCCGGACGTCACGGTCGTCGCCACCGAGGGCGTGTTCATCCGCGCCGAGGTGGCCCGCCCGCTCGTCGAGCTGGCCCAGCGCTCGCCGTCGCAGGGGCGCTGGCGCGTGATCATCGTCGAGGACGCCGACCGGCTCAACGACACGAGCGGCAACGCGCTGCTCAAGGCCATCGAGGAGCCCGCGCCCCGCACGGTGTGGGTGCTGTGCGCCCCGAGCCCGCAGGACGTGCTGGTCACGCTGCGCTCCCGCAGCCGGTCGGTCGCGCTGCGCGTGCCGCCGGTGGACGCGGTGGCCGCACTGCTCGTGAGCCGCGACGGCATCGAGCCGTCAGTCGCTGCGGTCGCCGCGCGGGCCGCGCAGTCGCACGTCGGCATCGCGCGCCGCCTCGCGCGGGACCCGCAGGCGCGGGCTCGTCGGGACGCCGTGCTGTCCGTCGCCGCCCGGATCCGCGGCGTGGGCGACGCGGTGCTCGCGGCCGGGGACCTCGTCGCGACCGCGCAGGCCGATGCGAAGGCGGCGACCGAGGAGCGCGACGCCGACGAGCGGGCCTCGCTGCTGCGCTCGCTGGGCGCGGAGGGCGCGGCGGCACTGCCGCCGGCCGTGCGTTCGCAGGTCAAGACTCTCGAGGAGGAGCAGAAGCGCCGGGCGACCCGCGCGCAGCGTGACGTGCTCGACCGCGCGATGGTCGACCTGCTCTCGCTGTACCGCGACGTGCTCGTCGTGCAGCTCGGGGCCCAGGTCGAGCTCGTGAACGTCGAGCACGGCGACGACGTGCGCGCGCTGGCCTCGGCCAGCACGGCGGAGCAGACGCTTCGCCGGATGGACGCGGTCGGTCAGGCGCGCACACGGCTGGCCGGGAACGTCGCGCCGCTGCTCGCGGTCGAGGCGATGACGATCGCGCTGCGGCCGCAGGGCTGACGTCGGGTGAGTCGTTCTGCCAGATTTGCCGATTACCCTCGTCGCATGCCGACTGCCCGCCTGCTGCGTCCCGTCGTCGTCCTGGTCGGCATCGCGGCCCTCGTCCTGACCGGCTGCGCGCCGGACAAGAACCAGGTCACCGCGCCCACGTCCTCGGCGAGCGGCCCGTCGGCCGACGTCGACTACGGCGACCTGGCCGACTTCTACGACCAGCAGCTGGACTGGAAGAAGTGCGACGCCGGCCAGTGCGCGACGCTGACCGTCCCGCTCGACTACGACGACCCCTCGGGCGAGACGATCGGGCTCGCGCTCGCGCGCCACGAGGCCGACGACACGCCGATCGGCTCGCTGCTCATCAACCCCGGTGGGCCCGGCGCCTCGGGCGTCGACTTTCTGCAGTCGTTCCTCGGCGAGGCGACCTCCACGCTGAAGAAGAGCTTCGACCTCGTCAGCTTCGACCCGCGCGGCATCCAGCGCTCGTCGCCCATCGAGTGCGTCGACGCCAAGGAGATGGACCGCATCACCGCGCTCGACCCGGACACGTCCACGGACGCCGGCCTGCAGGACATGATCGACGAGAGCGCGAAGTTCTCGAACGCGTGCCTCGACCGCTCGGGCGCCGTGTTCGGCCACGTCGACACGATCAGCGCCGCGAAGGACCTCGACGTGATGCGCGCGGTGCTCGGCGACGACGTCCTGCACTACCTCGGCTTCTCCTACGGCACGAAGCTCGGCGCGACGTACGCGGCCCTGTTCCCCGACCGCGCCGGCCGCCTCGTCCTGGACGGCGCGCTCGACCCGACGCTGACCGAGGGGGCGATCGAGTCGGGCCAGGCAGCGGGCTTCGAGGGCGCCCTGCGCGCCTACGTCGCCGACTGCCTCAAGGGCAGCAGCTGCCCGCTGACGGGGTCGGTGGACAACGGGATGAAGCAGATCCGCGCGCTGCTGGACCGCGCGAAGACGAGCCCGCTCGACACCGGCACCGACCGCGAGCTGACCCAGGCTCTCGCGTTCTCCGGCATCGCGGTCACGCTCTACTCGCAGAGCTTCTGGTCCGCGCTGACCCAGGGCCTGACCGCCGCCATCCGCCAGGGCGACGGCTCGATCCTGCTGTCGTTCTCGGACGTCTACTACGACCGCGCCGAGGACGGCACCTACTCGACGAACTCCACGGAGGCGTTCCGCGCGGTCAACTGCCTCGACGACCGCAGCTCGACCGACGTCGACGACATGCGCGCGCAGGCCGCCGAGATCACCAAGGTCGCACCCACGGTGGGCTCGTTCTTCTCCTACGGGGGCACCTCGTGCGGCGACTGGTCGGTGCCCGAGGTCGGCTCGCTCGACGACTACAGCGCGCAGGGTGCTCCACCGATCCTCGTCGTCGGCACGACCAACGACCCCGCGACGCCGTACAAGTGGGCGCAGTCGCTGGCCACGACGCTCTCGTCGGGCGTCCTGCTGACGTACGAGGGCGAGGGCCACACCGCCTACCGCGCCGAGAACTCGTGCATCGCCAAGGTCGTCGACGCCTACCTCGTGGACGGGACCGTGCCCGACGACGGCACCCGCTGCTGACCCGCTTTGGAACCTGCCCGTGTTGGCGGGTACAGTGGGCGCGCTCGCCGGGTCCTACGGGTTTCCTCAGTAGTCCGGCGATGCCGCCTTAGCTCAGTCGGCAGAGCGTCTCACTCGTAATGAGAAGGTCAAGAGTTCGATTCTCTTAGGCGGCTCACACATCCGAAGGCCCTCCTCGTGGGGGCCTTCGGCGTCTCCGGGTTCAGTCGTCGATCTCCTCGGCGCCCCGCGCCGCGAGGTCGGCCACCCGGTCGCGCATCGCCTGCAGCTGCTCGGGGTCGTGGCCGACCCAGTCCTCGAGCTCGCCCACGACGCGCACCGGGTCCTTGCTGCGGTACGACCGCGTCGGGTTGCCGGGGAACTTCTTGTCGGTGACGTTGGGGTCGTCCTCGATCGGTCCGGTGGGCTCGACGACGTAGATCCGCCCCCGCCCTTCGCCCGTCGCCAGCTCGGCGCCCCACGTCGCGGCGTCGAGCGTCGCGGTGAAGTACACGTGTCCCGCGGTGCGGCCGCCGCCGAAGTTGGAGCGCCGTCCGGCGACGAGCAGGTCGCCCACGGCCAGGTCGGCCTTGGTGCCGTGGAGGTAGGCCCCAGACTCGTGCACCTCGAAGGCCGTCGGTCGCTCGCTCATGTGCACCCCCGTGTCGTGCGGATCCGCGCCCGCGTCCCGACCCTAGCCCCGGCTCGCTGCAGCCCTCGTTGCACGGGTGGTTGCACGACTCGCCGCGCAGACCGCGGCGTGTCGTGCAACCACGGATGCGGTGCTGAGGGCGCCGGCAGGCGGGAGAGGATGGGCGGGTGCCGTCGTATCGCGTGAGAGCTGCCGTCGGGCTGCTGCAGCCGGGGACCGACCCGGAGGACGTGCTGCCCGAGGCGGTGGCCGTGGCGCAGGACCGGGTGGTCGTGGAGGCGTTCGACCTCGGCGTCGTGCGCGGCGAGGCCCGCGTGACGATCCGGTTCGACGCGCCCGACGACCCCACCGCGCGGCAGGTCGGCTGGGCGGTGCTGGCCCGGCTCGACGAGCTCGCGGACATCAGCGGCCGCAGCGTGACCCGTCGCTTCGGCGCCCGCTGGTACGCCCTCCGCTCCTGACCGCCCCGGCCCCGCTGCCGCCGGCCGCTACCCCTGACGCCGCGGGCCGCCCGTTGGCGCCACGCGCTGACCGTTGACGCCGACGGCGGGTCAGGCGGCGCGAGCGCGTGTGGCGCGCGACCCGCGCTGGCGCCGTGCGACCCGCGCTCGCGACGGGAGCGGGAAGCGAGGGTTACAGGAGGGGCGTGCCCTGGCCGACGATGACCAGGTCGTCGGTCGGGGTGGTCGTGAAGCGGTGGCCGACGACGAGTGTCGCCGCGCCCACCTCGCCGGCCTCGACCAGGACGGCGGCAGGGTGGTCGACCACCCGCGCCTCCTCGTCCAGCCCGGCGACCCAGACCACGGCGCCGCGCTCGGCACCCGACGCTCTGACGGCCGCGCGGGCTGCCGCGAGGTCGGCGACCGGGCGCAGGATCTCGTCGGACTCGAGGGCGTAGAAGGCGAGGGTCGACGGGTCGGCCGAGGCGCACGCGACCTCGAGGGCCTGGTCGAGCGAACGGAGCGCGAGGATCTGCACCGGCACCGACGGCGGCACGGGCAGGTCGGCGGGGATGCGCGGCCGGGGGACACGCGAGGCGCGGCGGCTCGGCAACGCGGTGCTTTCCGGGGCGTGGACCGGCAGAGGAGACGCGGCGGCATCCGGGGCGGAGGCCTCGGGCGCACGAGTGGGCAGGGCAGGAGCGGACGTGCTCGCTGCCGGGGCGGCGAGCGAGGGTGCCCGCGCAGGCAGTGCCGGTGCCGAAGGGCTCGCGGCCGGGGCGGCGGCGAGCGACGGCGCGCGCACGGGCAGCGCAGGTGCAGGAGGTAGGGGAGCGGAAGGCGGTGCATCCCCGGCCGACCCGGCCAGGTGCTGCGCGGCAGCCGCCACGTACCCGGGCACCCAGTCGCGCGTGCCCGCGGACCAGCGCGAGCGCACGTCGTCGAGCGGCACGACGGCCGCCGAACCCTCGGCGGCCAGCAGCGCAGGCCCGGGCCGCTCGGCAGACGTGCGCAGCACCCAGTGCGACCCCGGCGCGGCAGCCCGCACGAGATCGCCGATGCCGACGCCGAACGCGGCGAGCATGGCGTCGGGCAGCTCGCCGGCGCCGGCAGCCTGCCAGCGCGCGAGCTGCGCGTCGATCAGGGCGCCGACCGCGCGAGGCGACGTGACGTCGACGCCGCTCGCGGTCAGGAAGTCACGGAGTCGCTCGAGGTGTGCCTCCTCGGACGCTGCGAGGGGGCGCATTCCCACGACGACGGGAGCGGGCACCATGGATCATGGATCGGCGTCCTGGACGCTTGCCTTGAGCGACGCGCCGGGTGGTTCCACCAGACGGGCGAGGGCGGGCGCCTGACCTGGGGCGGCGTCAGCCGACCGGCCGGACGGCGGCCGTCGTGCGCGGGATCGTCGCGAAGGAGACGAGGGCGCCGCCGACGAGCAGGCCCGCGCACACGATCATCGCGGTGCGGTTCGCCGGGCCGAGCGTCACGGGGTCGGTCAGCGACGAGCCCACGCCCGCGGCGAGCGGGAGGACTGCGACGGCCAGCAGGCTCGCGATGCGGGCGACCGCGTTGTTGACCCCGCTGGCCACGCCCGCCAGGTGGTCGGGCGCCGCGGCCAGGGCGGTGGTGGTCAGCGGCGCGACAGTGAACGAGAGCCCCAAACCGAACAACGTGACCCCGGGCAGCACGGCGGTCAGGTACGGGGCGGACGTGGAGATGCCCGCGAGCAGCACGGCGCCGACCCCGCAGATCACGGGCCCGATCGTCATCGGCAGCCGTGGCCCGAGCCGCACTCCGAGCGCACCCATCCGCGGCGAGAGCAGCCACATGAGGATCGTCACGGGCAGCGGCGCGAGGCCCGCCGCGAGCGGCGAGTAGCCGGCGACCACCTGCAGGGTCACGACGAGGAAGAAGAACAGCCCGGACACCGCGGTGTAGATCAGCAGGGTCGCGGCGTTGACGCCCGCGAACGGCCGCCAGCGGAACAGCGCGGGCGGCAGCAGCGGCGCCGGGTGGTGGGCCTCGACGACGACGAACGCCACGAGCGCGAGGGCGCCACCGACGAGCGTGCCGACGACGACCGCGTCGGCCGATCCGTGGTCCGTCCAGGCGGTGAACCCGTACGTCAGCCCGGCCAGCCCGAGGGCCCCCAGCACGGTCCCGCCGACGTCGAGCCGCTTGACTGCGGTCGGGTCCATCGACTCGGGGACGTGCCGCATCGCGACCAGCACCACGAGGACCACGAGCGGCACGTTGATCGCGAAGATCCACCGCCATGAGGCGAGGCCCACGATCCAGCCGCCCAGGAACGGCGCGATCGCCCCCGCCACGCCCGCCAGCCCGGACCACGCGCCGATCGCTCGCGCCCGGTCCTCCCCGGCGAACGTCGACTGGATGATCGCGAGCGACCCCGGCGTGAGCAGCGCGCCGCCGACGCCCTGCAGCACGCGCGCGGCGATGAGCGCACCGATCCCCGGAGCGATCGCGCACAGCACCGACGCGACGCCGAACCACACGACCCCGAGCAGGAACATCCGCCGCCGCCCGAACCGGTCGCCGAGCGACCCGCCGAGCAGCAGGAACGCGGCCAGGGTCAGGGCGTAGCCGTTGACCGTCCACTGCAGGTCTCCGGTCGATGCATCCAGGTCCTCGGCGATGTGCGGGAGCGCGATCGTGACGACGGTCGCGTCGATGAACGCGATCGCCGAGCCCAGCACGGTGGCCAGCAGCACCCAGCGCCCCCGCGGGGACGCATAGGCCGGCGCCTCAGCGGGGTCGGTCACGGTCCTTGCTCGGCTGGACCCGCTTGGGCTCGCCCGGCATCTTCGGGTACTCGGGCGGGTAGGGCAGGTCGCCGTGGCCGTCGTCGGCCTCCTGCCGGTCCGCGAGCTCGAGCGCGGACTCGAGCGAGTAGCGCGGGGCGGCGTGCGCGACGAGCGGCGCGAACAGGTCACCGACCGCCGCGAACCGGGCCGGCATGGACAGGACGTCGAAGTCGTCGGGGTGCACGTCCGGCACCTCGTCCCAGGTCAGCGGTGCGGAGACGGTGGCGCGCGGGTTGGACCGGATCGAGTACGCCGAGGCGATCGTGCGGTCGCGGGCCATCTGGTTGTAGTCGACGAAGATCTTGACCCCGCGCTCCTCCTTCCACCACTTCATCGTCACCTCGTCGGGCATCCGTCGCTCCAGCTCGCGGCCCAGCGCGATGGTGGCCCGGCGCGCGTCGACGAACGACCAGCGCGGCTCGATGGGCACGAAGATGTGGATGCCGCGCCCGCCTGACGTCTTGGGCGTGCCCTCCATCCCGTGCTCCGCGAGCAGCTCGCGGACGCGCGGGGCGACGCGCGCGGCGTCGGAGAAGTCGGTCCCGGGCTGCGGGTCGAGGTCGATGCGCAGCTGGTCGGGGGAGTCCACGTCGTCGGACGTCACGGGCCAGGGGTGGAACGTCAGGGTGCCGAGGTTGGCGGCCCAGGCGACGACGGCGACCTCGCTGGGTGCCACCTCGTCGGCCGTGCGTCCGCTCGGGAACCCGATGCGCGCGGTCTTCACGTACTCCGGAGCGCCCGCGGGGACGCGCTTCTGGTAGAACGCGTCGCCCGACGAGTCCATCCGGGTGGCCAGCTTCGCGCCCTCGAACACGCCCTTGGGCCAGCGCTCGAGCGTCGTCGGCCGGTCCAGCAGCGCGCCGAGGATCCCGTCGCCCACGCTGAGGAAGTACTCGACGACCTGCAGCTTCGTGATCCCGCGCTCGGGGAAGTAGACCTTGTCGGGGCTGCTCACGCGCACGGTCCGGCCGTTCACGTCCAGCTCCACCGCGGGCGTCTTCGTCGGCATGGGCCCACCGTAGGCCCACACGCCCACACATTCACGGGGTACCGATGAGCCCCCGCTGGTGCGCGATCGACACGGCCTCGGCGCGCCCCGACGCTCCGAGCTTGGCGAGCAGGTTCGACACGTGCACGGAGACGGTCTTGCCGGAGATGAACAGCTTGTCGCCGATCTGCCGGTTGGACAGCCCCTGCGCGACCAGCGTGAGCACCTCGGCCTCGCGCGCCGTGAGCACGTCGGTCCCCGACTCGTGCACGCCCGCGAGTGAGAGCCGCCCGCGGCGCGACAGACCCCGCAGAGCGGCCTCGAGCGGCGCGGCGCCCATCGCGGACGCGGCTTCGAGCGCGAGTGCCGCGTGCGTGCGTGCCTCGTCGCGTTCCCCCTGCTCGAGCAGCGCCTCAGCCAGCCGGAACCGGGTGCGCGCCTCCTCGTACCGGTAGCCGTAGTCGAACTCCGCCAGGGTCGCGGCCCACAGCGCGGGGTCGTTGCCCGCGGGGCCGAGCAGCCGGCCGTGCTCGGCGTGCGCGCGCGCGAGCCAGGCGCGTCCCTCGGGGCCCAGGGTGCCGCCGCGAGGGCGGCCCCGCACGGCTGTCTCCTGCGCGCGCTCGAGCAGCGACGTGCCGAGCGCGACCCGCGCGGACGTGTCCCGCCCCTGCAGCCGGTCCTCGGCCGCGGCCTCCGCCAGCGCGGCGATGCCGAGCGCCGAGAGCCAGATCCCGCCGAGGAAGTAGTCGTCCCACGCCCGGTTGAGGAACTCGATGACCCGCACGGCGAGCGAGGCGGCCTCGTCGTGCTCGCCGCGCCACGTCAGGGCGTCGACCGCGCACCCGCCGGCGACGAGCGCGTGGAAGCCGTCCCGCGCCCACAGGGGCTCCAGCGCGGCGGCTCGCGTGACCACGTCGTCGTCGCCGCGGGCCGTCGCGGCGTACAGGTCGACGGCGGCGAGCGGGCCGGTCCGGTCGTCGGGCGCGTCGGTGACCGGCGGCGCGGGGGAGAGGTCTCCGCGCGTGTAGTCGATGAGCCGGACCGTCAGCGCCAGCTCCAGCCCGTACGAGCTGTTGCCCATGCCGACCGAGCGCGCTCGTTCCAGCCCGGCCTCGGCGAGCGTCTGGGCCGGCTCGAGGTGCCCGGAGTAGAAGCGGTTGAGGGCCAGGTTGTAGGTGGTGCGCAGCTCGGTGTCGAGGTCGCACGCCTCGCGCGCTCGGTCGAGCGCGGTCGCCAGCAGCGTGGCCGCGCGGTCGGCGTCGTCGACGACCAGCACCGCGAGCGTCGTGAGCGCATCGGACTCGGCGTCGACCGCGCCGGCGGCCCGGGCGACCTCGACCGCGAGCTCGCCCGCCGTCACGGCCGGCTCGTCCTGGTCCACGTTGAGCGCGCACCGGGCGTAGGTCGCCAGGGCCCAGGCACGGGCGGCCGTGGGCTCGTCGCCGACGTCCCGCAGCGCGTGCTCGGCCTCGGCCAGCGCGTCGTCGAGCCGCTCGGCCGCGAGCAGGTGCCGGGCGAGCCGCGTCCGCAGCCCGGCCTGGCGGCCGAGGTCGTCCGCCGTGTCCTCGACCGCGGCCCGGGCCAGCTGCACGCACCGGTCGAACAGGCCCGCCGCGCTCGCGGCCGCCGCCGCCGCGGAGAGCACCGCCGCGTGGTCTTCGTCGTCCACGGTCGTGGCTTGGCCGACGGACTGCCACAGCCGCAGCACCACCTCGAGGTGCCGCAGCTCCTCCGCGGGCGCGAGCACCTCGTGCGCCTGGTGGGCCGCCTCGCGCGACGCGGCCCACGCCACGGGCAGGTCCGGCGCGCGCAGCGCGTGCGACGCGAGCTGCGAGGAGGGTCCGAGCGTCGGGTCGGCCTGCAGCGCGCGCAGGTAGGCGCGGTGCAGCGACGAGACCTCGCCCGGCAGCAGGTCCGCGGCGACCGCCTCCGCGAGCAGCGCGTGCCGGAAGGCGAGGTGCGCGTCATCCTCGACCGCGAGCACGTGGTGGGCGACCGCCTCGCGCAGGGCCGCGTCGAAGCCGACGAACCCGTCGCCGACCGCGGCACGCAGCAGCCGCTCGTCGACCCGCCGCCCCGCGACCGACGCGACGCG
Source organism: Cellulomonas rhizosphaerae (assembly GCF_003470205.1). GTDB lineage: Bacteria > Actinomycetota > Actinomycetes > Actinomycetales > Cellulomonadaceae > Cellulomonas > Cellulomonas rhizosphaerae. The sequence continues at coordinate 89,142 of NZ_QWKP01000221.1, forward strand.
CACGAGCTGCTGCACCTCCG